>LRTP01000572.1 GCA_001550305.1 Streptomyces diastatochromogenes
CCCGCCGGTGCGGGCCGGCTCCGAGCCGGCCCAGGACCGGCGTGGCGACGGCGCCGCTGAGCAGCGCGACGGTCAGCGTCCACTGCGCGCTGCCGAGCGAGACGTGGAACGAGGTCGCCACGCTGGTGATGAGCGGCGTCCCGAGGCTGGCGACCGCCGCCACGACCAGAGCGATGAACATCAGGGCGGGGACCAGCAGCCGCGCCTCGGAACGCGCCACCAAGAACGCCTTCACCGCGACCTCGCCGACCGGCTGCCCGGTCACTGCTTCGGCCCTTCGCGGTCCTGGTTTTCGAGCTCTGCCAGATGCTTCAGCGCCGGAAGGGCCGCCACCAGCGCCTCGACCTCGTCGCCGGTGAGCTCGCCGATCAACCGCTCGAACGCGTGGACGCCCGCCTGGCGCCGCGTCCGGACATAGGAGGCGCCGGCCTCGGTCAGGCACACCAGCGTGACCCGCTTGTCGGACGCGTGGCCCCGCCGCTCGACCAGGCCGGACTCCTCCATCACCCGGACCAGGGTGGTCATCGCTGGCTGGGTGACGCCCTCGACCGCGGCCAGATCGGTGATGCGCCGCGGGCCGGTCCGGTCCAGGGTGGCCAGGGTGGCGGCGGACGTCAGGCTCATGTCCCGGGGCAGGCGTCTCGCGGCCCTGGTGGCCAGGCCGTAGAGGGCTGCCCCTATGGCGGCGGACCTGCCTGGAGCGGTGTCTTGACGACTCACGCTCGAAGTATAGCATTTTTATATTCATAGTTTATGGAAATGGTCGACTGCGCGGGCGGCACCGCCTGTTGCGGACCCGAGGCCATCCAGATCGACGACAACTTCGGCTCCACCCTGTACGCCGAAGACGAGCGCGACACCCTGCCCGCTGAGGCCCTCGCCGCCTCCCTCGGCTGCGGCAACCCGACCGCGGTGGCCGACCTCCACGAAGGCGAACGCGTCCTGGACCTCGGCTCCGGCGGCGGCATCGACGTACGTAAGCGGGGACGACCGGCGGCCAAGGCGTGTTTCGCAACATGACACAGCCCAGGCCGAGGAGACCCGGCCGGGGCTGTCGACGTGCGCGTGGTCGTGAAGGGCGGTCGCCTACACGGCGAAAGGCTCCATGAGGCTTCAGCCGAACGATCGTCCCCATGGGCTATAGATGAGGCCCGGGGACACTGTCCCCTCCACAACCACGTTCCCCATAACCAGGACGCACCCGCAGATGTTCCCGGCACGCTCCGGCGGGTCAATGCCCGATCCGGGCCGACCGGTGCCGTCCGACCTCGCGGGTGATCTCACCCCGCTCGTCCAGACCGCAGCTGGCAGGCGAAGAGGCCTGCCGGCCGCGTCCCGGCAGATGGCCCGGCGACACCCGTCCCGCAGGGCGCCCGGCAGCCGGCCCGGCGCACCGCAGGCGTACGCATCGACGCCCACAGTCCCTGGGCGTCGGTGCGTACGGCGGCTGGCCTGGGGAGAACGGATCTGCCTGCGGTGCGGCGGGGAGGTGGCGGTGGTCAGCCCCGCTGCATCGTCTTGAGGTCGTGCGGCGTCGACTCGTTCGCGCCGCGGTCCGCCGCGCTGCTCTGTCTCCAGGCGGGGATCGCGGGGTGCCCTGCTCGTATGTGGCACCGGCGGCCGTCTTCCGCCCGTCGGTGCCGACGACCTGGGTGAGGTAGGCGGTCAAGGCGTGCGGGCCGCCGCCGTTGTATCCGATGTCGTAACCGAGAGCGTTCCGCTGCGGCAGGATCGACAGGAACCCCTTTTCCATCCGGGCCCAAAACAGGCCGCGGCCGACGAGGAAGCGGCTGAAAGTGTCATCAGGGCGCAGATCGAGCGGGGCGTACGCGACGCGGCCGCCGATCGAGGAGAAGGCGATGCCAGCAAGGCCGAGCGAAATGGTTGCGCTCCTGTTCTGCACCGACCCGTGTCAACAAGTGATCAGCCATCATCCCCGGCTCTGGCGAGATGACGTTGCAGGTCAATGTGCCGAAACTGGTAAACCGCTCCAACTTGCCGCAGCACACCCCGATGCTGGTGAGCGTCGGCGAGGAATGCCATGAGGTTGCGAGGAATGCGGTGGCGGGAGGCCAGGTGAAACTTGGCTGCTGAGAATGAGCCCCAGGCCGTCCTTGTGAAGGCGATGGTCAGGCCGAGCCACAGGGCACCCGCCAGCACAGCCGCTTGGCCCGCTGCGTCTGCACCGCTCAAGACGAGGAGTATCCACGGACCGAGACCCGCAGAAGCTGCGACTCCGAGAGTGAGAGTCCAGAAGACGCGTCTGTCCCGTGACCAGAGCGCCACAGGGCCGACCGCCACGGCAGTGTCGGCTGAAGTGACTCCCAGCCCGAAGGCAATACACACGCCCAGTCCGACTGTCGCGGCCGAGGCAAGGGGCAGCCTGGCGGGTGCGACCAGTAGGACAGTGGTGGCTACCGCGAGGGCCGCCCCCGGCCAGTTCGGCGCCCACCGCATTCCCGATGCAGGACGACGTGGTTCTTCGTCGAAGGCCAACCAGCCTGGCACCGCGAGGACGATCCCGGCGAAGACACCGAGGATGGGTCCGACGATCAGGGCCAAAATTCCGTTGTCGGCATCGGGAGCGATGATGAAGCCGATGGCCGTGAACACGACGCTGAGAAATAGGCACATCGCCTGGGTGACCATCGCGGGGATGCTGCGTCGAACGGCTCGTCGTAGCTTCCACCAGGCTAGGTCAGGGGTGGCGTTATGGACGCGGTGAAGGTAGCGCGCGAGGAAGACGAAAGTTCTCTGGGCCTGTTGAGGCGTCCACGGGCATGGATAGCGGGGATGGGAGCGGTTGGCAGCTGCGATGAACGCGGAGAAGAGGTGGCGCTCGACGGCGACACGGGTGGAAAAGCGTGACGTATCGCAGAGTTCTCCAGGGTTGGGCAAGCCGTGGGGGCTCTCGCCAGGGCGCGGGTTGTAAATGGCGCGGGCCAGGAAGAGCATGAGCGGTGTGCGCAATGCCTCGCCGAGGGGAGTTGCGGTACCCAGCTGAGCAGCCACAGGGCCCCAGCGGTCAGCGGCGTATCCGCCGGCTCCGGCATCGCGGCGCAAGTAGGCTGCGACATCTTCGGCGTCCAGAGGACGTAGCTCAATGCCTGCTGCTCCGGCCAGCCTGGCCGGCACGCCGAAGTGGGGGTACAACACCTCCCGGTATTCGCCGACTCGGCTGGACAGGACGACGGGATGCCCCATGGGAAGTGCTTCGTTGATCGCGCTGCTGCCGCGCGAAGGGGCGTAGGAATCTCGTCGAAGCCGTCCAAGACGGGGAGGATCAGACGGCGGCCAAGCAGAGCGCGGGCGCGATCAATCTGCCCGTACCGATTGGGTGCGGGCTCAGCCAGGGTGGGATAGTCCGAGGCGAGCCGCTCCGCCATCCACGCGTAGAGATCCTGTCGTGTGGGATTCCACGTCGCCAGCGGAAACAGCACTGGAACGGCACTGGTATGCGGGCCTGCAGCGCTCGTCATCCGTCGGTGAAGCAGACCCAACACCAGCCGTGAGAGAAGGCCTGTCTTTCCCGCGCCAGGTCCTCCCAGCACCAGAAGTCGCCGAGTAGGAACCCTTTCTGTGAATACTCGCGTAATTTCCGCCCCAGAGCCTTCCAATTCTGCCGGCGAATTCGCCCACTCCTCAGGGACGCTGCCCAGCTCTCCAGGCCAGTCGCCAGCAGTTGCCTGGAGCAGCGGCCAGGATTCGACCAGATCGTCCGGGGCGGCTCTCCACCTCACCGTCATGGGATACGGATCGTTCACGCGCCGTACCTGGACCTCGGTCTCCCACTGATTCCGCACGGCCTGCGCCAGATGCTCTGCAATCTCCTCCAGCGGCTGCTCGGCAGCACGTTCCGCACCCGAGCGGAAGGTCACCCAGGACAAGAACAGCGGAGCCGGCGTAGGCAACAGTGACGCTGCAGTCGCGGCCGCCCCAAGGTGAAAACGGTGCGCCACCCACAACGCGCCGAGGATCCCGCCTAATGCCAACGCAAAGTAGACCGCACTGACTCGCCGCGTTGTGCTTCTCCATCCCCCCATGCCCGCCATCATCCTGCGCGCGTCCGCGCCTAGGAAGGCAGATGGCTGTCTCAGCTGGTGTGGTCTGACGGATACGGATGCACTCCGGGTCTCAAGCCGATGTGGTCACGGCGCTGCCATCCAGGACGGTGCTGTCTACGCTGTATCAATGCTGTCGTACGAAGAACTGACCCCGCCCGAACGTGAGTTGTGGGACGCCTTCCCCGAAGGCCGCCAGGTGGACCTGCGCGTGGGCACGCCAAGCGGAGACGATCCGGCCGGAGGGTCGGACTGGGGGCCCGAGCGCACACTTCGGGCGGCCGTCGTGACAGCTTTGGCGCGGGGAGGAAACGCGGCCCCACCGGGGGCGGTCACCGCTTTGCGGGTGGCTGGCGCGCGGATCACCGGTCATCTCGATCTGGCTGGAGCGGAGATCGACCACGTGTTGTGGTTTGAGGGCTGCTGGTTCGAGGAGGGTCCGAGCCTCTATGGAGCGGCCACCCGGACGATTGGGATCATCGGCAGCCGGGCGCCTGGCATGGACGCCACGTTGGCCCGGATAGAGGGCACCCTCAATCTGCAGCGATCGGTTCTCCACGGCACGGTTTCGCTCATGAGAGCTCGGATCGCAGGCGAGTTGAAACTGAGCGAGACGATGTTGTCAGCCTCGGACCAATGGGCGTTGTTCGCCGGCGGCCTTGTCATGGAAGGCGGGGTGTTCTGCCGCAGAGGATTCACCGCACACGGCGGGATACGGCTGCTGGGAGCCCACCTGCCCGGCGGCCTGTTCATGGAGGGAGCCCGACTGGACAACCTCGATGGCCCGGCGCTCCTCGCGGACAACGCCGTCGCCTCGACGCTGGTCTTCTCCAAAGGGTTCACCGCACAGGGAGCCGTATGCCTTCGCGGCGCGCAGATATCGGATCAACTCACCTTTGACGGCGCCATCCTGAACGGCGAGGACGTGGCGCTGGACTGCTCGCGGATGCAGGCAGGCGATGTCCACTTCACACCCGCCACACCACCCTCCGGCGCTGTGGACCTCCGGGGAGCCCAGGTCACAGCCCTTCACGACGGCGAGGGCGTCTGGCCGCGCCTCGTGCGGCTACAAGGGTTCAGCTACGCCTCCATCCAGTCCAGGGACGGTCTACGAGGGTACGACGCCACACGCCGCGTGGAGTGGATCCGGCGCGAGCCCGGCTACGCCCCACAGCCGTACGAGCAGCTGGCGAGCTGGTACCGGCAAGTCGGCCATGAGGACGACGCCCGCAAAGTGCTTCTGGCCAAGCAGCGTCACCGCCGCAGCACCCTGCATCCGGCCGGGCGGGTATGGGGACACCTGCTCGATGCCCTGGTCGGGTACGGCTACCGCCCCTGGCTGGCCGGAGCATGGATCATGGCTCTGACCATCCTCGGCACAGTTGTCTTCGGCGCCCACTCGCCGAAACAGGCCCAGCCCGGGCAAGGCCCGCCGTTCAGCGCCCTCGTCTATACCCTCGACCTACTGATCCCCATCGGCGGCCTCGGCCAGCGCACCGCCTGGTACTGGCCGGGAGGCAGCACCACGCAATGGCTGTCCTACGCTCTGATCGCCGCGGGGTGGCTGCTGACGACGGCAGTCGTCGCCGGCGTCACCCGGTCACTGAACAAGAGCTGACAACCTCCACCGACACCCTCAACAGGTCCGCCAGACGGCTTCCCGACCTCCCGCGGCGACGCCTTCACCAGCTCCAGCCGACAACTTCGCCGAACCACTCCGCGTGAGGCATCGGGCGAGCCGTCCCATTTCGCTTACGACAGAGGCCAGTTGACCAGAGGCGGAACACGCCCCGATGTCCCCGTCTCAGACGATCTGGTCTTGGGGACGACAGCGACCTGCGCCGGACCAGATCAATGGAGACGCCGGGCGGTCGAGGATCTCGGTCGATCTGGTCCTCACCGCCTGGTGCCGCGCGCTGTCTCCATTGATCTGATCCGGCGCTATGTCAGACCCTCCGGTTACCGTGGGCGGTCGCCGCGTTCAAGGAGCCAGAACCATGACCATTCATGCCGATGTTGAAGCCCTGCTTCGGATAGTCCCCGCGGAGCACCGGGGCGAGGAGCGCATCGACTGGACGGCCGCGGAAGCCGCGCTAGGCACACAACTGCCAAGCGACTAACTGATCGTTTCAGAATGAGGTTCGGAGTCGTCTCAAGCAGATGATGCTGCAGGCGAGTTGGAGCAGTGCGAGGTGGAGGTCGGCACGTATCT
>LRTP01000573.1 GCA_001550305.1 Streptomyces diastatochromogenes
CCGGGACGCTGGGTCGCGGCGCCGCCCGGCGTCGCCCTCGGCGCGCTGCTCACCCAGCAGCGGCACGAGCTGGAGAAGGCGGAACTGGCGGCCGCCCTGCTCGCCGAGGAGTACCGCGCCCAGGCCACCGAACCCGCCGTGCACGACCTGGTGGAGGTGGTGATCGGAGCGGCGGCGGTCACCCAGCGGTTCCTCCAGCTCCAGCTCGGCGCGGCCACGGAGGTGTGCGCGCTGGTCACCGGGAACCCGATGGTGGTCTCCGGGATGGACAACGACGCGGAGGAACAGGCCGCGGGACGGGGTGTCGGTTACCGCGTGGTGCTCGAACGCGCCGTACTCGACCAGCCCACCGGCCTCACCGAACTGTCCGCCGCGCTCAGCCGCGACGAGCAGGTACGGGTCGTGGACAAGGTGCCGACCAAGCTGGTGATCGCCGACCGGTCGCTCGCGATGGTGCCGCTCACCTCGCACACCGCGGAGCCCGCCGCCCTCGTCGTGCACGCCAGCGGGCTCCTGGAGCTGCTGTCGGGCCTGTTCGAGTCGGTGTGGCGGGACGCGCTGCCGCTGCGGCTCGGCAGCCGGGGTGTCATGGAGCAGGAGCCGGACGGCCCCGACGTCACCGACCTGGAGATCCTCTCCCTGCTGCTGGCCGGGCTGACCGACGCGAGCGTCGCGAAACAGCTCGACCTGGGCCTCAGGACCGTACAGCGCCGGGTGAAGCGGCTGATGGAGCTGGCGGGCGTCACGACCCGGCTCCAGCTGGGCTGGCACGCCTACGAGAAGGGCTGGGTGGCCCGCGACTGACCTGCGCTTTCGCGCCCGCTCAGTCACCCTGGGCAGATGGGAGCGTGGGAACTCCTGCTGGTCGGCGTGGTGATCGCGCTCGGCCTGTGCGGAGTACTGGTGCCCGGTGTGCCGGGGTCGTGGCTCGTCTGGGCCGCGGTCCTGTGGTGGGCCCTGACCGACCCACGGGCCCTCACCTGGGGCGTACTGGTGGGCGCGACCCTGGTCCTGGTGCTGGCCCAGGCGATCCGCTGGGGGCTGCCGCCCCGACGGCTCCGGGAGGCCGGGGCCACTCCCCGCATGGGCGTGTACGCCGGGGTCGGGACACTGCTGGGTTTCATTCTGCTGCCGGTGGTCGGCGCGGTCGCGGGCTTCCTCGGTGGGATCTATCTCTACGAGCGGCCACGGCTGGGCGGGCACGGCCCGGCGAAGGCGGCGGTGGGGACGGTCATGCGGTCGGGCGGCTGGAACGTCCTGACGGAGCTGTTCGCCTGCCTGCTGGTCACGGCCGCCTGGCTGGCCACGGTGATCTGGGGCTGACCCACGCTCGTCAGCGCGGGCAACACATCGGATCTCTCCCTTCATATTGACGGGCTGCAGCCACTTCTCTACGTTGCATCGCGGGATAGCTCCGATGAATCGATCGAATCGCCCGAAGTGCAGTCGCTAGAGCCGCCTGGAGGCACCCGCATGCCCAGCCCGTCCAGACGTACCGTCCTCGCCACCGGATCCGCCCTCGGCGGCACCCTGCTCGCCGGAGGCCTGCCCGCCCAGGCACGGGCGGCCGGTCACGCGGACACCTCCGACCCCTGGCACACCGTCCTCGACGACGCCGATCTGGTCTGGCAGCGGATGCCGAGGACCTGGTACGAGGGCCCCTACCTCGGCAACGGCTTCCTCGGCTCCGGGATCTACGCCGAACCGGGCACGGAGACCGGTTCCTTCTCGGCCGTGCGCTTCAACGTCCAGCACTCGCAGGTGCAGGACCACCGCCCCGAGTTCGGCTCCCTCTTCGGCCTCGCCCGCCTGCCCATCGGCTGGTTCACGCTGGAGCCGGTCGGCGCGATCACGGGCCTGGACTGGCGGCTCGGCCTGCGCGACGCCGAACTGACCGGCACGCTCACCACGGACAAGGGCACGCTCACGCTCCGCGCCCTGGTGCACAACTCCCGCTCGGTCCTCGCCGTCGAGGTGACACCCAGCGAGGGCGAGCGCGACTTCCGCTGGGTCTTCCACCCGGCGGACGCGATCAGCCCGCGCGCCGACTTCAAGCCCCTCCCGGACGGCTACCGGGGCAACCCGCCCGCCGAGGTCGCCACGCACGACGGCGTCTCCACCGCCGTACAGCCCCTGCTGTCGGGTGGACAGCATGTGACGGCGTGGCGGGAGCGGACGCGGGGCAGGACACGATGCCTGTACGTGCATGTCGCGCACTCGTATCCCAAGTCCACGGCGCTGGGCCGGGCGCTCGCCACCGTGCGCGGGGCGTCGGCGCTGCCCTACGACCTGCTGGCCGGAACCCACCGTGCCTGGTGGCACGCCTACTACCGCAAGAGCTTCCTCTCCCTCCCCGACGCGCGCATCCAGCGCTTCTACTGGATCCAGCTCTACAAGGCGGCGTCCGCGGCCCGGCGGGACGCGCCCGTGATGGCGACCAGCGGCCCCTGGCTGGAGTCCACGCCCTGGCCCAACACCTGGTGGAACCTCAACGTCCAGCTGGAGTACTGGCTGATCCACGGCTCGAACCATCTCGAACTCGACGCCGTGACCCGGGCGTTGAGCGAGTTCCGGGACAATCTGTCGAAGGAGGTGTCGGACCGGTACCGCGCCGACTCGCTCGGCATCCCGCGCACCACGGACCCGCAGCTCGTCAACGGCGCGGCGGGCACCCTCACCGGCTACGGCGTCGGCATCCCCGGCCAGGACCCGCCCACTCCCGAGGTCGGCAACCTCACCTGGGCCCTGCACAACGTCTGGCTCAGCTACCGCCACACCATGGACGAGTCGATCCTGCGGGACGTCCTCTTCCCCCTGCTGCGCAAGGCGGTCAACTACTACCTGCACTTCCTGGAGCCGGGCACGGACGGGAAGTTGCACCTGCCCGCCACCTTCTCCCCCGAGTACGGCGGCAACTCGCGCGACTGCAACTACGACCTGATGCTGCTGACCTGGGGGTGCCGGACCTTGCTGGAGTCGGCCGAACTCCTCGGCCTCGACGACGAGTTGGCACCACGCTGGCGCGAGGTGCTGGCCAAGCGGGTGGCGTACCCGACCGACGCCAACGGCTTCATGATCGGCGCGGACATCCCCTTCGCGAAGTCGCACCGGCACTACTCGCATCTGCTCGCGGTGTACCCGCTGTACGAGCTGACCGGCCGCACCCCCGACGAACGGGCCCTGATCGAGAAGTCGTTGGCGCACTGGGTGGGCTTCGAGGGCGCCCTTCAGGGCTACACCTTCACGGGCGCCGCCTCGATGTCCGCGCTGCTCGGCAAGGGCGAGGACGCTCTCAAGTACCTCGGCCAGCTCATGACCCGCTTCATCCAGCCCAACACCATGTACAAGGAGTCGGGCCCGGTCATCGAGACCCCGCTGTCGGCCGCCCAGTCCCTGCACGACATGGTCTGCCAGTCCTGGGGCGGCGTCGTCCGGGTCTTCCCGGCCCTGCCCGCCGACTGGGCGGACCTGACGGTCCACGACTTCCGCACCCAGGGCGCCTTTCTGCTCAGCGCGGTACGCAAGGGCGGGGTGACCCGCTGGGTCCGGCTGGTCAGCGAGGCGGGCGCGCCCTGCGTCGTACGGCACGGCATCGCGGGCGCGATCGACGTGCGGGACGGGCGGGGACGGCAGCTGCGGTACGAGACGGTGGGCGACGGGACGATCCACGTCACCCTGCGCCGCGGCGAGTCGGCGCTGATCACCGCCAAGGGCGACCACCCGGACCTGACCGTCACACCGGTACGGCCGAACGCGGACGCTCCCCGGTGGGGGCTGCCCGCCTAGAGAAGGAGCGTGTCGAGGTCGATGTCGTCGGCCAGCGCCCGCATCCCCGTGTCGTTGAAGTGGAGGTGGTCGCCGGGGTCGTAGGCGGGGAGGATGCGGTGCGGGTCGGCCGGGTCGCGGACGGCGGCGTCGAAGTCCACGACCGCGTCGAAGAGATCGGCGTTGCGGATGAAGGCGTTGACCGTCAGCCGCATCGCCTCACGGCGCTCCGTATAGGCGCTGTACCCGCCGTACGGGGTGATCGTGGCGCCGACGACCCGGATCCCGCGGGCGTGTGCGCGCTCCACGATCCGGCGGTACGCGTCCTCGATGGCGAGGGGATCGGTCTGCTCGGGCGTGCCCTTGATGTCGTTGATGCCCTCCAGCACGATCACCGCGCGCACCCCGGCGCGGGAGAGCGCGTCGGCGTCGAGACGGGTCAGGGCGCTCGGGCCACCGTTCTCCAGCAGGAGGCGGTTACCGGAGATCCCCGCGTTGAGGACACCGAGCCGGCGGTACGCGGGCAGCGTGCGAAGACGGGCCGCGAGCAGGTCGGGCCAGCGGCGGTTGGCGCTGTACGTCGAGCCGGTCCCGTCGGTGAGGGAGTCCCCGAGCGCGACCACGCTGCCCGCGGCGGGAGCGCCGAGTACGTCGACGCCGGTCACGTAGTACCAGTTGTCGAGGGTGACGGTGTACGCGGTGCCGGGCTCGTCGGCGGTCCGGTCCCCTTCGCGGGCCAGGAAGTTGGCCTGGAATGCGGAGCGGTGGTAGGTCGCCGGGCCGGAGTCGGCGGGGGTGTGGACCGAGACCAGGAGGTTGGCGTCGGCGGGGACCGGGAGGTCGACGGGGTCGCTGACCATGTCCTGCCCCACGGGGACCGTCACGGACCGGCGGCCGGCGAACGTGGCGACGCGCAGCGATCCCGGAGCGGCGTTCGGACTCATGGGCCTGCCCCACTCCTGCAACGCGACCGTGACGGCGTCGAGTTGGAGCGGCGCGTTGCCGAGCCGGTTGGAGACGCGGACGCGGGCGGCGCTGCCGCCGACGCTGGTGTGTACGACGTTGCGGATCGAGGCGCCGGGCAGGGCGGGGGCGGTTCCGGAGGGGGCGGTCTCCCAGGTGCCGGTCCAGCGGGCCTGGTCGTCGTCGTGGGCGGTGAGAGAGGTGGACCCCGCATTGGCGCTCGCGGTCGGCGGGACGAGCGCCAGAACGGTCACCAGGGCGGTGAAGAGATGGCGAGCCTTGATCACGCGGGTCATGCGGTATCGCTTCCCTGTCCGCCGGGCCGGTCAACGGAAGGTCACACCGTTGGCCGTGCGCACTCACCCGCACCACTGATTCGTAGGACCTATCGTTCGATCGTCCCGAACAGAGCGACGTCCGAACCTCTTTGGGGCGGCAGACCTAGGACCAGGACCCGATGCGGTCCGCGCACGGGCGTGTTTGGCTGCGTCCATGACCGAATTCAGCGAGGCGGAACGTGCCTACCTCACCACGCAGCGACTGGGTCGCCTGGCCACCGTCGACGCCCACGGGCAGCCGCAGGCGAACCCCGTCGGCTTCTTCCCGCAGGAGGACGGGACGATCCTGATCGGCGGTTACGCGATGGGCACCACGAAGAAGTGGCGCAACCTGCAGAAGAACCCGAAGGTGGCGCTCGTCGTCGACGACATCGTCAGCCACCAGCCGTGGAAGGTGCGCGGCATCGACATCCGGGGCGAGGCCGAACTCCTCACCGGCCCGCACGACTTGGGCCCGCACTTCAGCGAGGAGCTGATCCGTGTCCGTCCCCGGCGCATCCACAGCTGGGGCCTCGAGGACTGACCGGAGCCCTCGACGGCGCTTGATGGGCACGGCGAGCAGGTTCGCCACCGAACCGCCCATCACCCCTTCACCGACCATGACCGCCACGGAACCCACCGTCCCGGCCACGTCGGGTGGCGTGGCGGGCTTCGACCTGACGCCGCTGCGCCTCTTCCTGCCGTACGGCAACGGCGTCCACTACGACACCGACCCCGGCCGCCGCCCGCTGGTCCACCGGCTCGTCATCGAGGGCACGCTGCCGCTCAGCCACTGCACCGACGACGGCGTGGGCCTCGTCTACCGCGGCACCGAACTCGTCGACACCGTCACCGAGACACCGGGCAGGGGGGGCGTACGTCGTCCGGCGCGAGGGGGACCGGGCGGTCGAGGAACGCGTGGAACCGCGCCTGCTCCCGGCACCGCGGCACTGACGCTCCCGACGGCCCCCCAGGGGCCTCACCCCAACTCCCCAGCCGCCCTGAGGTGTTGAACGGCGTACGAGCGCCACGGGCGCCACGCGTCCGGCACGTCCACGCCCGGCGGCACCACGTCGGGGTCGCCGAGCGCGCGCGTACGGATTTCGGCGGCGGTACGGCCGTCCAGCCCCGGCAACGCCAGCAGCGCCTCCTGCGCCTCGTC
>LRTP01000574.1 GCA_001550305.1 Streptomyces diastatochromogenes
GCAAGGACGCCGGGATCGCGACCCGGCTGACCCATACGGTGCTGGGCGCCATGGAGGCCGAGGGGGTGCGCCGGCTGCTGGTCGTGAGCGCGGGGCCGGTCGGTCCCGACCCCGAGGGCGCGGCGTTGGCCGACCGCGCCGCGCGGGGCCTGGTCTCGCTGATCCTGAAGGACGTCTACGCCGACCTGGCGGCCATGGAGGGCGAGCTGGCCCGGAGCACGACCGACTGGACGGTCGTGCGGCCGCCGCGCCTGCAGAACAAGCCCGTGACCGGCTCGTATCGGACGGTCGTCGCAGGCTTCCCGCTCAAGGGCCGGTTCATCGGGCGCGCCGACGTGGCGCACGCGATGCTGGCGATGATCAACGACCCCGGGACGGTGAAGCAGGGCGTCGGAGTCGCCTACTAGAGCCGGAGCTCCGCCTAGAGCTCCACGCCCACCGTCACCGGCTCGTTGACGAGGGTGATCCCGAAGGCGTCGCGGACGCCGGCGACGACCTCGCGGGCCAGCGCGAGGAGGTCCTCGGTGGTGGCCCGGCCCCGGTTGGTGAGGGCCAGCGTGTGCTTGGTGGAGATCCGGGCGGGTCCGGAGCCGTAGCCCTTGGTGAAGCCGGACTTGTCGATCAGCCAGGCCGCGGAGGTCTTGGTGTGGCCCTCGCCCGCCGGGTACGCGGGCGGCACGACGTCGGTGCCCAGCCGCTCCGCCACGCGCGCGTGGAACGCGGCGAACTCCTCGTCCGTGAGGATCGGGTTGGTGAAGAACGACCCGGCCGACCAGGTGTCGTGGTCCTCGGGGTCGAGCACCATGCCCTTGCCGGAGCGCAGCTTCAGGACGGTCTCGCGGGCGGTGGCGAGCGGCACCCTGTCGCCGGGCTCGACCCCGAGGGAGCGTGCCGTCTCGGCGTACTTGATCGGCGCCGACAGCCCGTCCGCGTCCTCCAGCTCGAACCTGACGCGCAGCACGACGTACCGCTCGGGGTCGGCCTTGAAGCGGCTGTGGCGGTACGAGAAGGCGCAGTCGGCGTTGGCCAGGGTGACCGTCTCGCGCGCCCTGCGGTCGTACGCGATCACTTCGGTGATGGTGGACGACACTTCCTGGCCGTACGCGCCCACGTTCTGGATCGGGGTCGCGCCGGCGGAGCCGGGGATCCCGGCGAGGCACTCGACGCCGGCGAGCCCGGCCTCGACGGTGCGGGCGACCGCGTCGGTCCACACCTCGCCCGCCGCCAGCTCCAGCCTCGTACCGTCGAGGGCGAAGCCGGTGGTCGCGATGCGCAGGGCGGTCCCGGCGAAGCCCTTGTCACCGATGACCAGGTTCGATCCGCCGCCGATGATCAGCAGCGGCGTACCGGTGTCGTCGGCCTCTCGGACGGCGGCGATCACCTCGTCGTCGGTCGCGGCGGTGATCAACCGGGTCGCGGGACCCCCCAGCCGGAAGGTGGTCAGCGGGGCGAGGGGGGCGTCGTGGAGTTCCTGCACGGGCTCAAGAGTACGAGAAGGGCCCCGCCGGTCGAGGCGGGGCCGCTTCTGTGTGCGCACGGGATGAACCAATCAAGGGTTTGGATCCTGGACCCTCTACGACGAGCGGTTGCCCTCCCACTCACCGCGAGGCGGTTTCTCCGGCCTCGGAGTGAGGCGTTTCCTGTGCCTCAGCCTGAGGCGGTTTCCCTTGCCTCAGTGTGAGGCGGTTTCCAGAACCGGCGCCTGGGCCAGATCCTGCCCCTGGGGCGACTCGGGGGCGACGACCCGGGTCTGAGCCTGAGCCGTACGCCGCGCCGTCGGGATGAGCAGCACCGCGACGCCCGCCAGGGCGACCACCGCCGAGCCCACCACGAGCGCCGGCCGCAGACCGTCCACGAAGGTCTGCGCGGTCCCGTAGCCGCCCTGCGCGGAGAAGATCGAGGACATCACCGCGATGCCGAGCGCGCCGCCCACCTCACGCAGCGCGTTGTTGGCGCCGGAGGCGATGCCCTGCTCCTGCGGACGGACGCTGGACATGACCAGGTTGGAGGCCGGGGCGAAGTACAGGGACATTCCGATGCCGCTGACGATCAGGGCGGGCAGCTGGGCGGCGTACGAGGCGTGGGCGGCGACCACGGAGGCGTAGTACGCGAGCCCGGCGGCCTGGAGGAAGAGCCCGGTGGCGACCACGGGACGCCCGCCGACGCGGTCGGAGAGGTACCCGGCGATCGGCGCGACGAGCATCGGCATCCCGGTCCAGGGCAGCATCCGCAGGCCGGCCTGGGTGGGCGAGTAGCCGAGGACGCCCTGCATGTACTGGCTGAGCAGGAAGATCGAGCCGAACATCCCGAGGAACATCAGCAGGCTCGCGGCGTTGATCCCGGCGAAGGCACGGGAGCGGAAGAGCCGCATCGGCAGCATCGGGTTCTTGGCGCGGATGCCATGGACGACGAAGCCGGTGAGCAGCGCGGCGCCGGCGAGCAGACCGGTCAGGACGATCGGGCTGGTCCAGCCCTCGGCGGGCCCGCGGACCAGGCCGTACACGATCCCGAACAGACCGCCGCTGACGAGCAGGGTGCCGGTGATGTCGAGCGGGGCGCCGGTGCCGTGGGACTCGGCCAGCCGCAGTCGGGCGAGGGGCAGCAGGGCGAGGCCCAGCGGAACGTTCAGCCAGAAGATCCAGTGCCAGGAGACGTGTTCGGTGAGACTGCCGCCGATGAGGGGCCCGGAGGCGACCGCGAGTCCGTTCACGGCACCCCAGATCCCGTACGCCATGCCGCGCTTGGCAGCCGGCACCGCGGCCGTCAGCAGGGTGAGCGTGAGCGGCATCATGATCGCCGCGCCGACGCCCTGGACCGCGCGGGCGGCGATCAGCGAGTCGAGGCCGGGCGCCATGGCGGCGGCCGCCGAGGCGCCGGTGAAGACGGAGAGACCGACGAGGAAGAGCCGACGACGGCCGAACCGGTCGCCGAGCGCCGCGCCGAACATCAGCAGGACGGCGAAGGTGAGCGTGTAGGCGCTCACGGTCCATTCCAGGTCGTCCAGCGCTCCGCCGAGATCCCTGCGGATGGAGGGCAGTGCGGTGGTGACGACGAGATTGTCGAGAGCCGCCATGAATCCGGCGACGCTGGTGATGATGAGGGCCCAGGTGGCTCCCCCGCGACGTGCGGTCTGCTGTGACATCGCTCCCCCTAAGGGCGATCGTTCCCTATAATTAGTTATTGCTGACTAACTTTCGCGGCCAAAAAAAGGCGCTTCCACCCGCCTCCCCCACCCGCTTCCCTGCCTACTTCTCCAGCCGGCCAGTGAGCCGCGCCGATGGATAGAGCCCTTCCCAGACCCTGTGCTCGGGCGGAAAACCCATGGCCACCAGGCAGTTGATAAGCATCCCGTACGCCATGAAGCCCGTCGTCTCGTTCGGATCGGCGCCCAGCGACAGGTGGGCGGTCTCCCACAGCCGCATCCAGCCGGCCCGTACGGCCTCACCGAGCTCGCGATCACCGGCCTGCTCGGCGGCAGCGGTCGCGACGTACATCTGCATCTGCATCAGCAGTTGCTCCGGGTGCTCCGCGATGCTCTTCGTGTACGCGTTCGCCATGGCATGCAGGGCACCTTCGCCCTCCAGCCCCTTGGCGGCTTCCTCGAAGGCGCGGATGGTGTCCTCCATGCAGCGCTGGGCCGCCGCGAGGAACATCGCCCGCTTGTCAGGGAAGAGCCGGAAGAGATACGGCTGCGAGACGCCCACACGCTTGGCGATCGCCTCGGTGGACGTGCCGTAGTAACCACCCCGGGCGAACTCCGCGATCGCCGCGCGAATGACGCTCTCGCGCCTCTCGTCTGCGCTCATCCTGACCATGCGACTAAGTTAGTGCCCAATCACTAACTAAGTCAAGTGGTGCACGGGAAGCGGCTTCGAAGGGTGCGCACACCCCACGACCGGCAGTCGCGACGACCTGCGGCCGCGCACGCACGCGAGGGGCCGTGCCGGTATGTCGCAAGCCCGTCGCTTACGTTCGGATCGAGCAGCGGCTCCCTTGCCCGGCCCACGTCTGATCCAGCGGCGACGGGCTCGACGTACCGGCACGGCCCCGACCCACCACAGCCGGACAGCCGGACCGCGGACGACAGACCACGGACACCCACAGACAACCGGACCACGAACGGACGAACCGGGTACGACGAGGTACGACCTGGTACGACCGGGCGAGGCCGACCACGACCAGACACACGTAAGGGGCGCCGACAATGACCGGCGCCCCTTACCCGCTCCTACCCATCGCCCCTCATGACGGCCATCAGGCCAGTCGAACGACCGCTCGCGACATGCCCAGGACCTTCTGCCCCGCGCTCATCGCGGTGAGGTCGACGCGGACGGTGTTGTCGTCCAGCTTGGCCGCGACCTTGCCGCTGACCTCGATGGTCGCTCCCTTGTCGTCGTTGGGGACGACGACGGGCTTGGTGAAGCGGACGCCATACTCCACGACCGCACCCGGGTCACCGGCCCAGTCGGTGACGACACGGATCGCCTCGGCCATGGTGAACATGCCGTGCGCGATGACGTCGGGGAGACCGACCTCGACCGCGAACTTCTCGTTCCAGTGGATGGGGTTGAAGTCCCCGGAGGCGCCCGCGTACTGCACGAGTGTGGCGCGCGTCACAGGAAAGGTCCGGGCCGGCAGCTCGGCACCGACCTCGACGTCGTCATACGCGATCTTCGCCGTCATGGTCAGCCCTCCTCCGCCGCACGTGCCACGAGCTTGGTGACGGCCGTCACCACATGCTCGCCCGCCTCGTCATGGACCTCACCACGGATGTCCACGATGTCGTTGCCCGCCATGGACTTGATCGCCTCGATGGTCGAGGTGACCGTGAGCCGGTCACCCGCGCGCACCGGACGGGTGTAGGCGAACTTCTGGTCACCATGCACCACGCGGCTGTAGTCGAGACCCAGTTGGGGGTCCTGGACGACCTGCCCCGCGGCCTTGAAGGTGATCGCGAACACAAAGGTCGGCGGGGCGATCACATCGGAGTACCCGAGTGCCTTGGCGGCCTCCGGGTCCGTGTACGCCGGGTTGGTGTCCCCCACGGCCTCCGCGAACTCGCGGATCTTCTCCCGACCGACCTCATAGGGGTCGGTGGGCGGGTAGGACCGCCCCACGAAGGACTGGTCGAGCGCCATGGGCTCGGTACCTCCTGGTTTTCAGCCGGTGCAGCGATTCTCGGACCGATGCCTGTACGAGGACTGTCGGCGACTGCTCGACGACCACTCACACGTCGGCACTCGGCCGGTGAACGACGCGAGGCCGCCCCCGTTGCTGGGGACGGCCTCGTGTACGAGCCTGATTTATCGCGTTTCGCGGTGCGCGGTGTGCGCGTTGCAACGCGGGCAGTGCTTCTTCATCTCCAGTCGGTCCGGGTCGTTACGCCGGTTCTTCTTGGTGATGTAGTTCCGCTCCTTGCACTCCACGCAGGCCAGCGTGATCTTCGGGCGGACGTCGGTGGCAGCCACAGGAGTGCTCCTTGACGAACGGATGGGACATTAACGCATAGAAGAGTAGCCGATCGAAGGACCGACCCCACAATCGGCTACTGTCTGTAGCGGTGACCGGACTTGAACCGGTGACACAGCGATTATGAGCCGCTTGCTCTACCGACTGAGCTACACCGCTGTGATGCGATTGGTTCCCGCCTTGCGACGGGAACCCCTCACACCAGAGCCCCAATACGGAATCGAACCGTAGACCTTCTCCTTACCATGGAGACGCTCTACCGACTGAGCTATTGGGGCGAGCGATGAAGACATTACACGCTCGCCCGCCGATCGCCCAAATCCGTTTCGCGGCACCCGCCCCGGCCTGTTCCCGGCCGTTCGCCGCCGCGACTCCGGCCCCTCACGAACGGTGCGTCACGGCCGCGACTCCGGCCGCTCCCGCCCCAGGGATCACGGGCACACAGCCCAGTCGCCGCCCCCAGTCCCCGCCTCTCCGCGCGTCCGACCAGCGACTCCGTCCGGCCGTCCCGACTCGCGTGTCCGGCTCTCGTCTCCCACTTTCTGTCCGTGCACGGACCACACCGGTACGACTATTGCGCTCCTCCCGGACGAGGAGGGTTCGCCACCCTAGGCTCGACTCACGCTGCGTGATCTTGCGTTTACCACCCACGACCTCTCCCCACCCCTCCACCCGGCCACCTCCCACTCCTCCTCCACCACCCAGCCCCCCCACACCCCCACCACCC
>LRTP01000575.1 GCA_001550305.1 Streptomyces diastatochromogenes
CCGGCCGCGGCCGGGGGTGAGCCGGCGGACGGGTCGGCGTCCCCGGACGCCGGGACGGCGCGGCCGATCACCGACGCGGGGGGTTCGTCCGGGGGTACGTCCACCGCGACGGCCTCTCCTGACGCGTCGGCGTCTCCCTCCGCTTCCAAGTCGGCCAAGGGTGACAAGTCCAAGGACGACAAGAAGAAGGACACGCAGGGGCAGTCGGCGACGACGGGTACCGGGGTGGTGCCGTCCGCGACGTCCGGCCCCGTGTCCTCGACTCCGCCGAAGTCGTCGCCCAAGCCGACGGCCGCGCCGACCTCGGCCGCGCCGTCGCCGTCGCCTTCACCTTCGCGGTGCAACCGTTTCCTGTGGTGGTGCACGTAGGGGGTTCCGTGGTCTTTTCGGCTGCGGGCCGGTGGGGGTTGCTCGCGCAGTTCCCCGCGCCCCTGAAAGCTCGGGGCGAAGCCCCGTCCTAGGGGCGCGGGGAACTGCGCGACCGGCCCCCACTCGGCCGCACCCGAAAACTACGGCGCGAGCATTCTCTGCAGGAGGTCCCGGAGGGACAGGCGCTCCTCGGTGGAGAGGCCCGCCAGGGGCTCACGGGCGAAGTTGAGGGCGTCGCGGAGGGAGCGCGCGACACGCCTGCCCTCCTCCGTCGCCGCGGCCAGCTTCACGCGGCGGTCGGACGGGTCGGGGCGCCGCTCGACCAGGCCCCGCGCCTCCAGCCGGTCCACGATCCCGGTCACGTTCGACGGCTCGCACTTCAGCTTCTGGGCGAGCCGCCGCATCGGCAGCGGCTCCAGGGAGAGCAGGCTCAGAAGTCGCGCCTGCGCCCCGGTCAGCGCATGCTCGGCGGCAGCGTCCTCGTACTCCTCGTGATAGCGGGCCACGACCGTGCCGATGAGGTCCACGACCTCGAGGGTCAGCGGGTCGATACGGGTTGTTCTTTGCGTGGCCATGGGCTCCAGGCTACTCCGTTACTTGACATCATGAAATATGGAGGAGCATGGTTGTTTCAGGTACTGAAGTATTAGAGCCGTAGTCGCACGTACCCGTGCATGCACGCAGGAAAGGCACCCCCTCATGACCGAGACCCAGCTCCCCGCCGTCAACCGCGAATGGCACCTGGTCAGCCGCCCGGTCGGCTGGCCGAAGCCCGAGGACTTCGCCCTGGTCGAGGCCGAGGTCCCGCAGCCGGGGGAGGGTCAGGTCCTCGTACGGAACGCGTACGTGTCCGTGGACCCGTACATGCGCGGCCGCATGAGCGCCGCCAAGTCCTACGTCGCCCCCTTCGAGCTGGGCAAGGTCATGCAGGGCGGCGCGGTCGGTGAGGTCATCGCCTCCAACGCCGAGGGCGTCGAGGTCGGCGACCACGTCCTGCACTTCTTCGGCTGGCGCGAATTCGCCGTCGTGGACGCCAAGCAGGCCGTCAAGGTGGACCCGCAGGCCGCGCCGCTGTCGACGTACCTCGGCGCCCTCGGCATGACCGGTCTCACCGCCTACGCGGGCCTCCTGCGCACCGCCTCCTTCAAGGAGGGCGACTCCGTCTTCGTCTCCGGCGCCGCCGGCGCGGTCGGCAGCCAGGTCGGGCAGATCGCCAAGCTCAAGGGCGCCTCGCGCGTCATCGGCTCCGCCGGCTCCGACGAGAAGGTCAAGCTGCTCGTCGAGGAGTACGGCTTCGACGCCGCCTTCAACTACAAGAACGGCCCGGTCAGTGAGCAGCTGCGCGCCGCCGCCCCGGACGGCGTCGACGTCTACTTCGACAACGTGGGCGGCGACCACCTGGAGGCGGCCATCGGCTCCCTCAACCGGGACGGCCGCATCGCCGTCTGCGGCATGATCTCCGTCTACAACAGCACCGAGCCCGTCCCCGGCCCGAAGAACCTCGCTCGCCTCATCCAGACCCGCGGCCGCATCGAGGGCTTCCTGGTCGGCGACCACTACGACCTGCAGGCGCAGTTCGTGCAGGAGGTCGGCGCCTGGGTCCGCTCCGGCGAGCTCAAGTACAGCGAGACGGTCGTCGAGGGCATCGAGAACAACCTGGAGGCGTTCTTCGGCGTCCTGCGCGGCGACAACGTCGGCAAGATGATCGTCAAGCTCTGACCCTCCGGTTCCCCGGTCTCCGGTCCTCCGGAGACGCTGTCGCTGGACTTTCGGCATACGGTAACTTCTTTCCGAAACCGTCGCGATCGTGGGCGCGAGTCGCGACGGACCAAGGAGGAACGCACCGTATGTCCATCCAGCAGACCGATGTCCTCTACACCGCCGTCGCCACCGCCGAGAACGGTCGCGACGGCCGGGTCGCCACCGACGACGGCAGGCTCGACGTCGTCGTGAACCCGCCCAAGGAGATGGGCGGCAGCGGCGCCGGGACCAACCCGGAGCAGCTCTTCGCCGCCGGGTACAGCGCCTGCTTCCAGGGCGCCCTCGGCGTCGTCGCCCGCCAGGAGAACGCCGACGTCTCCGGTTCGACCGTCACCGCGAAGGTCGGCATCGGCAAGAACGAGGACGGGTTCGGGATCATCGTGGAGATCTCCGCGACGATCCCGAACGTCGACGGGGCCACCGCACGGGACCTCCTCGAAAAGGCCCACCAGGTCTGCCCCTACTCGAAGGCGACCCGCGGCAACATCACCGTGACGCTCGTCTGACAGCGCTCGTTGTACACGGCGGAGGCCGCACCCTAGGACGTGGGGTGCGGCCTTTGCCCTGTCGTGGGAGACCGACGGCGGTGTCCTACGAGACGGTCAGCAGCGCCCTTCCCACCTGCGGGAACTCCCCCTTCGGATGATCACGGAAGAGCGGCTCCGTACCGAAGAGCACGGCATGCGGACCGCTGACGACAGCGGCCTGGCCGCCGGCGGCCTCAGGCCCTCCCGTCCCGTCGGCCAGCGGGCGCCAGTGCCCGGAGACGAGCGGATCGCCCGGCGCGTACGCCTGCTCGACACGCACCCCGGGGCCGAGATCGGTGAACCAGACGGGCGCGTAGACGAAGCCGTGGTCGGGCGCGTTCGCGGTGAGCGGTCCGCCCGAATTCACCACCCGCACCACACCGTTGGCGTCACCGTTGCCCTCCACCGGCCGCACCGCCAGCAGCCCGGCCGCCGAGTTGAGCGCGGCTCCGACGGCTCCGCGGCCGACGAGACCGTGGGTGTGGAGGAAGGCGTCCAGCGCCGCCCGCGCGCCCGCGTTCAAACCGGCGTGGTCGAGTCCCGACGACACGAACAGCACGTCCACCGCGGACCAGTCGAAGCCCGCGTTCAGGACGGCCGTCGACACCGGCACCACGTCGAAGTTCATCTCCCGCAGCGCGAAGAGCTCACCCGGCGTGACGGCCGCGGCGACGCGGACGCGGTGCAGGGGTGTTACCGGGCTGCCTTCGGCCGTCCTGGTCCGTCCGGTCGCGTCGAAGGCCACGTCGTACGTGCGGGCGAGAGCGGCGGCCCGTGCCCGCGCCGACCCCGGCGCGACGACACTGCCGTCCGCGAGCCGCCGTACCGAAACCCCCTGCTCGAGAAGGGAGTTGAGGGCGGCGATCTCCTGCGGGGTGTCGAGACGCATTCGCAGATCGCCACGCGGGGCGACGTACCCGACCCGCGCGGCGGCCTCGACCCGACGGGTGGCCACGGCCGACAGCCCCCCGCTCTTTACGGGCACGACCGTCGCGCCCCGCAACCGTCCCAGGCTCCAGCCCGAGATGTCGTACATCACCGACACCTTGTCACTGATGTCCCGCCCGTCGGCCAGCATCACATTGGCCAGACCGCGTTTGGGCTGGTGCAGGTCGACGACGTACGAGCCCTTCGCGTACGACCGTCCGGCCAGCCGGAAGTCGCGGGTCGCGCGGGTGACGCGGACGTCGTTGGCGAGGAGATGGTCGACGAGGCGGGCGGCGGCCGTCGCCGAACGCTGGGCGCCGCCCGCCGGGATCACGTAGGCACGCGGGAAGTCCGTCGTGTAGACGTCCTCGGGACCGATGCCGGGTACCCCCGGCACCGTCTCCGCCGAGACCGGCACCTGGGCCGCGCCCGTCGCGCCGCGCCGGAAGACCTCGATCTGGTCGGCGATGATCGAGGCGCGGTGGGTCCGGGCATAGGCGAGGGTCGCGCGCATGGCCGCGCCGGCCACGTCCACGTTGATGGCCGACCTGCGCCGGAGTTCGGCCACGGGCAGGGTGTCGTACTCCGAGTTGTTCACCGCCAGCGGGATCTCCACGGTGTGCGCGGCGACCGCGCCGTGGAACGCCTGGTACTGGGGCGTGAAGATCGGCGGCCAGTCGTCCCAGCCCTCCCGCTGGTCGCGGAAGGGGATCTGGACGGGCTCGACACCGTCCTTCGCGGGGGTGTGACCGAGGCCGTTGACGGCGGCCTCCATGCCGAGGGCGTTGGCGTAGGTGTTCTTGAGGAAGAGGTCGTACTCGTAGTTCTCGCCGTGCGGCGGGGTCGTCGGCTCGATCAGGGTGCCGTTGACGTACCCGTGCAGGTCGAGCATCACGGCCGGCTGCTTGTCGATGGCGATCTGACGGATCGCGCGCGCCTCGGGCTGCGAGGCGGTGATGAAGTCCCGGTTCAGGTCGAAGCCGTTGGCGTTGGCGCGGGTGCCCGCGATCCGGCCGTCCGGGTTCGCCGTGATGTTGAAGTAGAGACGGCTGTGGGCGAGGAGGTCGGTCGTCTGCGCGTCCTTCGCGCTCGCGAGCCGCTCGATGAGCTGGAGGGCGGCGTCGGTGCCCTCCCACTCGTTGCCGTGGATGTTGTTGTCGAAGAAGACCGGCGTCTTGTACGACGCCTTGACGGCCGGGTCCTTCGCCGCCGCCTGCGGCGCGTTCTCGATCAGCTCGCGCATCCGCTCCTGGTCGAGGGACTCGCGGGCGGACTCCGGGGCGGTGACGGTGACCAGATAGAGCCGGTGACCGCCGGCCGAGCGGCCCGCGACCTCCACGCTGACACGGTCGCCGAGCCGTTGGAGGGCGTTCAGCTTCGGGGCGATGGCGTGGTACGGGGTGAGGCCCAGCTTGATGGACTTGTCCGCCGGGTTCTCCGGGTCGGGGGAGAGGACCTGCTCACGCGGATAGCCACGGCGGGCGGCGGCGAGGCCGGAGTCGGACAGGTCGGTGACGGGGCTGGTGAGGGCGTTGCGGGCGGCGTTCGCCGGGGCTCCGGCGGCACCCGTGGGCTGGTCCGTCCCTTCACGGACAGGGGGTTCGCGGTCCGCGGTGGCGCTGGGCGGGGCGAGGAGAAGCGATCCGGTCGCGGCGGTGAGGACAGTGGCGATCAGGACGGGTCTCGGTAGGCGCACGCGTCGTACCTCCGGTGGGGGGCCTGAGATCGGTACGGGTCGGTAGGGCACGGTTCGGTAGGGCGTACAGGTCGGTAGGGCGAGGTGTACCCGTTCGACTCTTCCTCAACAAGAGGGCCTGGGGGCCACGGTGGCCCCCCTGGACGCCATGGATGCCACGGATGGTGCATCGCCGACGGGCCGAAGGGGGCATGCTGAGGCCATAAGACGCCGTAGGGGGCCAGCGGACGGGTCCATGTGGCGAGGTGCCGTGCGTGGCGAGGAGGGCTCATGTCCCCGATTCCGTCGCTCCCCAGCATCCCCAGCAGGGATGATGTGCTGCGTATGGCGCGCAGCACGACCGACATCACCGGCCAACTCCTCGACACGGCCGGGAACATCACCAGAATCGCCCTCAACACCTTCGACCCCCGGGACGGGTCGGGGGCGGAGGCGCTGCGTGTGCTCCGGGAGACCACGGCGGAGTTGGCGGAGGCGAGTGCGTCTCCGCAGGCGCAGGAGGCGTTCTACCGGATCGTGGACACGCTGACGCGGCTCGGAACGACCGGGGCGCCGCTCGCGGTGCATCCCGTGAGCCGGCCCGCGCAGGCGTTGCTGGCCGCGCTGGGGGACAGTCTGCTGCCGATCCTCGACGCGGTGGAGCCCGCCGTGCAGGAGGCGGCGGACGCGTTGGGGGACTTGCTGGAGGCGGGGTCGCCGTTGCTGCCCGCGGTGGCCGGGGTGGCGGCGGGGGCGTTGCTCGCCTTGACGCCGGTGATACGGGCGGCGGCGGACGTGTTGCGCGACTCCTCGCCCGAACTCCGGCGTATCGCCGACGCGTTGACCTCGGCGCTGGCTCCGTTGCTGCCGCTGCAGGTGGCGCTGGCCGAGCGGGCGGCCGCGGCGGGGGTGGGGGTGGTGCGG
>LRTP01000576.1 GCA_001550305.1 Streptomyces diastatochromogenes
TCGACATCTATCTGGGCCTGGACGTCGGCAAGGTTGATCACCACGCCACCGCCGTCAACCGGGCGGGGAAGAAGGTGTTCGACAAGCCGTTGCCCAACGGCGAACCGAAGCTGCGGGAGCTGTTCGACAAGCTCCAGGCCAAGCACGGAACGGTACTGGTGGTCGTCGACCAGCCGGCTTCCATCGGGGCCCTGCCGCTGGCGGTTGCTCAGGACGCGGGATGCCAGGTCGCCTACCTGCCCGGACTCACGATGCGACGGATCGCCGATCTTTATCCCGGCGAAGCGAAAACAGACGCCCGCGACGCGTTCATCATCGCGGACGCCGCCAGAGCGATGCCCCACACTCTGCGGACGATCGACCCCGCGGACGAGACCGTTGCCGAGCTTGCGATGATCGCCGGGTTCGACGACGACCTCGCAGGTGAGTCAACCCGGATCGCCAACCGGCTCCGTGGCCTGCTCACCCAGATCCACCCTTCCCTGGAACGGGTGTTGGGCCCGCGCATCCAGCACCCGGCCGTGCTCAAGCTGCTGGACCAGTTCGGCTCCCCGGCTCAGATCCGAAAGGCCGGACGCCGTCGCCTCGTGACCTTGATACGTCCCAAGGCACCGCGGATGGCCGAGCGGCTGGTCGAGGACATCTTCACCGCACTCGAGGAACAGACCGTCGTGGTCCCGGGCACCGACGCCGCGGCTTTGATCGTCCCTAGCCTCGCCCGCTCGCTCCAGTCCGTGCTTGACCAGCGCAAAGTTCTCGCCGCGAGGATCGAAGAACTCCTGGAGGCCCACCCTCTTTCCCAGGTCCTGATCTCGATGCCCGGCATCGGGATCAGGACTGCGGCCCGGATCCTCATCGACGTCGGCGACGGATCCGGCTTTGCCACCGCCGGCCACCTCGCCGCCTACGCCGGCCTCGCGCCGGTCACCCGGAAATCCGGCTCCTCCATCCGCGGCGAACACCCCTCCACGCGCGGCAACAAGCAACTCAAGCGGGCCTTCTACCTCGCCGCGTTCGCCTCGCTCTCCCAACCCGAGTCACGCGCCTACTACAACCGCAAACGACGAGAAGGCAAACACCACATCGCCGCCCTCATCGCGCTCGCCCGACGCCGCATCGACGTCCTCTTCGCCATGCTCCGCGACGGCACCTTCTACCAACCGTCCACACCGGCTACGGCTTGACGAAAGCCATAGAGGCACCTTTTCTTCCACCGCCCCCTGTTCATCCACCGTCCCCTCTCCTTCCACCGTCCCCTGTTCTTCCACCTTGTCCCCCTCTTCTTCCACCCAGATCGCCTGGGCCGGGCAGAGGGCGACGGCCTGCCGGACGTCGTCCGCCAGGTCCTCGGGCGGGGTCTCGGTGAGCAGGACGACGATGCCGTCCTCCTCGCGCTGGTCGAACACCCCCGGTGTGGCCAGCACGCACTGGCCGGAAGCGACACACTTGTTCTGGTCGACGATGACCTTCATCGGTTCCTCCATTCCCGCGCGGCACTTGGCCGCGGTCACCAGGTGATGGGCAGTTCGTAGACGCCGTAGGCCAGCCCGTCGTGCTTGAAAGGGATCTGGTCCAGGTCCGTGGCCAACCGCAGGGTCGGGATGCGGCGGTACAGGGTGCCGTAGACGACCTGCAGTTCCACGCGGGCCAGCGGCTGGCCCAGGCACTGGTGCACACCGAAGCCGAAGGCCACGTGATGGCGGGCGTTGCGGGCGATGTCCAGCCGGTCGGGGTCGGGGAAGGCGGCGGGATCGCGATTGCCGATGTCGTTGGCCACGACGACGCCTTCGCCGGCGCGGATGGTCACCCCGCCGATCTCGATGTCCTCCAGGGCCACGCGGCGCCGTCCGCTGTGCACGATGTTCAGGTAGCGCAGGAGTTCCTCGACCGCCGAGGCGACCACCTTCGGATCGTCGCTCTCGCGCAGCCGGGCCAGCTGGTCCGGGTGCTGCAGCAGGGCCAGGGTGCCCAGCGCGATCATGTTCGCGGTGGTCTCGTGACCGGCGACCAGCAGCAGCAACCCCATGTCGGCCGCTTCACGTCGGGAGAGCTCGCCGGCCCTGACCCGCGCGGCCAGCGTGGAGAGCAGGTCGTCCGCCGGGTGAGCGAGCTTGTCGCGGATCAGCCGGTCCAGGTAGTCGACCAGCCGCTCGGTGGCCGCCCGCCCCTGCTCCGGCGTGCTGGTGCGCTTGATCAGCACCTTGCTGTTGGCCTGGAAGAAGTCGTGGTCGGCATACGGGACGCCGAGCAGTTCGCAGATCACCAGCGACGGCACGGGCAGCGCGAACGCCTGGACCAGGTCCACCGGCTTCGGCCCGGCCAGCAGCTCGTCGATCAGATGGTCCACGATCTTCTGGATGGCCGGCCGCAGCGCCTCCACGTGCTTGATGGAGAAGGACCCGGTGGCCATCCGGCGCTGCCGGGCGTGCTCCGGATCGTCCATCGCGATGAAGCTCCGCGACTGCCTCCGGCGCTCCTTCTGGCCCGCGCCCGCGTGCGGGTAGTGCGGGAGAGTGCTGTCCGCGCTGATCCGCGGATCGCCCAGCAGCGCCCGCTGGTCCTCGTAGCGGGTGACCAGCCACGGGGTGCTGCCGTCCCACAGCCGGACCCGGCTGATCGGGGCCTCGGTCTGCAGGGTGTGCAGGGTCGGCGGCGGGTCGAACGGGCAGCCGGCCGCTCGGGTCATCGGGTAGTCCGGTGTCTCCGCCGACGGCGCGTCAGTGCCGGGTGTCGAGATGGTGCTCATGGTTCTCCGCCCTTTCCGGAAGTCCGCTACAGGGCAGGCGCCAGGACCGGGGCCCGGCGCGCGCGGAGCGCGACGGGGGAGCGGAACAGGTCCCGCCTGCAGGAGAGGACACCCAAGAGCGCCGCCCGGAGGATCAGGGGGCTGACCCGCCCCCGGGAACGCCGGGTTGCGGGACGGCTTGGACCATCCGCTGGACGATGGGCAGGGCCGTGCGCAGGGCTTCGCCCAGCGCTTGCACGTCCTGCTCGGGCAACGCGGCCAGCAGGCCGGCCACCCGGGCGCTCTGCGCCCGCCGACGCTCGACCATCAGCTCGCGCCCGGCATCCGTGATGGCGACGAGGCGCACCCGCCCGTCTTCGGGATGGCCCACTCGCGTTGCCAGACCCTGGGCTTCCAGCCGCTGCACCAGCACGGTCATCGACGGCTGAGCGATGCCCTCCGCCGCTGCCAGCGCGGTCAGCCGGACCGGACCTTCCCGCTCCATCCTGCTGAGCGCCCCGGCGGTGGTCAGACTCATGTCCTGCCGGTCCGACAGGAGGTACCTGGCCATCCCGATGGTCAGCTGGTTCAGCGCCGCCGCCACCTCCCGGGGACCCTCTTCAGGTGTCTCATCCATACCTTCATTCATATCACCCATCTATATAGATAGTCTATATAGATGGGTGATATATCTGGTGGTGGACCGTCAGAAGTTCTGGTCACGACCTAGACGCCATCGCGGCGTCGGAAGAAGGTGATGACCGTGACCTGCGTATACGCCGCGAACATCGCCCCGCGGCACGCCACCGCCCGGCGTCCACGGGCATCGGGCGGCGCCTGGCCCCTGGCACACCGCCCGGAAGCCGCCGGAGAAGCCCGCAGGATCACCAAAAGGGTCCTCACCCAGTGGAGGGTCGCCGATGAGGCGGCCGACTCGGTGCTGCTGACCGTCTCCGAACTCGTCACCAACGCCGTGGAGCACGCACAGCCCCCACTGAACCTCGACCTGAGCCGCGACCCGGGCACCCGGTGCGTGCACATCGAAATCTCCGACGGCGGCCCGGCCGCCACCGACGGCGAATGGGCAGCCAGTTGCACCCGCGGCGAGCACGGCCGCGGGCTGGACATCATCGACCAGGTCACCGCCGCCCATGGCGACCGCCAGGAGCCCGGACACGTCATCCACTGGGCCGACGTGGATGCGCGCGCCTGACCGGGCTCAACTGCGCGCGGCTTTCGCTGCGATGAGGGCCGGTAGTCCATCGCCGGTCGGGGTCACCCTCGCCCCGAGTGCCCTCGGTGGCCGCCCGGCACTGGAGATCGAGCCGGAGGACGGGGCGATCCTCTACTTCCACCGTGGAACCCGGGTATGCGGCTCGTCTGCCACGGCCCAGCACATCACCGCGGCGCTCGTGCGACGTACCGGAGCCCGGGCCGTCTCGCTCGACTACCGGCTCGCACCTGAGCATCCGTTCCCGGCCGGGGACTCGGCCGGCGGCGGGCTGAGCATCATGCCAGCGCTCGCCGCGCGTGACGCCGATCTGCCGCGCCCTGCCGGGGTGGTCGCGTTCGCGCCGGGGCTGGACGCGACGCGCAGCGGCGAGAGCATGACGCCCAAGGGCGGGATCGACCCGCTGTTCACCCGCCGGTCGCTGGTGCGTCAGGGCGCCCACTACCTGGCGGGCCAGAACCCGCGGCAGCCGCTGCTGAGCCCCACGGCTCGACGAGGCGGACGCGGCGCTGGGCCGGGCCGGTCGCTTCATGCTCGACCGGCTCGCGACCTCCCCAGCCGCGCTCAGACGGCCGGCCTTGTCGGAACACTGCGAAGACTTGTCGGAACACTGCGAAGAGAAGTTGTGGCTTACGAAGAAACGGCCTACTCGGGCAGCGGGCGGTCGTCGACGACGTGCTTCATGACAAGGGTGGAGGTCAGGCGCTGCACCCCCGGCAGCGTGGCCAGCCGCTGGTCGTACAACTGCTGGAAGGCAGAGAGGTCGGCGGTGGCGACGCGCAGTAGGTAGTCGGGCTCACCGAACAGACGCTGGGCCTGGATCACGTGCGGGACGGCGGCCACGGCCTCCTCGAACGCGGAGACGGTGTCACGGTCCTCCCAGCCCAGGGTGACGAAGACCAGGGCTTCGAAGTCGAGACCGACGGCGGCCGGGTCGACGACCGCGCGGTAGCCGCGAATCGCGCCCTCTCGTTCGAGGTCACGCAGGCGGCGATGGCAGGGCGAGATGCTCAGCTTCACGCGGGCGGCCAGCTCGGTCACCGTCAGACGGCCATCCAACTGCAGCTCGGTAAGAATCTTCCGGTCCAGGGCATCCATGAGGAAGATTCTCCCCCACTGGGCGCGATCATGGAGAAAAGACAGAAACATTTGCGGGCAATATGCGCCTAATCTTCCCTCTCGGAGCAAGGAACGTGAGAGGGAAAGATCGATGGACACGACGACGGTGGCGGCTTTCCTGGCGGTGGATCTGCTGCTGGTGTTCACCCCGGGCGCGGACTGGGCCTACGCGATCACGGCGGGGCTGCGCGACCGCTCCGTCGTCCCGGCGGTCGCCGGGCTGATAGCCGGATACGCGGGATACACGGCGCTCGCCGTGGCCGGCCTGGTGGTGATCGTGGCGAAGTCGGCCACCGTTCTCACCGCACTGACCGTCGCAGGGGCCGCCTACCTGATGTGGCTGGGCTGGGGTGTCCTGTCGCGCCCGTCGGTGTTGGGCGCGTCCACAAAGGCCATGCCCTCCTCGCGTCGGCAGATCATGCTCAAGGGAGCCGGGATCAGCGGCCTCAACCCGAAGGCGCTGATTCTGTACTTCTCGCTGTTCCCACAGTTCATCGACCCCGGGGCGGGCTGGCCGGTCGCCGCGCAGACCGGGCTGCTCGGCGCGCTCCACATGACCGCCTGCGCCGTGGTCTACCTCGTCGTCGGCGTGCTGGCTCGCACCGTGCTGAAGACCCGGCCTTCTGCGGCCCGGGCAGTCACCCGCGCCTCCGGTGCCATGATGATCGTCATCGGAGGGTTCCTGCTGGTGGAACGCCTGGCCGGCTGACGGACCCGCCCGACCCCGTTCAACACCGTGATGTCCGCCGAAGGAGACCACATGGAAGAGCAAGGGCAGCGCGAACAGGCGAGCCCCGAGGTGCAGGCGCGCATCCTGACGAGTTTCGACCGGCAGGGGCTGATGGGCCTCCTCGGGGCACGGATCACGCGGATCGCGCCGGGCCGCGTGCACATCGTCCTTCCGAGCCGGCCCGAAGTGACGCAGCAGCACGGCTACTTCCACGCCGGCGCCACCAGCGCGATCGCGGACACCTCGGGCGGCTACGCGGCGTTCACGCTCTTCCCGGAGAACACCGACGTACTCACGGTCGAGTACAAGATCAATCTCCTGGCACCTGCCGTCGGCGACCACATCGAGGCGGTCGGAACGGTCCTGAAGTCCGGACGCACCCTGACCGTGTGCCAGTTGGAGGTATTCGGGGTCCAGGACGGCCGCCGGTCGCTCGTCGCCAACGGCCAGCAGACGCTGATCCGCGTGAACAGGCCCGAACAGTGAGCCCGCAGCCGCTGCCGTCCTGGGTGACCTGGCAGCAAAGGCCGTTTCCCGACGCCAACCTTCTGCTGCTCCACGGAAGCCAACCGGCCCTGGTCGACAGCGGATTCGTCGGGCACGCCGAGGACACGGCCGCCTGGGCCCGCGCCCACGCCGGAGACGTCGGCCTGGTCGTGAACACCCATTGGCACTCCGACCACGTCGGTGGCAATGCCCTCCTGCAGGCGGGCGGCGCCGGCATCGCGGCCGGTGCCCCGGAGGCGGACGCCGTCGCCCGCCGGGACCCGGGCTGCTGCGCCGCGGAATACCTCGACCAGCCCGTAAGCCCGTACAGCATCGACATGGCGCTCGACGACGGTCAGGTCCTCCGCCTCGGTGAAGCCGACTGGGAAGTGGTCCGCACCCCCGGGCACACGCCCGGGCACCTCGCGCTGTGGCAGCCGGAAGAGCGGCTCCTCGTGGTCGGGGACGCGCTGTCGGACTACGACGTCGGCTGGGTCAACCTGGCCCTCGACGGGCCCGACGCGGCCGCCACCGCTCTCGCGTCCCTGAAGCGGATGGCCGACCTCGCCCCGCGCGTGCTGCTCCCCTCGCACGGGCCGATACCCGCCGACCCCGGTGCGGCCTTCGTCACCGCGCTGCGCCGCGCGCGACGTCTCGTCGACGACCCCGACGGAGCCATCTGGTACGGGGCCCGGCGGATCTTCGCCTTCGCCCTCATGATCCGCGGAGGGATCGCCACCGACGAGGTCGAGCCGTACCTGCACGCACGGGCCTGGCTGACCGACGCCGCGCGCCTACTGGGCCTCACGCCCGAAGCGCTCGCCGCCGAGCTCATCGCCCTCATGCTCCGCAGCGGCGCCGTCATTCTTCGGGACGGGCGCCTGCACGCCGCCGCCGAGCACGCCCCGGTCGAGGCGGAGACGCTGCGCGTGCCGTACCCGCGGGCGTGGCCGACGCCGGAGCCGCGCTGACCCCCGGGCGACCGCGTCACGCCGACCGAGTCGACCGCTGCCTGAACCGGGCCTCTCGACAGTCGCCGCCCCAGCCCGGACGCGCCGTCAGTGGACCGCGTCCGAGAGGCGGGTGAAGCTGTGGCCGGTGGCCAGTAGTTGGGGGACGGCGGCGGTGATGCCTCGGGCAGTGCCGCCCCGGGGGTGGTTCATGTGGCAGATGACGATGGATCCGCCGGGGGCGGCGGCGACCGTCGTACGGACCTGTTCGGGGGTGAAGGTGGCGCCGCCGTCGCCGTTGACCGAGAAGCTGACGAAGCGTTCTCCCAGGGCGGTGACGATCCGTGCCGCGACGTCGTCGCAGTAGGCGGTGCCGGAGCGGAAGAAGCGTGGCGGCGTGCCCAGCAGCCGGGTGAGCTTGGTTTGGTTGCCGGAGATCTCGTCGTACACCTCGGCGGCGCTGCGGGTGCCGGGGATGCCGTAGGCCGAGCGGCCGGTGACCGAGAGCGGGCGGTGACGGGTGCCGTGGTTGGCGATCTCGAACAGCGGCTCGGCGGCCAGCCGACGGAAGATGGCGGGGTTGGCGTCGATCCAGCGGGAGTTGATGAACAAGGTCGCCGGTATGTCCCGTCGACGCAGGAAGTCGATCAACGCACGGTCGTAGCCGCTGCCGCCCGGGCCGCCGCAGGCGTCGAAGGTCAGCGCGATCACGCGTCCGGTGGTCGGCAGCGCGTGGACCACGGCGGGCGCGTCGAAGCCCCAGGTATGCGGCACCGCGTGCCCGTAGCGGGCCACGATGTCCGCGCGGGTGACGGCGCGGGACGCGCTGGGCGCGGTGGCCGACGGGCTGGAGCCCGGGGTGCTTGTGCCGGGCGCGATCGCCGCGGGTACGGAAGGGGAACCGGTGATGGAAGCGCTGCGGTCGCCCGTGCTCTGGGGGCCCGCACAGCCGGCGAGCGCGCCTCCCGCCATGGCCGCCAGCACCGCCCGGCGACTGGGTGTCATCCATTCCCCTTGTTCGAAGATCCTCGACGGGACACCCCGCTACGGGAACCGTACGCGGCGGAAGAGACATGATCAGTAAGAGGGCGGCAAGGGTTCGCCAACAATCCCTTGTGCATCGTTTTGCCGCGCCGGCCACGTGGCCCGGCGTCCTCAAGCGGCGGCGGGACTGCGCCCGCTCGCCGCTAAGGTGGTCCTCTCGGCCTCGGCCGCCGCCTCCTCGGCGCGGCGCAGCTCCTGGTAGCGATTCCACAGTTCGGGCCGGGAGTCGTCCATGTACCAGGCGCGCAGGAAGAGTTCGAGGAAGGCGCTCTCCGTCTCGTCGCCGCCGCGGCGGTACAGCTCCGGGTCCGACTCGACCAGCGCGGCCACCGGTCGCCGGCCGGCCGGGTTCTCGGCCACGGTCACCTGGAAGATGGCACGACCGGTCCAACTGCGCTGCAGCGTCAGCTGGTCGCCCTCCAGGTACGCGTCCCACTTCTCGTCCATGCTCAGCGCCCGCACACCGTGCCGGACACGCTGCCACTGTCCCGGAGTCCACTCCAGCTCAGGCACCGGAATCGGCTCGGGGCGGCGCAGCGGCGTCACGTCGCGGCCCAGCCCGGCGCGGCTGAGGTCCTCGCCCGGTTCGCCCTCGCGCACCCACTCCGGCAGCGCCTCCGACGCGGCCCGCCACGCGGCAGGTATCCCCGCCGTGCCCACCCGAGCGGCGACAATTCCGCCGACGATGGCGCAGGTGGTGTCGACGTCCCCGCCCACCGACGCGCACGCCCACAACGCCTCCGCGAAGTCCTCCAGGTGCCGGGCCGCGCACCACAGGGCGAAGGGAACCGTGTCCGCCGCGCTCACCCGCCGGCCGTTGCCCAACCGGTGCGCCGCGTACTCGGCGTGCGGCTGGCCCAGCAACTCCCGCGCCTCGGCCACCCCCGAACGGACCCGTCCCTCCGGTGTCAGCTCCTCCACCGCCGCCAGCAACTGGGCTCCGGTCACCGGCCGAACGCGCCCGCGTGCGGCGCACGCGGCTCCCACCGCCACGGCGACCGCCCCGGCCACCGCCTCCGGATGGGTGTGCGTCACCCGCGCCGACCGCCCGGCCTGCGCGGCTGCCTCGGCCGGATCCACGGCGAACCATGCGCCCAAAGGCGCCACCCGCATCGCGGCCCCATTGCCCCACGACCCCTGGCCGTCGAACAGTTCCGCGGCCAGCTGCTGCCATCTGCCGCCCTCGCGTACCAGGCGCAGCAGTCGGTTCATCGCCGGACCGTAGCCTCGGTCGAAGTCGTGCCTGTGGGCGAAGCCGTACGCCAGTTCGTGCTGGTCCACGCTGCCGCGTCGGCGCAGCACGTCGAAGACCGAGCAGGCCATCTCCGTGTCGTCCGTCCATGGCCATTCCGCGGCGGGCAATCGCCGTTCCCGCAGGCCGGGGAGATTGTCCGGTACGAAGAACTGGGCGCCGAAGGCGTCACCCACCGCCAGACCGCGCAGGGCGTCGCGGGCGGCGGAGCGGTGATCGAAGGATGGGCAGGCGGAAGGATCGAGGAAGGGGAACTCGGCGGGCATCTCCCCCATCCTGCCAAGCCGACCTGCCGCAGCGCCACGGCAATTGCGGGCGCTGACAGAGTCCTGGGCATGGTGCGTTGGGGGTACAGACCCGGTGCGCGGAGAGTCAGACTTGCCTCGGCCTCTGGTCCTAAGCTGTTTTTCCCACTCCGCCCAGGAGAGTTCCCTCCGGTCCGGACAACCGTGTTCCCGTCAGATGCCTGGCAGGGAGCACCCAACAATGGAGCGCGCATGGCCTACGAGGCGATGGGTGATGACGTCTACCAGCCGGACGGGTCGGAGGTGCAGGATGACGCCGGACTGCTGGACGTCTCGGACACCCTCGACGACCGCGGTATCGACGAGGCTCTCGACGAGGGCTACTCGCCCCCGGAGAAGCCTTGGGGCGTGGAGCACAACGGTGTCACGGCGGCGGAGCGGCAACGAGGGGAGAGCCTGGACGAGCGGCTCGCCGAGGAGGTCCCCGATGTCGCCGACCAGGATGGCGACGGTATCGGGGACCTTTGGGACGGCGACGGCGAACTCATCGACGACGAGGTGGGAGACGTGCGGGCGGGCCGCCTCATCGCGCCGGACGAGGGCGCTCACGAGGACACCGAAAAGGACCTGATTGCCTACGACGTCGGCGTCGACGGGGCGGGCGCATCGGCCGAGGAGGCCGCGATGCACGTGATCCCCGACTCCGAGTCCTTCTAGGCTGCCCGGTTCGCCGTCTTTCCGGCGTGCCTGGTTCGTCGTCCTCCTGGCCTGGTGGCGTGCGGACGTCGGTGCGCCGCGAGGCGGCCGTCAGCGGTGGAAGGCGGCACCGAAGTGTGCGCCGGACACGGGCGCGGCCAGGGTGCGCGGTCCGGAGTTCACCGACCTGGTCGCGGTGACACCGGAGACGGTGCCGGGGCAGACCCACACGGCTCCCGTGCCGCTGTTCTCCTCCGGTGCCGAGACGGCGACGTGCCCGCCGACGACGGCGGCACGGCTGCCGAACCGGTCACCGTTCTCGGCCGTACCGGCGACTCCGGGGGTGTTCTGGCCGATCAGCGTGGCTCTCGCCGCGAACCCGCACTTCTCACGCGCGCGGCCGGCGGAAATAGACTCGAGGGAACTGTTTGCGCCCGTTGTATGCAGGAAGAAGCCGGTGTCGTCGAGCCGCATCCCTCTGCAGGAGATCCTCATGGACTACTTCGACCTCGGGACCTTGACCCGGCCCGTGTCGACCCGTTCGCCGGAAGCGCAGTGCTGGTTCGACCGCGGTCTGGTGTGGAGTTACGCGTTCAACCACGAAGAGGCGGTCACCTGCTTCGAATCGGCGGCCGCCGCGGATCCCGACTGCGCCATGGCGTACTGGGGTGTCGCATACGCGCTGGGCCCCAACTACAACAAGCCCTGGGAGTTCTTCGACGACATCGATCTGCGGCACACGGTGGAACGGACGCACGCCGCCGTCGAACGGGCTCACGCGCTGGGCGGCACGGCCACACCGACCGAGCGCGCGCTCATCGAGGCGCTGCGCGAGCGCTATCCCGCCTCGCGCGCCGTCGAGGACTGCTCCGTCTGGAACGAGCCGTACGCCGAGGCCATGCGTGCCGTGTACGAACTCGCGCCCGACGACCCTGATGTCGCCACGCTCTACGCGGACGCGCTGATGAACCTCACCCCGTGGCAGCTGTGGGACCTGCACACCGGCGAGCCCGCCCCCGGTGCGCGCACGCTGGAGGCGAAGGCCGTCCTCGACCGCGCGTTGCTGACCGAGACCGGCGCCGGTCACCCGGGCATCCTGCACATGTACATCCATCTGATGGAGATGTCGCCGACGCCGGAGGAAGCCCTCACCGTCGCCGACCGGCTGCCGGGACTGGTACCGGACGCGGGGCACCTGCAGCACATGCCCTCCCACCTCGACGTGCTGTGTGGCGACTACCGGCGGGTCGTGTCGGCCAACAGTGCCGCGATCAGGGCCGACGAGAAATACCTGCGACGGGCCGGCGCGATGAACTTCTACACGCTGTACCGCTCGCACGACTATCACTTCAAGATCTACGGCGCGATGTTCCTCGGCCGGTCCAGGACGGCGCTGGAGACGGCCGCACAGCTGGAGGCGTCCATCCCCGAGGATCTGCTCCGTGTGGAGAGCCCGCCCATGGCCGACTGGCTGGAGGGGTTCCTCGCCATGCGGGTGCACGTACTGATCCGGTTCGGCCGGTGGGAGGAGATCCTCGCGCTGCCGATGCCCTCCGACCCGCTGTTGTACTGCGTCACCACGGCGATGCTGCACTACGCGCGCGCGGTGGCGTACTCCGCCACCGGGGCGACCGCCGAGGCCGAGGCCGAACGCGAGCTGTTCCGCCGCACGGTCGCACGGGTTCCCGAGACGCGGACGCTGTTCAACAACACCTGCCGGGACATCCTGGCCATCGCCGCCGCCATGCTCGACGGCGAACTCGAATACCGCAGGGGCGAGTACGACCTCGCGTTCGCCTCCCTGCGGCGCTCCATCGAACTCGACGACCACCTGCCCTATGACGAACCGTGGGGCTGGATGCAGCCGACCCGTCACGCCTACGGCGCGCTCCTGCTCGAACAGGGCCGAGTCGAGGAGGCCGAGGCCGTCTACCGGGCCGATCTCGGACTCGACGACACGCTGCCCAGGTCCTCACAACATCCGGGAAACGTCTGGGCACTCCACGGCTTCCACGAATGCCTCGTGCGGCTCGGCAAGACAGGGGAAGCCCGCATCATCGCCCAGCAACTCACCATGGCCACCGCGCTCGCGGACGTCCCCATCGAGGCGTCGTGCTTCTGCCGACTCGACACCGCGGGCCCGACGAGCCTTTGCTGCTCCGAACAGCCGAGTGGGAACGGCTCAGTGACGAGCCGCGGGGACCAGACTCTTCGATTCCGGTCCCCGCGCTGAGGAAACAGTGTTGTGGTCGGCTCAGTTGACGCTTTGCCCGCCGTCGACCATCAGTGTCTGACCGGTGATGTAGGAGGAGAGGTCCGCCAGCAGGAAGAGGGTCGCGTTGGCCACTTCCTCGGGCTCACCGAGCCTGCCCAGCGGGATCTTCTCGCCATGCGGGTGGTACTCGGTGCCGTCCTCGTTCCTCGTGATGCCGCTTTCGGTGAGTGGGGTGCGGATCACCGTCGGGTTGACGCTGTTGACGCGGATCCCGTCGGGGCCGAGTTCGACGGCGGCGGCGCGGGCGAGCGCGGTGACGCCGCCCTTGCTCGCGCTGTAGATCGAGATGCCCTCGATCCCCAACTCGGCGAAGACGGACCCGTTCAGCACGATCGAGCCGCCTTCCTTCTGGCGCTTCATCTGCGCCGCTTCCGCCTGGAGGTAGAAGAACGTGCTCTTGAGATTGCCGTCCACCAGGACGTCCCAGGTCTTCTCGTCCAGCTCGGTCAGCGGACCGACCATGGCGGTACCGGCGTTGTTGAACGCCGCATCCAGTCGGCCGAAGTGCTCGACGGTCCGACGCACCACGTCCCCGGCGCCGGCGATGTCGGTTGCGTCGGCCCGGATGAACAGCGCCTCACCTCCCGCCTTGGAGATCTCGTCGACCACCTGTGCGCCGGGCTCGGCGCGACGCCCGGTGATGGCCACCTTGGCGCCTTCCTCGGCGAACAGGACGGCGGCGGCGCGGCCGATGCCCGAAGTTCCACCGGTGACCAGCACTACTTTGTCCTTCAGAAGTCCCATGATTGTTCCTCTGATTGTTCCTCTGGGGTGTCGATGCGTTGTCCGCCTTCGTGGACAAGCGGGTCAGGTGAGGGCCACGGCTCCGCCGTCCACGGTGAGGACGGTTCCGGTGACGTAACTGGCCCGCGGAGAGGCCAGGAAAAGGATCGCCTCGGCGATCTCCTCGGGGTCGGCGAGCCTGCCGAGCGGCACCTCGGCGCCGATGCGCTCGAAACTCTCCTCGCCGATCATGCTGGAGACGTTCCGGGTGCGTGTGTGACCGGGCGCGACGGCATTCACCCGGACCCCGAGGCTGCCGAACTCGACCGCCCAGGTGCGGGTCAGGGACTCGACCGCGGCCTTCGTCGAGCCGTAGGCGGCGGTGCCGGGAATGCCGCGCTGTGCGGCGATCGTCGTGACGTTGACGATGCTGCCGCCGCCCCGGGCCGCCATCTTCTGCGCGAGCGCCGCGGTGAGGAAGAACGGTCCCTGCACATTCGTCTCGAAGAGCTGCTGGAACGCGTCCAGGCACTGCTCGACCGTGGGAGCGAACGGGAACGCTCCGGCGTTGTTCACCAGGACGTCCACGTCACTCGCCTCCTCGACAAGCCTGCGCACCGACTCCGGATCCCGCAGGTCGGCCTGGCGGAAACGTGCCCGCCCGCCGTGCTCCCCGAGCAGGGCCGCAGCCTTGGCGCCGGCTTCCTCACTCCGGCCGGCGATCACGACCTCGGCTCCCTCGCGGGCGAGCAACCGTGCGGTCGCGAAGCCGATGCCGGTTGCGCCCCCGGTCACGAGCGCCTTCCGGTCGCGGAACTCCATGATCTTGCCCTTTCCATCGGTGACATCGGGTGACATCGGGTGACATCGCGGCGTGTTGACCACCGCGATGTCGTAGAACCACTCGATGTCGCAGAACCAATGGAGCCGCCGGCGCCATGCCCTCCGGCCATTCGTCCTCGCGGGCCCGGCCATCAGGAATGTTTATGGCCCGGGGGACGCTGCGGGTTGCCACGCTCCGACCCACCCGATGCTCGCCCGTCGGGCGGCGGTGTCACCGGACGCGGCAGCGGGTCAGTCGCCCGTGTCGTCCCCCAGCGCCACCACGAAATGCCCGAGGTCCTGTCGGTGCGACCTGGCCTGCCACACCGCCCAGGTCCGACGCACGAGAGGGCTGCCCGCCAGCGGTTGCCACACGACGTTCTCGGGCAAGGGGTGGAACCAGTGGGGCGGGGCCAGCGCGAAGGCCGTCCCGTCGCTCACCGCCGCCAGCTTCACTTCGGCAAGCAGCGTCTGACCTCCCACGGCGGAGGCTTCGATGTCGATGCCGTGTCCACGCAGTACGGCGGTGACCTCGTCGTACCAGACGGGGCTTCCGGAGCGGGGGAAGCCGACCCAGTGGAGCCCGGCGAGGGAGTCGAGCCGTACACCCTCCGGGCCGGACAGTTCGGCGGCCCGGTCGGCCGCGAGCAGCACGCCCAGCCGCTCCTCCATGACCCTCATCGCGTCCAGGTCACCCCCGGGCGGGCGCTCGCGCAGCAGGCCGATGTCGAGTTCCCCGGTGCGCAGGGCCGCCGTCTGGTCCGCCGTGGACATGTGCCGGGGTTCCACCCGAGTCTCGGGACATGCGTCCGCGAGTGCGGCCAGCGGGCGGGTCAGGAACCCGGGGGGCAGTTCGAGCGGGATTCCGAGCCGCAGGACAGAGCCACCCGGTGCGGCGTGCCGGGCCACGACGGCGACGGCCTGGTCGTACCGGGCGAGTACCGCACGGGACTCGGCCAGCAGGGTCGTGCCGGCCTCGGTCGGCTGGACCCCGGTCGAACTGCGCACCAACAGGCCGACTCCGAACTCCCGCTCCAGTGCGAGCACCATCTGGGAGAGCCGGGGCTGGCTCATGTGGAGCCGGCGGGCCGCGGCGGACAGGGCGCCCTCCTCCACCACCGCCACGAAGGCCCGCATGTCCCGGAGATCCATGGTTCCCATCGCACCACATGGACGGATCGCGGCACGACCGGATGCCATAAACATCCCTGATGGAGGGTGGTCCCGGAGCGACTGGGCGAACGCTACGGACCGGCCTGCCCAGGTGGTTGTGTGGAAGAGCGGCGCACGACGGCGCCGCGCCACCATAGGAGCGACCATGACCGGCGCAACACCCGAATACTTCACCGCCTTCAAGAACATCGCCTTGAGCCGCACCGACTCCGGAGTGCTGACCCTGCGCTTCCACACCGACGGCGGCCCGGCCACCTTCAGCGGGCAGTTGCACACCGACTTTCCCCGCGCCCTGTTCGAGATCGGCGAGGACCGCGACAACCGGGTCCTGGTGCTGACCGGCACCGGGGACCGCTTCATGACCGAGATCGACGGCGCGAGCCTCGGGGACATCACCAAGCCCGCCCAGTGGGACCGCACCGTCGCCGAGGGCCGCCGGGTGATGCAGCGCCTGGTCGACCTGGAGATGCCGATCGTCGCCGCCGTCAACGGCCCGGCCTCCGTACACAGCGAGTACGCGCTGCTGGCCGACATCGTCGTGGCCGCGGACACCACCGTCTTCTCCGACTTTCCCCACCTGACCTTCGGCATTGTGCCCGGCGACGGCATCCAGATCGCCTGGGAAGAGGCCATCGGCGTCAACCGCACCCGCTACCTGACCCTCACCCAGGGCTCGTTCACCGCCGAGCAGGCCGAACGGTGGGGCGCCGTCGCCGAGGTGCTGCCGCTGGAGCGGGTGCTGCCCCGGGCCCAGGAACTCGCGGAGCGGCTCGCCGCCAAGCCGCAACTGCTCACCCGCTATCTGGCCGTCACCCTGCGACAGCGGATCAGCCGCCGCATGGCCGAAGGCACCCAACTGGGCATGGCGCTCGAGGGCCTCACCGCCGCCGACCTCGCGTACGGAAGCGGGGACGCGGCGTGACCGCCGCCGACCGCTGGATCGGTGCGCTGCGCGAGTCGTCCGAGCGGCTGGGGCAGGCTGTCGCCGACCTGCCGGCCGACCGTCTCGCCGAGCCCTCGTACGCCGAGGGCTGGACCATCGGCCAGGTGCTGTCCCACCTGGGCAGCGGCGCGGAGATCTCCACGGCGCTCGTGGAACGGGGTCTCAAGGGGGACGAGCGGGGCCCGGTCCGGGAGGAGCTCCTGCCGGTGTGGGAGCGATGGGACGCGCTGTCCCCCGTCGCACAGCGCGCCGCGTGGTGGGACGCCGACGAACGCCATCTGGCGCTCCTGGACGCGGTCGGCCCCGGGCAGCGCACGTCCGTGCGCGTCCCGTACTTCGCCGGACTGCTCGACCTGGCGTCGTACGCCGGCTACCGGCTGTCCGAGCAGGCCGTACACGCCTGGGACGTCATGGTCGCGCTGGACGAGCGGGCGGTGCTCGCCGCACCCGACGTGGCGCTGCTCTGGGAGCGGATCGACCTGGTGGCCACTCGCTTCCGCGACGCCGACACCCTGACCCGCCTCGCACCGCAGCGCGTACGAGTGGAGCTCACCGACCCCGGCCAAACGCTGCTCCTCGACATCGACACCGAGCTCCACCTCTACCCGACCCCGCCCACCGACCCCACCGCCCTCCTGACCGGCCCCGCGGAGTCGGCACTGCGGCTCGTCTACGGCCGCAATCGCCCCCAGGACCCCCTGGTCGCCACCGGCTCGATCTCCCTCGACGACCTGCGGACGCTCTTCCCCGGTTTTTGACCGGCCTGCGATCCGCCACAGCCGTCACCGCCCACAGCGGAGCGTGCGATCCGCCACGCCCCGCCGACCGTGAGCCGAGCGGATCGCCACGTCCCGAGGAACGATGGAATCATGAACACTTCACCCGAAATCACTCCAGAAGCCGCCGCGAGAGACACCGCGGAAGACACCTACGACGTGATCGTGCTCGGGGCCGGCCCGGTCGGCCAGAACGTCGCCGACCACGCCCGCGCGGCCGGGCTGACCGTCGCCGTCGTCGAGCGTGAACTGGTCGGCGGTGAGTGCTCGTACTGGGCCTGTGTGCCCAGCAAGGCACTGCTGCGGCCGGTCATCGCCGTCTCGGACGCACGCAGGGTCGACGGTGCCCGTCAGGCGGTCACCGGACGGCTCGACACCGCCAGGGTCTTCGCCCGGCGCGATCACTACGTCACCGACTGGGACGATTCCGGGCAGGCCAACTGGGTCAAGTCCATCGGCGCCGATCTGTTCCGCGGACAGGGCCGGATCGACGGACCGCGCCGGGTGACCGTCACCGCCGCCGACGGCGGGCGCCGCACTCTCAACGCCCGCCACGCGGTCGCCATCGCCACCGGCAGCCGCCCTGTACTGCCCGATGTACCAGGCATCGAGGAAGCCCGCCCGTGGACCAACCGTGAGGGCACCGACTCCAGCCAGGTGCCGGGCCGGCTCGCCATCGTCGGCGGTGGAGGGGTGGGCGTGGAAATGGCCACCCTTTGGCAGGGCCTCGGCGCCCAGGTCACCCTGTTGGCCCGCCGCCCGCTGCTGCCCCGGATGGAGAGCTTCGTCGGCGACGTGGTCACCCAAGGGCTCATCGAGGCCGGCGCGGACGTACGCATCGGCGTCTCGGTGACCGGGCTGAGCCGCCCCGACCCGGCGGGCCCGGTCACCCTGAGCCTCGACGACGGGAGCCGGCTGGAGGCCGACGAGGTCATGTTCGCCACCGGTCGGGCGCCGCGCACCGACGACATCGGCCTGGAGACCGTGGGCCTGGCCCCCGGATCCTGGCTCGATGTCGACGAGACCTGTCTGGTCCGTGGGATGGAGGGCACCTGGCTCTACGCCCTCGGTGACGTCAACCACCGCGCCCTGCTCACCCACCAGGGCAAGTACCAGGCGCGGACGGCGGGCGACGCGATCGGCGCCCGCGCCAAGGGGCTGCCGCTCGACAACGGGCCCTGGGGCGACCACGCCACCACCGCCGACCAGCACGCCGTGCCGCAGGTCTTCTTCTCCGACCCCGAGGCCGCTGCCGTGGGCCTGTCCGCCGAACAGGCCACCGGAGCCGGCCACCGCGTCTCCGTCGTCGACGTGGACTTCGCTCAGGTCCAGGGGGCGAACCTGTATGCCGACGGCTACCGGGGCCAAGCCCGCATGGTCGTCGACCTCGACCGTGAAGTCCTCCTCGGGGTGACCTTCGTCGGCCCCGGCGTCAGTGAACTGCTGCACTCCGCAACCGTCGCCGTCGCGGGCGAGATCCCCCTCAAGCGACTGCGGCACGCCGTCGCCTGCTTCCCCACCGTCAGCGAAGTCTGGCTGTTCATGCTCAAGGCCTACAAGGGTTAGCACGCACCGCCGACGGCCTGTCGGCGGTGCCGCGCACGACCACGAGCGTGTGCGCACGCTGCGCGAGCAGGAAGTCATCCGCGCATGCGATACCGGACCCCGCCCGTCTCCACGGGCGGGGTCCGCGTCACGAAAGTCTTTCGTAACCGAGGCATTTCCCCTCCTTGTCCCGCGTGTGAAGGACATGTCAGTCTCCCGATCCAGCAGGCAGGCCGCCTCGGCGGAACATCCGAAAGCCTTTCGTAATGCTTTCCGATCTGCCTGACGCACCCATGGCGTGCAGAGAGATGAGGCAGAACATGCGCGGATTCCGGAACATCAGAGCCCGGCGCGTCGTCGCGTCCGCCGTCACCGTCGCGGCGGCCTTCGGCCTTGCCGCGTGCGGGACTTCGGGACCGTCCACGACGACGTCGGCGAAGGGCCTGACGATGTGGGCGCTGAACGACCAGACGATCCTCAAGGAGTCCGTCGACGCCTACAACAAGGACCACCCCGACGAGAAGATCACGCTGCGGCTGTACGCGAACGACGACTACAAGCAGAAGCTGCGGGTGGCCTTCGGCGCGAACCAGGCACCCGACCTCTTCTTCAACTGGGGCGGCGGCGCGCTGGACGACTACGTCAAGGCGGGCAAGGTCGACGCGCTGACGGCAGCACAGGTGAGGACGGACCGGTTCACGCCGAGCGTGATGCAGAGCGCCACCTTCGACGGCAAGGTCTACGGCGTGCCCGCCAACGGCCTCGCCCCGGTCGTCCTCTACTACAACAAGAAGGTGCTCAAGAGCGCGGGCGTGGAGCCGCCGAAGACGTACGACGAGCTGATGACGGCCGTGGGGAAGCTGAAGGGCGACGGAGTGATTCCGCTGTCCCTCGCGGCGAACTCCAAGTGGCCGACGCTGATGTACCTGGAGTACCTGCTCGACCGCACGGGCGGGACCCAGGCGTTCTCGAAGATCGCTTCCGGTGACGCCACGGCGTGGACGGATCCGACGGTCACCAAGGCCAACAAGTACCTCCAGGACCTCGCCAAGGCCGGCGCGTTCGGGAACAACGCCTCCTCCGTGAACTACGACCAGGGCGCCTCCACGGCCCTGCTCTACACCGGCAAGGCGGGCATGGAGGTCATGGGCACCTGGGAGTACGCCAACCTCGTCAAGGCCGCACCGGACTTCGTCAAGAAGGACCTGGGCTATGTCGCCTTCCCGGCGCTGGCCGGCGGCGCGGGCAACGCGAAGAGCATCGTCGGCAACCCCTCGAACTTCCTGTCGCTGAACGCGTCGAGCGGGCACAAGTCCGCGGCCGTCGCCTACCTGAAGAACTACGTCCTCGACGACTCCCAGGTCGACGCCTACCTCGCGGCGGGCAGCGTGCCGCCGGTCAACGGTCTGGAGTCGAAGCTGGCGGCGACGAAGTCGTCCGACAAGGCGTGGCTGACGTTCGTCTACGACCTGGTGCAGAGCGCCCCGAGCTTCCAGCTCTCCTGGGACCAGGCCCTGCCCTCGGACCAGGCCGACCCGCTGCTGACCAACGTCGACAAGTCGTTCCTGCGGCAGATCAAGCCCGAGCAGTTCGGCGCGAACATGAGCAAGGCGGGCTCGTAGTGGCCACCACGCTCCGCACCCCCCGTACGACCCGTACGACCGGCCGTGGGGGGCGCCGCTTCAGTGGCGCTCTCATGGCGGCCCCCGCCCTGATCCTGTTCGGCCTGTTCGGTCTGGTCCCTCTCGTGGGCGTGGTGGCGCTCGGCTTCGCCCGCTGGGACGGCCTGGGCTCCATCGGCTGGGCCGGCGGCGCCAACTGGAGTTCCGTCCTGACGGACGGTGCCACCTGGCAGGCGCTGTGGCTCACCGTCAAGGTGATGGTGATCAGCTGGCTGGTCCAGACGCCGCTTGCTCTCGCCCTCGGCGTCTTCCAGGCGCCGCACGGGCGCCTGCGCTCCCTCTTCGCGGTGCTCTGGTTCCTGCCCCTGCTGCTGTCCGCCGTGGCGATCGGACTGACCTGGCAGGCCCTGCTCGACCCGTCGTTCGGCATCGGTGCCACGCCCGGACTGCACTGGCTGGCAAGGCCGTTGCTGGGCTCTCCGGACCTGGCGCTGTATACGGTGGTCTTCGTGATCGCCTGGCAGTTCGTGCCGTTCCACGCACTGCTCTACCAGGCCGGCATACGGCAGATCCCGACCGCGCTGTACGAGGCCGCCGCGATCGACGGCGCCGGTCCCGCGACCCGGTTCCTGCGCATCACGCTGCCGCAGTTGAAGTACACGATGGTCACGTCCAGCACGCTCATGCTGGTGGGCTCGCTGACGTACTTCGACCTGATCTTCGTGCTGTCCGGCGGCACCGGCGGTCCCGGCACCGCCACCCGCGTGCTGCCGCTGGCCATGTACATCACGGGTTTCCAGGCGCACGACATGGGTCGGGCCAGCGCGGTCGCCACTCTGCTGGTGGCGTTCGGCCTCGGTCTGTCGCTGCTGACCACCCGCCTGTCCGGGTTCACCCGGATGGACAGCCAACAGGAGGGCCTGTGAGCACCACCCTGACACGGACGCGCTCAGGTGTCGGCAAGGACGACGGGGCGGACACCGCCGGGCGTCCGGTGACGGCGCGGCGGGCCCCCTGGCCGTACCGGGCGGCAACGGCCCTGCGCCGTGTCGTCACCGGCGGCGCCGCGTTGCTGTGGACGGCGCTGGTCGTCGTGCCCGTCTACTGGCTCGTCGTGACCAGCCTGCGCAGCGGTACGGACTTCACCACCGCGAGTCCGCTGGCCCCGCCCGGCCACCCCACCCTGGCGAACTACCGAACCGTCCTGGACGGCGACTTCGCGACCTATCTGCTCAACAGCGCCGTCGTCACCGTGGCGACGGTCGTGTTCACCGTCGTCGCGGCCCTGATGGCGGCGTTCGCGATCGTCCGCAACTCCGGCAGCCGCTGGTCGCGGGTGATGTTCCGGCTGTTCCTGCTGGGCCTGGCGATCCCGTTGCAGGCGGTCATCATCCCGGTGTACCTGCTGATCATCCGGATGCGCTTGTACGACAGCCTGGCGGCCATCGTGCTGCCGTCGGTGGCGTTCGCGCTGCCCATCACCGTGATGATCCTGGTGAGCTTCCTGCGGGACGTGCCCCGTTCCCTGTTCGAGGCGATGGTCGTCGACGGCGCGGGCGACTGGCGCATGCTGGTCTCGCTCGCGGCGCCGCTGGCCCGCCCGGCGCTGGTGACGGTCGCCGTGTACGACGGCCTCCAGGTCTGGAACGGCTTCCTCTTCCCGCTGATTCTCACCCAGAGCGGCGACAAGGCGGTGTTGCCGCTCGCACTGACGCTCTATCGAGGTCAGTTCGGCATCGACGTTCCGGCGACCATGGCCGCGGTGGTGCTCTCCACGCTGCCCGTGTTCGTGGTGTTCGTGCTCGCGCGGCGCCAGCTCGTCGCCGGCCTCACCGCCGGATTCTCCAAGTAGCGGGCCCTCGCCCGCCTCCCCACCTTCGTCTCAGCAACGCGTCCCGCGACGGCGGCCGGGTTGGCATGCCCGGCCGCCGCGACGCGTTCCCCCGTACCTCCCCGAGGAGTCGTGAATGACGACCACCATGCCGGACCACGGCGGCCTCCCGCACCCGGGAGACAGCACCGGGCCCGATCGCCCCTGGACCGACCCCGCAGCGCCGGTCGACGAGCGCGTCGAGGCCCTGCTCGCCCGGCTCACCCTGCCCGAGAAGGTCGCGCAACTGAGCAGCACCTGGGAGGACATCGAGGCCGACGGCCCCGAAGTCGCCCCGGGCAGCAACCACTTCGGCCGGGTCGGGGACCTCGACAAGACCGCCCGGCACGGCCTGGGTCAGCTCACCCGCCCCTACGGCACCCTCCCCCGGCCCGCGTTGGAACACGCCCGGCTGCTGGCCGGGCACCAGCGACAGGTCATGAGCCAGAGCCGGTTCGGCATCCCGGCCATGGCGCACGACGAGTGCCTGACCGGCTTCACCGCCTACGGCGCCACGATCTACCCGACCTCCCTGGGCATGGCGGCCACCTTCGACCCCGCCCTCATCCGCCGGGTCGGCGAGGCCATCGGCTCCGACATGGCCGAGGCCGGTGTCCACCAGGGTCTGGCCCCCGTCGTCGACGTGATCCGCGACTACCGCTGGGGCCGCTGCGAGGAGACCTTCGGTGAGGACCCGTATCTCGTCGGCGAGATGGCCGAGGCTTATGTCCTGGGCGTGCAGAGCGCGGGGGTGGTCGCCACCCTCAAGCACTTCGCGGGGTACTCCGCCTCGATGGGCGGCCGCAACCATGCCCCCGCGCAGCTCGGCCGCCGGGAGCTGTTCGACGTCATCCTGCCGCCCTTCGAACGGCTCGTCGCCGCGGGTGTGGGGTCGGTCATGAACTCGTACGCCGAGATCGACGGCGAGGCCCCCGCCGCGAGCGAATGGCTGCTGACGTCCGTGCTCCGCGACCGGTGGGGCTTCGAGGGCACCGTCGTCTCCGACTACTGGTCGCTGCCGTTCCTGGTGAACGCGCACCGGGTGGCGGCCGACCTGCCCGCGGCCGGGGCGCTCGCCCTGCGGGCCGGGATGGATGTCGAACTGCCCGACCAGCGCGGCTTCGGCGAGGCGCTGGTGAGCGCCGTGGAGAAGGGGCAGGTGGCCGAGAGCGCGGTCGACCGGGCGGTACGCCGGGTGCTGCGGCAGAAGATCGAGCTGGGGCTGCTCGACCCCGACTGGGACCCGCGCCCGCCCGCCGTGCGCGCCGGGGCGCTCGACCTCGACAAACCGGAGCACCGTCGGCTTGCCCACGCGGTCGCCCGGTCGAGCGCCGTGCTGCTGACGAACGACGGAACGCTGCCCCTCCCACCGGCCGGCCGGATCGCTCTGATCGGCCCGTGTGCCGACGACGTCCGCACCATGTTCGGCTGCTACAGCTTCCCCAACCACGTCCTCGCCGACCGCGACGACCTCGGCAACGGGGTGGAGGCGGTGTCCCTGCGGACCGCGCTGAGCACCGAACTGCCGGATGTGGAATGGCAGTTCGCCCAGGGCTGCCCGATCCGCGACGAGGACCGCAGCGGCATCCCGGCCGCCGTGGAGGCCTGCTCCAACGCCGACGTGACCGTCCTGGTCGTCGGGGACAAGGCCGGCATGTTCGGCGTCGGCACCTCCGGCGAAGGCTGCGACGTCGAGGATCTGCGACTGCCGGGCGTACAGGAGGAGTTGGTGGAGGCGGTCCTCGCGACCAAGAGGCCGGTCGTCCTGGTGGTCAGCAGTGGACGCCCCTACGCCGTGGGCCGGTTCGCCGCCGACGCCGCCGCGATGGTGCAGGTCTTCCTGCCCGGCGAGGAGGGCGGCCGGGCGGTGGCCGAACTCCTCGCCGGCACGGGGAACTTCAGCGGGAAACTGCCGGTGCAGCTCCCCATGTCCCCCGGCGGTCAGCCCCACACCTACCTCCACCCGCCGCTGGGCGACCGGCAGAGCTGGCTGTCCAACCTCGATCCGACCCCCGCGTTCCCCTTCGGGCACGGCCTTTCGTACACCACCTTCGAGATCGACGGGATGGCCGTCGACCGTGAACAGGTGCCTACGGACGGGGAGTTCACCGTCTCCGCGCAGGTACGGAACACGGGTGACCTGCCCGGCGCCGAGACGGTCCAGCTCTACGCCGTCGACCCGGTGGCCCAGGTCACCCGGCCGGTTCGCGCGCTGCTGGCCTTCGCCAAGGTCGACCTCGCTCCCGGCGAGAGCGCCACGGTCCGCTTCGCCGTGCACACCGACCGGCTGGCCTTCACCGGCCTGGCGGGGCACCGTGTCGTCGAGCCAGGCGAGATCCTGCTGTACGCGGGATCGTCGAGTCTGGACACCCCGGCGCGCGGCGCGGTCCGGCTCGTCGGCGAGGAACGGGACGCGACGGTCGTACGACACCACACCGTGCGGGCGACCGTCCAGCGGGTGTAGCCGGGCAGTCACGGCAGCGGCGGCACCGGTCTTGCCCCTGGGCACACGGTCCCGTTAGCTTGCGGCGGAGGTTCTGACCAGGGATTCGATGCGTTTTCGGCGCATCGGTGTCGGCAATGGGGCGGGCATCGGGTGGCAGCTCAGGGCAAGGCTCAACTGGAGACGCAGTACGGGCTGCTGACGGGCATCGCCGCCGAGGCGGGGGTGTCTCTCAGCACCGTGTCCAAGGTCGTGCACCGGCGCCGTGACGTCGGTGCGGCGACCCGGGCCCGCGTGGAGGAGCTGCTGGCGCGCAACGGGTACGTGCGCCCGTGGGAGCCGGAGCCCGCCCGACCCCGGCAGATCATCGCGGTGTTCCGGGACATGTCCGGGCCCTACACACTGGAAGTCGCCCGCGGAATCGTGGACGCGGCCGGCGAACTCGGCATCAACGTGGTGACCGGGACGACGAGTCGGCGGCCCATCTCACGGTGGCTGGAGGAGTGCGTGGCGCTCGGTGCCGCCGGGCTGATCATCGTGATCTCGATGCTGGCCGAGGAGGACCAGCGTCGCATCGTCGAGCAGCGCCTTCCGGTGGTGCTGATCGACCCGCTCAGTGCGCCGTCCCTGGACATCCCGAGCATCGGGGTGACCAACTGGAACGGCGCCAGGGACGCGATGCAGCACCTCCTCGGGCTCGGGCACACCCGGATCGGCATGGTCGCGGGCCGCTCGCACTCCCTGGCCGGGGCGGCTCGCCTGCACGGCTACCGGGCGGCCCTGGAGGAAGCGGGGATCGGCTACGACCCGTCGATCGTCCGCTCCACCGACTTCGACTACGACGAGGCGCTGACCGCCAGCCTCCAGATCCTCCGCTCCAGCGAGCCGCCCACGGCCGTTTTCGCGGCCAGCGACGCGCAGGCCCTCGGCGTGCTGGAGGCCGCCCGCCAGGAGGGGTTCGGCGTACCGGACGATCTGGCCGTCATGTCCTTCGACGACACCCTGGTCGCGGCCATGGCCTGTCCACCCCTGAGTGCGGTGCGCCAGCCGTTCGAGGAACTGGGGCACGAGGCGACTCGGGTCCTCATGCAGCTCGCCGAGGGCCGACCGCCGGTGTCCCCGCGGATCGAGCTGGCGACGGAGCTGGTGCTGCGGACGTCGACGTCCGTTCCCCGGCACGCGGACGGGTCCCGCTGACAGCCGTTCGGGCGGGGTGCGGCACGCACCCCGCCCGAACCGGTTATCCCCGGCTCCACCTCTGGGTGGCGTTGCCGAGGGCCGTCCAGAGTGCCACGGGCGAGCCGTTGGCCGTCGCCCAGTTGGTCACGTCGATGGCGAGACCGTTGGAGCGGTTGACGACGGAACCGTCCAGTCGGAACCACCACTTCTGGCTGGACTTCCCGTTGCAGGCCCAGAGGATGAGCTTGGTACCCGCGGTGGTGCCGTCACCGTTCGCGGCGAGGCACTTGCCGGAGACGCGGAGTTCGCCGGCCGCGGTCTGGGTGATGGTCTGGTTGGCGTTGCCCGAGCAGTCGTAGATCTGGACCTGGACGCCCGTCTGGCCGTTCGGGACGTCGAGGCAGCGGCCGGAGTTGGCGCCCTTCAGGGTGAAGGTCGCGTCCGTGGGCAGGGGGTCCTGAACCAGCTGCCAGTCCTGTGAGCCGTCGTCGGCCGACGCCGCCAGGGTGACGGAACCGCCCGCGGTCGCTCCGCTCATGTAGAGGCTGGTGTTCTTGACCGAGCGGAGCTTGTAGTACCCGCTGGTCGACGAGGAGACCAGGGTCCACTGCTTGTCGGTCGCGCCGTCGTCGACCCACTGGGCCAGCTTCTGCCCGGCCGTCGCGGTGCCGGTCCAGATGGCGACCGAGCGGCCGCCGGTCTTGTTGAGCAGGGTCACGTTGGCGCCCTTCGCCGTGAGGTGCCAGCGCTGCGCGTCGTCCGAGGCGTTCCGGGCCTTGAGGACGAGGTCGGGGACGTTTCCGGTGAGGTTCGCGTCCTGCGTCTTCCCGGTGTCGGGGCTGAGGGCCTGACCGGTCAGGCGGTTGACGAGGGTGTCGTAGGTCCCGTCCGACCGGCCGAGGTCGACCTCGGCGTAGCGCACGGGCCCGACGCTTCCGCCGCTCCAGGATGCCTGGAGGACGAGGACGCGTCCCGTGCCCGTGACGTACTGGAGATGGCGGCTGTACCCGGCGGCGATCGGTGTCTGGTACTCCTTCCAGGGCCCGTTGCTGAGACCGGACTCGTTCACCCAGACGCTGCCGCTGCCCGACGCGTTGTAGACGATCCGTCCGTCCGGCATCGGCAGGAGCACCGGGCTGCCGCCCGTGGACAGCGCGTGTCCGCCGGTGGGCACGGGCAGGTTGGTGATCGGGGCGTCGGCGGCAGCGTAGAACTTCAGGGGATCGTCCGCGATCTTGTATCGGACGTTCGTTCCGCCGCCCCAGTACTCGTAGGTGAGGAGCCATTTGCCGTCGGTGGTCGGGGCGATCGTCGTCATGCCCGGGCGGCCGCCGCCGATCTCCGTCTTGCCGTTGCCGCGGTCCACGGTGGAACCCGGGACGTCGACGACCGGTCCGCTCCAGGAGGTGCTGCCGCCGTCCCAGGTTCTGTGCACGAGGACCTGGCCGCCCGAGTCCGGCGCGGTGTCGTTGTCCGGGTCGAGGACCGGCACGCCGGTGGCGGCGTCGTAGCCGAGGTAGTCGTTCTCGTCCGAGTAGTAGGCGACGAGTTGGCCGTTCCTGGCGACGAGGTGCGGCTCCCAGACCGGGTCGACCTGCGCGTGGGTGTTGGCGGTCGAGACGCGCCCGAGGCTTCCCGCGCTGCCGCCCTGCCAGCCGCCGGTGGCGATGATGTTGACGATGTTCCAGTTCGCGCCGTCGTCGGTGCTGGAGTACAGCGCGAGCGCCACGTCCTTTCGGTCGCCGTCACTGGACGGCGTCCAACTGGAATTGGCGGCCTTCTGCTCCTCGTAGTAAGAGTCGTCCCCCGAGACCACACTCGCGAGAAGCAGTGTGCCGGCGCTCAGGTCTCCGACGTCCTGCGGGAGCACATAGAGATACGGGTTCGTCCAATTGCTCGTGTACTTCGCGTACTTGGCGTCACTCGACAGGTAGGCCGGTGCTTTGACATCGGCCAGCTTCTGCCACGTCGTCCCCTCGTCGTCGCTCTTGTAGACGGGCATCGTCTGGCCCACCGGGGCGGTCTGATCGTTCTCGAACGCCGCCACGATCCGGCCGCTCGGAAGCTGGGCCGACTTCGGGTACAGAACGCAGGGGTTCTTGTTGCACGCGGCGGGGTTGTCCGCCACATACAAGTTCGACGGGCTCGGCTGATATGCCGACGCGCTCACCGCGGAGGCGATGCCGAACGCCAGGCCGACGCCGACGGCTGTCGCCGACGCGAGAGCCTTCCGTACCAATTTATTCATCAATACAATTCCCCTGGGAGGATCGGCACGAAGTCCCTGTCGAGAAACGCCGATTGACGGAGTGTGAGGCCGAAAGCCCCGATCGCTCACGGCTGCACATTCCACTCAATGAGGCGTGAGCCGGATGGAGACAGTATTGGGACGCGACGCCGTTATGTCACCGGCACGTTTCCGAAAGTATTTCGCGAACCGGCCGTCACCGGTTGTTGACGTGGCGGCAATCGACGGCACATGTGCCGGCAGGGGCCCGGTACACCGCCGCTCAGCGCCCCGCGCTCTGACCCCCGTCGACGTGCAGGATCTCTCCGGTGACGAACGAGGCGCTCTCGAGGTACAGGATCGCGTCGACCACGTCGTCGATCTCGCCCACCCGGCCGATCGGCTGCAACGCGGCGAGAGCCTCGTACTCCGAGGTCGGGTGCATCGGGGTACGGACGGTGCCGAGCGCGACGGTGTTGACCCGGATGCCGCGGGACGCGTACTCGATCGCCAGCGCCTTGGTGACCGCGTTCAGCCCACCTTTGGTCAGCGACGCGAGCGCTGCGGGCACCCTCGAGTCGGCGTGGTCGACCAGGGTGGTCGAGACGTTCACCAGGTGGCCCCCACCGGTCCCGGAGAGCATGGCGGCGACGGCGCTGCGGGAGACCTCGAAGAAGCCGCGCAGATTCACCCCGGCCACGGCGTCGTAGTCCTCGTCGGTGTATTCGGTGAATGGCTTGGCGATGAAGATTCCGGCGTTGTTGATCAGCGTGTCGATCCGGCCGAACCGCCCGAGAGCCGCCTCGACGACGCGAGCGCCGACGCCCCGCTCGGCCACATCGGCCCGCACGGCCAGTGTCTCGGGGTCGCTGAAGTCACCGATGGAGCGGGAGATCGCCACGACCCCGTAGCCGAGCTCGCGGTAGGCGGTGACAAGGGCGGCGCCGATGCCCTGCGAAGCGCCGGTGATGAGGACGACCTTCTGCACGGAGTCCACGATGCGAGGAGCACCTCCTTCATCGCCCAGACTGTTCGCCTTCGGAGGACGGCGGGATGTACGTCAGCCTGCCCCGGCCGCGCCGCACGCGCGCTCACGGAAAAGCAGACGAGTGATGCGCCTGGCCCACTCGGGTGCCGTCGGCATGTAGGACACGGCGTCCAGGTCCTCGGTGTCCTGGTCCACGATGGACACCATCCCGTCCAGGCCTCCGGTAGAACCCCGTACGGTCATGGCGCGTGCGAGTCACCATAAACCATGCCAAATAACCGCAATAACCGTGTTCTCGGTATTCTCGTGCATAGCAGGTGATTTTCGGCGAATGGACTGTCGAAAACGCGAGTGAGGCGAAGCGTGGTTCTGACCGGCGGGAAACCGATGCCGACGGGGCACGCGACAGGCGGCACAGGGCCTGCCCGTTCCCGTGAGCGGTTTCTTCAGGGTGAGCCCGTCGAGGCGGGCGTGCGCACATCGATCCTGAGTTCGTGGCAGCGCAGCCGCTCCCTCGGTCTCTCGCCGGACCAGGCCGACCTGCCCTTCCGGGATGATTTCGACCGCGACGCCCGGATCGTCCGCGCGGCCGTCCCCGTGCTCGACCGGCTGCAGGCCAGGTTCGCCGGCAGCAAGATGAACATCTCCGTAGCCGATGCGAGCGGCACGGTCCTCCTGCGCCGTTTCGGAGAGGCGTCGCTGGCCAGGAGCCTTCCGGCGTTTCAGCGCGTTCCGGGATTCGTGTTCGCCGAACGGGTCGCGGGTACCAACGGCATCGGTCTCGCACTGGCGGAGCGGCAACTCATCCGGGTTCACGGTGCCGAGCACTTCGCTGAGCGCTCCCAGCGAAGCGCCTGCCGCGCGCTTCCCGTCCGCGATCCGCTCAGCGGTCGTATCGAGGGCGTGCTGTGCTTCGGCTATCCGAGCAGCACCGAAGACCCGGAGTTGGCGATCACGATACGCAAGGCGGCCCAGGCCATCGAGCGGCGGCTGCTGAGGCAGAGTTCCGCGCGTGAGCGCGCTCTGTTGCGGGCGTACCTGGACACCGGGGCCACGACCTCCGCCGGCCTTCACCACACCGTCGGCGTGGACGAACTGGCCCTCGAACTGCATCCCCGTGACCGGGCGGTCCTCACGGAGAAGGCCGCCGAGCTGATCTCACGCGGGCAGCGGGCCGCCGCCGTCGTGTGCCTGTTCGACGGTCGGCGGGTCACTCTCGTGAGCCGTCCGATGAGAAGTGGCTCAGGGGTGGAAGGCGTTGCCATCGAGGCCGTCCTGCCCGGCCCCGCACCGCGAGAGCCCCTCGCCGTCCCGACCCAGGTCGACGTATCGCCGGGCAGTTCCGGTCGGCTCGCCGTGGTCACCGCCGTCCCGCCGCCCCGGTTCGTTCCGGCCGCGGCGGCCCCCGGGCGTCTGCCCGTCGCCACGTTGTCCAGGAACCTTCCCGACGTCGCCCACGGCCCGTTCGGCACCGTCGGCAGGGTTGACGTGGCGGACGATCACCCCGCCCCCCCGTCCCGGACAAGAGGGCTCGTGATGGTGGGGGAACCGCGCGTGGGGACGTACGCCCTGGCCGCGCGCCGCCGCCTGGAGCTGCTGTCCGAGGCCAGCGCCCGCATAGGTACCACCCTGGACGTGCGCCGTACCGCCCAGGAACTCGCCGAGACGGCGGTCCCACGACTGGCCGACTTCGTCACCATCGACCTGCCCGAGGCCGTACTGCGTGGCGAGGAGTCCGCCGACCCCCGCACCGACCTGCACCGCACAGTGGTGCACGGGATCAGCGACGACCTTCCCTTCAGCCCGGTCGGCAAGCAGGTCGACTTCGGCCCGACCACGCCGCAGATACGCTGTCTGACCAGCGGGCAGGCGGTGCTGGAGCCGGATCTGAAGGCCGCTGCGGGCTGGCTCGCCCAGGACCCCGAGCACACCGAACGGCTGCTCACCGAGGTCCACTCCCTCATCGCGGTCCCCCTGGTGGCCCGCGGCGTGATCCTGGGCATCGCCAGCTTCTACCGTGCGCAGGACCCCGCCCCCTTCGGTGACGACGACCGCTCGTTGGGCCTGGAACTCGCCAGCCGTGCCGCCCTGTCCATCGACAACGCCCGGCGCTACACGCGCGAACGCACCATGGTCCTGACCCTCCAGCGCAGCCTGCTGCCGCACGATCTGCCCGACCAGGACGCCGTGGAGATCGCTCACCGCTATCTGCCCGCCGAATCCGACGTCGGCGGAGACTGGTACGACGTCATCCCGCTCTCCGGCACCCGTATCGGCCTCTTCGTCGGGGACGTCGTCGGCCACGGCATGCTCTCCGCCGCCACCATGGGCCAGCTGCGCACCGCCGCGCGCAGCTTCGCCGAACTCGACTTCCCCCCGGACGAAGTCCTCACCCACCTCGACAACCTCGTGGGACGCCTGGACCGGGAGGAACCCGCCGCCGGTGCCGGTGTCATCGGTGCGACCTGCCTGTACGCCGTCTACGACCCGACCTCGCAGCAGTGCACCATGGCCCGGGCCGGCCACCCTCCGCCCGCGCTGGTGCGGCCCGACGGCACGGTGTCGTTCCCCGACCTGCCCGCCGGGCCCCCTCTCGGCCTGGGCGGCCTGCCCTTCGAATCCGCCGAGATCCACCTCCCCGAGGGCAGCCGGCTGCTCCTCTACACGGACGGACTCATCGAGGACCGGCAACGCGACGTCGACGTGGTCCTCGACCAGCTGCGCGGCGCCCTGGCCCACCCCGAACAGACACCGGAGCAGACCTGTCAGACGGTCCTGGAAACCGTCGCGCCCGCCCACCCCTGCGACGACATCGCCCTGCTCGTCGCCCGCACCCACGCGATGGACCCTCGCCGGATCGCCGCCTGGGACCTGCCCGCCGATCCGGCCCGGGTCAGTGAAGTCCGTGCCGCCGCCCTGCGGCAACTGGCCGACTGGGGACTCGACGAGGCCGCGTTCGCCGCCGAGCTGATGCTCAGCGAGCTGGTGACCAACGCGATCCGCCACGGTGCCGGGCCCATCCGGGTACGGCTGCTGCACGGCCGCACCCTGATCTGCGAGGTTTCCGACGCCAGCAACACCGCCCCGCACCTGCGCCGGGCGGCCAGCACCGACGAGGGCGGCCGTGGCCTGTTCCTCGTGGCGCAGCTGGCACAGAGCTGGGGTACGCGCTATCTGCCCGAGGGCAAGGTCATCTGGGCCGAATGCGGGCTCGACGCCGCCTGAAGGACCACGTCCGCGGTCCAGCGCACGCGACCGTCGGACAAGGGAGAAGCGAGCGCGGGACACGCGGATCGCCCGGGCGGCCCACTGACCCGCTGGAGTCACCGCAGCGGGCAGGATGTCTGAAATACTCGGATTCGCCCCACTGATGACGACGATGAAGGTCGGGAAGAACTCGCCAGACGACCCCTCGGAGGTGTCCGTGCATGACGCTCCCGACACTTCCCCGAAGGACGTCCCGCCCTTGGGGGCGACGCCGCTGGTCCGCATCCGCGGGCTCGGCAAGCGGTTCGGCGGGACCCTCGCACTGGCCGGGGTCGATCTCGACGTCCACGCCGGCAGCGTCCTCGCCCTTCTGGGGCCCAACGGTGCCGGGAAGTCCACGCTCATCAAGGTGCTCGCCGGCGTCCATCAGGCCGATGCGGGACAGATCACGGTGGACGGGCACCCGCTCGGAAGTCATGCCGCCTCCGACAGCATGTCCTTCGTCCACCAGGACCTCGGTCTCGTGGAGTGGATGACGGTCGCCGAGAGCATCGCCCTGAGCATCGGGTATCCCCGCCGCGGCGGCCTGATTTCCTGGAGGCGGACCCGGGAGCGCTGCGCCGACGCCCTGAAAATCGTCGCCGGACATCTCGACCCCGATGCGCCGATCTCCCGACTCTCCCCCGCCGAGCGCTCGCTGGTCGCCATCGCCCGTGGCTTGGCGGCACACGCGAAGCTCATCGTCCTGGACGAGCCCACCGCCCGACTCCCCGCGGCGGACTGCGCCCGGCTCTTCCGCGTGCTCCACGCCCTGCGCGACCAGGGGCACGGCATTCTCTACGTCAGCCACCGGCTGGACGAGGTGTACAAGGTCGCCGACACCTTCGCCGTGCTGCGCGACGGCCACCTCGTCAGCCACGGCCCGCTGGCGGGCCGGGGCCCCGCCCG
>LRTP01000577.1 GCA_001550305.1 Streptomyces diastatochromogenes
GCCCGCGGCCACGTCGAGGCGCTGGGTGGGCAGCTCCCGCATCGCGGTGGGCGCCAGGCCCGCCTCGGCCAGCGCGTTCAGCGCGCCCACACGGCGGTCCCTGACCTGGTTGAGGCCGGGCGGCCCACTGACGTAAGCGATCGACCGATGGCCCGCGTCGACCAGATGCCGTACGGCCAGCGCGCCACCCGCCACGTCGTCGACCGAGACCGAGCACTCGGTGGTGCCCTCGGCGACCCGGTCGACCAGCACGAAGGGGATGCCGTTGCGGCGGAACGTCGCGATGTTGCGCCCGGTCGCGTCGGCGGGCGTCAGCAGCACGCCGCGTACCCGCTGCTCGGCGAAGAGCGACAGGTAGTCGGCCTCCTCGCTGGCGCTCTGCGCGCTGTTGCAGACCATCACGCCGAGCCCGGCGTCCCGCGCGGCGCGCTCGGCGCCGCGGGCGACGTCCACGAAGAAGGGGTTGCCCATGTCGAGGACGAGCAGGCCCATGATCCGGCTGCGTCCGGCCCGCAGCTGGCGCGCGGACTCGCTGCGGACATAGCCGAGCCGGTCTATCGCCGACTGGACACGGGCCCGGGTCTCGGAGGCGACGCTGTCCGGGCGGTTGATGACGTTCGAGACCGTGCCCACGGAGACTCCGGCGGCGCGGGCGACGTCCTTGATACCCACCGACTGTGCCATCAGGCAGGAACCTCCAGGGGGACGAGAAGCGGCGGGCGGGCCTTCACATTACCCGCGAGTCCGCCGACTTCGCTGGTCATGCGGGCAGCCGGAAGTCGACGACGTGGAGCGCCGAAGGTGTGGTCCCGCTGGACTTCTCCTGGTACATGACCGACAGTGTCCCGTCCTGCGAGACGCGCGTCTCGTCGATCACCACCTCACCGAAGGCGTTGAGGCCGCTGCCGTCGTACAGGAGTGTCCAGTCCGTGTACCCGGAGGACTTCGAGGCGCCCGCGATCCGGCCGAAGGGCATGATCGCGTAGGCGTTGTCGTACTTGTCCAGGATCAGCTTCGTGCGCTGGCTCGAGCCGAGGGCGATCGGGATCTCGGTCTTGGTCCAGCTGCCCGAGGCGTTCTTGCGGAGGTGGAAGGCGCGGCCGTTGTTCGTCCGGTCGGTGACGTAGTTCGTGGTGCACTGGCCGAAGCGCCCGGGCACATAGCTGATGATCGCGTGCGGCAGGCCGGTGGAGTCGGTGGCCTGGCTCTCCTGGTTCATCAGGGAGTGGTCGGGGTTGAGCGCGTCGACGACGAGTCCGGCGTCGGTGACACCCACCGTGTCGGAGCCGCCCGTGGTGCCGACGAGGGTGCCGGCGTTGTTGCGCCAGGTGCGGCCGCGGTCGGTCGAGTAGACGTAGCCCGTGTCGTGGTTGGTGATGCCGCCGCTGTTGCACATCACGGCGCCGTTCTGCTCGCGCCAGGTGAAGAAGGCGTGCAGGCGTCTGTTGACGTCGTAGTCGATGCCGTGCAGGTACATGTTGCGGGCGGTGCTCGAGCCGTGCTCGCTGGTGTACGTGCCGGTCGAGCCGGACCACTCCCCGAGAGCGGTCCAGGACGAGCCGTCGTACTCCGCGAGGGCGTTGCGCCCGTTTCCGGAGATGCCCACCCGGTAGCTCAACTGGAGCTTGCCCTCGGGCGTGGAGACGAACTGGGGGTAGGTGAACTGCGTGGTGAGCGCGAGGCCGTCGAGCGAGGTCTGTACGGCTCCGAAGACGGCGGAGGTCCAGGCGGTGGAGGCGGGGTTGTCGAGCAGCCCGGCCACCGACTTCACGTAGAAGAAGCCGTCGCTGTGGGAGTCCATGTTGAGGTGCAGCCGGCCGTCGGTCTTCGACACGCCCATGGAGATCACGTTGTGCGAGTCGGAGCTCTTGAGCCGATGGGCGAGGGTGACCGTCGACCAACCGGACGCGCCGAGCGCCCGGCGGGCGACGACCGCGCTGCGGTCGGTGGTGTACCAGGCGGCGTACTGGTAGCCCTTGTAGGTCAACAGGCCGTTCTTCTGGAACGAGTTGTTGTTGACCAGGCCGTCGTACGACACGAAGAACAGGGCCTGGGCGTCGAGTTGGGTGCTGCCGGTGAGGGAGACCGAGGGGCCGGGGTCGGCCGCGCGCGCCGTACCGGCGCCGATTCCGGGGCCTGCCACACCGGTCAGCAGGGCGGTGGCCAGCAGGGTGCGTCTCTTCATGTCCGGACTCCTGGGTAGGGCTTCGCGCGGGTGATGGCGGGTGCCGGCGGGTGAAGGGGGCGCCAGGAAGGTGTCAGGCGAGGTGGAAGACCTCGGTGAGGGGCTTCATGGCCTCGTCGGGTCTGGCGCCGTCCAGCGATTCGAAGAACGGCGCCATCTCCGCCTGCCAACGGGCATTGATGTCGGTGGCTTCCATGCCGGCCTGCGCGGCCGCGAAGTCCTCGGTCTCCAAGTAGCCGACCAGCAGGCCGTCCTCGCGCAGGAAGAGCGAGTAGTTGTGCCAGCCGGTGGCCGAGAGCGCGTCGAGCATCTCGGGCCACACGGCGGCATGCCGCTCGCGGTACTCGTCGAGGCGGTCCGCACGGACCTTCAGGAGGAAGCACACACGCTGCATCAAGGGATCCCCGGATCCTAGAAGTTGAACTGGTCGATGTTCTTGGCGTTGAAGACGGTCGGCTTGCCCAGGTTGATCACGCCGCCCTTGCCGATGGTGAACGAGCCCATGTCACCGGCCTTGAAGGTCTCACCCTCGGCTCCGGTGATCTGCCCCGAGGACAGCGCCACGGCCGTACGCGCGGCGAGCTCGCCGAGCTTCGCCGGGTCCCACAGCTCGAAGGCGTCGACGGTGCCGTTCTTGACGTACTTGCGCATGTCGTTGGGGGTGCCGAGGCCGGTCAGCTTGACCTTGCCCTTGTACTTGGAGCCGGACAGGTACTGGGCCGCGGCCTTGATGCCGACGGTGGTCGGGGAGATGATCCCCTTGAGGTTCGGGTGCTCCTGGAGGAGACCCTGGGTCTGCTGGAAGGACTGCTGGGCGTCGTCGTTGCCGTAGGCGACCTTGACCAGCTTGATGTCCTTGTACTTGGGGTCCTTCAGCTCCTCCTTCATGAACTCGATCCAGGCGTTCTGGTTCGTCGCGGTCTGCGCGGCGGACAGGATCGCTATCTCACCCTTGTAGCCGATCTGCTCGGCGAGCAGTTGGACCTCGGTGCGGCCCAGGTCCTCGCCACTGGCCTGCGAGACGAAGGCGTTGCGGCACTCGGGGTTGGTGTCGGAGTCGTAGGTGACGACCTTGATCTTGTTGCTCATGGCCTGCTTGAGCGCGGTGCACAGGGCGCCCGGGTCCTGCGCGGACACGGCCATCGCGTTGACCTGCTGCTGGGTGAGCGTGTTGACGTAGCTCACCTGGCCGGAGGTGTCGGTGGCGCTGCTGGGGCCGACCTCCTTGTACGTGGAGCCCAGCTCCGTGAGCGCCTTCTCGCCGCCCTTGTCCGCCGAGGTGAAGTAGGGGTTGTTGACCGCCTTGGGCAGGAAGCCGACCGTGAGGCCCTTCTTGAGGGCCGCGTTCGGGTCGGCCTTGCCGGTCGCGGCGGCCGAGCCGCCCGCGCTCTTCACGTCGTTCTTGGTGGTGCCGCCGCAGGCGGTGACGGCCAGGGCGAGCGAGGTGACGGCGGCGAGTGCCGCGCCGGTACGACGGAGGGATGACTTGCGCATGGCATGGGGTCCTTTGATACGAGGGTGAGCGAGAGTGCCCCTTCAGGGGCGCGGGGAACTGCGCGGCCGGCCACATCGGGCCCCGCAGACGCAAAACGACCTATCCAGTGGAGCGAGCCGCGGCCCTTGCGACAGCGACTTGCTGAGCAACCCGAGGGCCGAGCACAGAGACGACGAGCAGAACACCGGTGACGACGATCTGCGACTGCGCGGAGACATTCAGGAGGCTCATCACGTTCTGCAGCGCGCCGAGCAGGAAGACTCCCGCGATCGCGCCGCCGAGCGTGCCCTTGCCGCCGTCGAAGTCGATGCCGCCGAGCAGGACGGCGGCGACGACGGAGAGTTCGAGGCCGTTGGCGTTGTCGTAACGGGCGCTGGCGTAGTGCAGGGCCCAGAAGACGCCGGTGAGCGAGGCCATGAAGCCGGTGGCGACGAAGAGGATCAGTTTCTGCCGCTTGACGCGGATGCCGGCGAACCGGGCGGCCTCCTCGTTGGCGCCGACCGCGAAGGCCGAGCGCCCGAACGGGGTGGCGTGCAGTACCACCACCGCGATCGCCAGGAGTACGAGGAAGGGCAGGAAGGCCTGCGGGATGAAGGTGTTCCCGATGCGTCCGGCCGCGAAGTCCTGGTACTGGGTGGGGAAGTCGGTGACCGCGTCCGAGCCGAGCACGATCTGCGCGATGCCCCGATAGGCGGCGAGGGTACCGATGGTGACGGCGAGAGAGGGCAGCCCGAGCCGGGTCACCAGCAGACCGTTGACCAGTCCGCACACCACTCCGAGGAGCAGGCAGATCGGGATGATCGTCTCGATCGCCATGCCCTGGTTCCACAGGGCGCCCATCACCGAGCCGGACAGACCGGCCGTGGAGGCGACGGAGAGGTCGATCTCCCCGGCCACCACGAGCAGGGTCATCGGCAGCGCGATCAGCGCGATGGGCAGGGTGTTGCCGATCAGGAACGACAGGTTGAGCGAGTTGCCGAACCCGTCGACGAAGCCGAAGGAGAACAGCAGCAGGACGATGAGGAGGGCGCCGACGACCGTGTCCCAGCGGACGGCGCGCGCGAGGGACGAGTCAGCCATGGCGGGCGTTCCTCTTCTTCAGTGCGGAGGCCACGCGCAGCGCGACGATCCGGTCGACCGCGATGGCGAGGATGAGCAGGATGCCGTTGATGGCGAGCACCCAGACGGAGCTGACGCCGAGGGCGGGCAGCACACTGTTGATGGAGGTAAGCAGCAGCGCGCCGAGCGCGGCGCCGTAGACGCTGCCGGAGCCGCCGGTGAAGACGACACCGCCGACCACGACCGCGCTGACGACGGTGAGTTCGTAGCCGGTGCTGGTACCCGAGTCGACGTTGCCGAACCGGGCGAGGTAGAGGGCACCCGCGAGTCCGGCGAGGCCGCCGCACACGACGTACGCGGTGAGGATCCGCTTGCGGACGGGGATGCCGGCGAGCCGGGCGGCCTCCGGGTTGGAGCCCAGCGCGTACAGCTCGCGGCCGCTGCCGAAGTGCTTGAGGTAGTACGCGGTGACCAGCAGGACCGCCAGCGCGATCAGGGCGAGGTAGGGGACCGCGGAGATGCCGCCGGAGCCGAAGTCGACGAAGCCGCCGGGGAGGTCGGCCGCGGTGATCTGGCGGGAGCCGACCCAGATGGAGTCGACGCCGCGGATGATGTAGAGCGTGCCGAGGGTGACGACCAGCGCGGGCACCTGGCCGAGGCTGACCAGCAGCCCGTTGACCAGTCCACAGCCGATGCCGAGCAGGACGGCCAGGAAGACCGCGACGACGGGGTTTCCGCCGCCGTGCAGATAGGTGCCGGCCGCGAAGGCGCTGATGCCGAGGGTGGAGCCGACCGACAGGTCGACGTTCCGGGTGATCACGACCAGCGACTGACCGGTGGCGACCAGCACCAGGATCGTCGCGTTCAACAGCAGGTCCTTGATGCCCTGTTCGGACAGGAACTCGCTGTTGCCCATCTGGGTGATGGCGATCATCACCAGGAAGACGACCAGGATGGCGAGTTCACGCATCTTGAAGACACGGTCCACCAGCCGGGTACCACTCGACTTGGGCACCTCGGCGGCGGGCGCGGGATTGGGTGCGGTCACCGTCATGCCGTCCTCCTGTCGTTCGCTTCTCCGCCCGCGCGGCGCAGAGGTGCGGGCATCGTGTTCGTCTGCGGCCCGGCGGCCGCGCGTGCGTCGCTCACGCGGCCCTCCGGGGGATGTGAGGGGACTGACGGACGACCGTCGAAGTGAGGGGAACGGCCCCCTGGGAAGAGGCGGGTGTGGCGCGGGCGGCCGAACCGGCGGCTCCGAACTCCCCACCGGCGGCACGCCCCACGTTCACGGAGGCGAACCGACCGCCCGCCCCGGCCGCTGCCGGTGCTGCCGGTGCTGCCGGTGCTGCCGGTGCTGCCGGTGCTGCCGGTGCTGCGTCGAGGGTGGCGCGCCTGGTGGCTGTCACGCGGCAACCCTCCCCGTCGCTGCGGCCATCACGGTCTCCTCGGTGGCTTCGGAGCGGGGTATCTCGGCGGTGAGCCGGCCCTCGTGCATCACCAGCACCCGGTCGGCCATGCCGAGGATCTCGGGCAGGTCGGAGGAGATCATCAGGACGGCCACCCCGTCGGCGGCCAACTCGGAGAGCAGCCGGTGCACTTCGGCCTTCGTGCCCACGTCGATGCCCCGGGTGGGCTCGTCGACGATCAGCACCTTGGGGCCGGTGGCGAGCCACTTGGCGAGGACGACCTTCTGCTGGTTGCCGCCCGAGAGCGTGTTGACCGTGTCGGCGATCCGGGCGTACTTCACCTGGAGCTTGACCGCCCAGTCGAGGGAACGGCTGCGCTCGGCGCCGCGGTCCACCAGCCCCGCCTTCACGGTCGTACGCAGCCCGGTGAGCCCGATGTTTCGCTCGATGGACATGTCCATCACCAGGCCCTGGGCGCGCCGGTCCTCGGGGACGAGGGCGAGCCCCGCGGCCATGGCCGTGGAGGGCGCCCCGTTCGTCAGCGACTTCCCGTCGACCTCGACCTCTCCGGCGTCCCAGCGGTCGACGCCGAAGACGGCCCGGGCGACCTCCGTACGCCCGGCGCCGACGAGTCCGGCGAGACCGACGATCTCGCCGCGCCGCACGTCGAAGGAGACGTCGGTGAAGACGCCCTCACGGGTCAGCCGGCGCACGCTCAGGGCGACTTCGCCCGCCTCGACGTCCTGCTTGGGGTAGAGCTCGTCGAGGTCGCGGCCGACCATCCGGCGTACGAGGTCGTCCTCGGTCATGCCGTCGAGGGGCTCGCTGGATATCCGGGCGCCGTCGCGCAGGGTCGTGACCTGTTGGCAGATCTGGAAGATCTCCTCCAGGCGGTGCGAGATGAACAGCACCGCCGAACCCTGCTCGCGCAGGGTGCGCACGACACCGAAGAGGCGGGCCACCTCGCTGCCGGTCAGGGCGGCGGTCGGCTCGTCCATGATCAGGACGCGGGCGTCGAAGGAGAGCGCCTTGGCGATCTCGACGATCTGCTGGTCGGCGATGGACAGTCCGCGCGCCGGGCGGTCGGGGTCGAGTTCGACACCGAGTCGCTTCATCAGGGCGGCGGTCGCCTCGTGGGTGGCCTTGTGGTCGATACGGCCGAGGGCGCGCCGGGGCTGGCGGCCCATGAAGATGTTCTCCGCGATCGACAGGTCGGGGAAGAGGGTGGGCTCCTGATAGATCACCGCGATGCCCGCGTCGCGGGCGTCGGCGGGACCGTGGAAGACGGTGGGCTCACCGTCCAGCAGCACCCGACCGGCGTCCGGTCGGTGCACGCCGGCGAGCGTCTTGATGAGGGTCGACTTGCCCGCGCCGTTCTCACCGGCGAGAGCGTGCACCTCGCCGGGGAACAGTTCCAGGGACACGTCCCGCAGGGCGCGTACCGCGCCGAAGGACTTGGAAATGTCCTCCAGCGCCAGTACGGGGGCCGGACCCGCGTCGGACCGGTGGGTCATGTGAGCTCCTCAACGACGCGGGCGGCGAGGCCTCACGACGTCGTGAAAGGTTTCAACTAGGTTGCCGGGACGTTAGGCAGGTAGCCCAGGTCACGTCAATGGGTTCGGGTCGAAATTTTCGATAGCCGATGGTCACAACCGAGTCACGGAGGGCTGACTTCACCCAGGGGCTTGACACGCCTTCGGGCGGCTCATAGCTTCGGCGTTCTGAATCGTTTCAGATCGTTTCAGGCGGAAGAGCTGTTCCGATCAGGCAGAAGTGCAGTTCGGACCCGACTCCACAAGTCGTTCGAAACCGAAGCCACACCCGAAGTCACAGGAGCCCCGAAGTGACCGAGCTTGCCGCGGTGAAGACCGCCCTCAAGACCCAGGCAGTAGAGACGCCCTCGTGGGCGTACGGGAACTCGGGAACCCGCTTCAAGGTGTTCGCGCAGCCCGGAGTCCCGCGCAATCCGCGCGAGAAACTGGACGACGCCGCCCAGGTGCACGCCTTCACGGGGGCCGCGCCGACCGTCGCGCTGCACATCCCCTGGGACAAGGTCGACGACTACGGGGCGCTGGCGAAGTACGCGCAGGAGCGCGGCCTGAAGCTGGGTGCGATCAACTCCAACACCTTCCAGGACGACGACTACAGGCTCGGCTCCATCTGTCACCCGGACGCCGCCGTCCGCCGGAAGGCCGTCGATCACCTGCTCGAGTGCGTGGACATCATGGACGCGACGGGTTCGAAGGACCTGAAGCTCTGGTTCGCCGACGGTACGAACTATCCCGGTCAGGACGACATCCGCGAGCGCCAGGACCGGCTGGCCGAGGGCCTGGCCCAGGTCTACGAGCGACTCGGGGACGACCAGCGGATGCTGCTGGAGTACAAGTTCTTCGAGCCCGCCTTCTACATGACGGACGTCCCGGACTGGGGCACGGCGTACGCGCACTGCCTCAAGCTCGGCCCGAAGGCGCAGGTCGTCGTCGACACCGGGCACCACGCACCCGGCACCAACATCGAGTTCATCGTCGCGACGCTGCTGCGCGAGGGCAAGCTCGGCGCGTTCGACTTCAACTCGCGGTTCTACGCCGACGACGACCTGATGGTCGGTGCGGCCGATCCCTTCCAGCTGTTCCGGATCATGTACGAGGTGATCCGCGGCGGTGGCTTCACGCCGGACGTCGCCTTCATGCTCGACCAGTGCCACAACATCGAGGCGAAGATCCCGGCGATCATCCGTTCCGTGATGAACGTGCAGGAGGCGACGGCGAAGGCGCTGCTCGTGGACGGTGCGGCGCTGGCCGACGCGCAGCGTACCGGGGATGTGCTCGCGGCCAACGCGGTGATCATGGACGCGTACAACACCGATGTGCGGCCGTTGCTGGGTGAGGTGCGCGAGGAGCTGGGGCTGGATGCGGATCCCGTCTCGGCGTACCGCCGATCCGGGTGGGGGGAGAAGATCGCGGCGGAGCGGGTGGGTGGGCAGCAGGCGGGGTGGGGGGCGTGAGCGGCTGAGTCTCGTCTGCCCTGTGCGGACCGTTGCAGGCTGCGGGCCGTATGTGGCTGGTCGCGCAGTTCCCCGCGCCCCTGAGGGGCGCGCCGCAGCACAGGTACCTCGCTCTCTTCACTCTTCTTTCTCTAAGGACTAGGAACATGGCATCCCATCCCGAAGCCGCCGCTCTGTTGGCCCGGTCGCACCGGCTCGGTGCTGATCCTCGTAATACCAACTACGCGGGCGGCAATGCCTCCGCGAAGGGCACCGACACCGATCCTGTGACCGGCGGTGATGTCGAGCTGATGTGGGTGAAGGGGTCGGGTGGGGATCTCGGCACCCTGACCGGGGCGGGGCTCGCCGTGCTGCGCCTTGACCGGTTGCGGGCGATGACGGCGGTCTACCCGGGGGTCGAGCGCGAGGACGAGATGGTCGCCGCGTTCGACTACTGCCTGCACGGCAAGGGCGGCGCGGCCCCGTCCATCGACACGGCGATGCACGGGCTGGTGGACGCGGCCCACGTCGACCATCTGCACCCCGACTCCGGGATCGCGCTGGCCTGCGCGGCGGACGGCGAGAAGCTGACCGCCGAGTGTTTCGGCGACAGTGTGGTGTGGGTGCCGTGGCGCCGGCCCGGCTTCCAGCTGGGTCTGGACATCGCGGCGGTCAAGGAGGCCAACCCGCGGGCGATCGGCTGCGTCCTGGGCGGGCACGGCATCACGGCGTGGGGCGACACGGCGGAGGAGTGCGAGCGCAACTCGCTGCACGTCATCCGCACCGCCGAGGCGTTCCTCGTCGAGCGTGGCAAGGCGGAGCCCTTCGGGCCCGTCGTCGAGGGGTACGCGGCCCTGGAGGCCGCCCGGCGCCGGGAGCGGGCCGCGGCGCTGGCGCCGTACGTCCGGGCCCTCGCCTCGCAGGACAAGCCGCAGGTCGGCCACTTCACCGACTCCGACGTCGTCCTCGACTTCCTCGCGAGCGCCGAGCACCCGCGCCTCGCCGCGCTCGGCACCTCCTGCCCCGACCACTTCCTGCGGACCAAGGTCCGGCCGCTCGTCCTCGATCTGCCGCCGACCGTGGAACTGGACGCGGCGATCGCGCGGCTGAAGGAGCTGCACGGCGAGTACCGCGAGGAGTACGCGGCCTACTACCAGCGGCACGCCGACGCCGACTCGCCCGCGATGCGCGGCGCGGACCCGGCGATCGTGCTGATCCCCGGTGTCGGCATGTTCTCCTTCGGCAAGGACAAGCAGACCGCGCGCGTGGCCGGCGAGTTCTACGTCAACGCGATCAACGTGATGCGGGGCGCCGAGGCGGTCTCGACGTACGCGCCGATCGAGGAGTCGGAGAAGTTCCGCATCGAGTACTGGGCGCTGGAGGAGGCCAAGCTCCAGCGGATGCCGAAGCCGAAGCCGCTCGCCACCCGGGTGGCGCTGGTGACGGGGGCGGGCAGCGGGATCGGCAAGGCGATCGCCGAACGGCTCGTCGCCGAGGGCGCGTGCGTGGTGATCGCCGATCTCGACGCGGAGAACGCCGCCGAGGTCGCCTCCTCGCTGGGCGGGCCCGACAAGGCCGTCGCCGTCACCGTCGACGTGACCTCCGAGGAGCAGATCGCCGAGGCCTTCAGGGCGGCGGTGCTCGCCTTCGGCGGCGTCGACCTGGTGGTGAACAACGCCGGTATCTCCATCTCCAAGCCGCTGCTCGAGACCACCGCGAAGGACTGGGACCTCCAGCACGACATCATGGCCCGTGGCTCCTTCCTCGTGTCGAGGGAGGCGGCGCGGGTGATGATCCAGCAGGAGCTGGGCGGGGACATCGTCTACATCGCGTCCAAGAACTCGGTCTTCGCCGGCCCGAACAACATCGCGTACTCCGCCACCAAGGCCGACCAGGCGCATCAAGTACGGCTCCTTGCCGCCGAGTTGGGCGAGCACGGCATCCGGGTGAACGGCATCAACCCCGACGGGGTCGTGCGCGGCTCGGGCATCTTCGCGGGCGGCTGGGGCGCGCAGCGCGCGGCGACGTACGGCATCGAGGAGGAGAAGCTCGGCGAGTTCTACGCCCAGCGGACCATCCTCAAGCGCGAGGTGCTGCCCGAGCACGTGGCGAACGCCGTGTTCGCCCTGACGGGTGGGGATCTGACCCACACCACCGGTCTGCACGTCCCGGTCGATGCGGGTGTCGCGGCGGCCTTCCTGCGATGAGCGAGCACGTGAAGAGCTTCGCCGCGGTCGACCTCGGCGCGTCCAGCGGGCGCGTCATGGTCGGCCGCGTCGGCCCCGAGTCGCTGGAGCTGACGGAGGCGCACCGCTTCCCGAACCGGCCGGTGCGGGTCCCCGAGGGGCTGCGGTGGGACATCCTCTCGCTGTACGCGGGGGTGCTCGACGGACTGCGGGCGGCCGGGCAGGTCGACTCCGTCGGCATCGACAGCTGGGCCGTGGACTACGGGCTGCTGGACGCCGACGGCGCGCTGCTCGGCAACCCGGTGCACTACCGCGACGCCCGCACCGAGGGGGTCGCGGAGAAGGTGTGGGCGACCGTGCCCGCCGCCGAGCTGTACACGGCGACCGGGCTCCAGTACGCGCCCTTCAACACCCTGTACCAGCTCACGGCGGCCCGCTCGACGGCTCAACTCGCCGCCGCCGAGCGGCTGTTGCTCGTTCCCGACCTGCTGGCGTACTGGCTCACGGGCGAGGCGGGCACGGAGATCACCAACGCCTCGACCACCCAGCTGATCGACCCGCGTACCCGTGACTGGTCCCACGACCTCGCGGACCGGCTCGGCATCGACCTCACGCTGTTCGCGCCGCTGCGACAGCCGGGCGACCCGGCCGGTCTGCTGCTCCCGCGGGTCCTGGAGGAGACCGGGCTGAGGGGCCCGGTCCCGGTGACGACCGTCGGCTCGCACGACACCGCGTCCGCGGTCGCCGCCGTCCCGGCGGCGGGCGAGCGGTTCGCGTACATCTGCACCGGCACCTGGTCCCTCGCGGGCCTGGAACTGGAGCGGCCGGTCCTCACCGAGGCGAGCCGCGCGGCCAACTTCACCAATGAACTGGGCCTGGACGGCACGGTCCGCTATCTGCGGAACATCATGGGGCTGTGGCTGCTCCAGGAGTGTGTACGGGAATGGGGGCAGCCCGATCTGGGTGAGCTGCTGCGGGCCGCCGCGGAGGTGCCCGCGCTGCGGTCGGTGGTGGACGCGGGCGACGCCACGTTCCTGGCCCCCGGCCGGATGCCGGACCGGATCACCGACGCCTGCCGGGAGTCGGGACAGCCTGTGCCCGAGTCGCGCGCCGAGATCACCCGTTGCATTCTCGACTCCCTCGCGCTCGCCCACCGCAGGGCGATCCGCGAGGCGGAGGCCCTCGCCGACCACCCGGTCGACGTCGTCCACATCGTCGGCGGCGGCACCCGCAACGAGCTCCTGTGCCAACTGACGGCCGACGCCTGCGGACTGCCGGTCGTGGCCGGCCCGGCGGAGGCCGCCGCGCTCGGCAACGTCCTCGTCCAGGCCCGCGCACACGGTCTGGTCGGCGACCGTACGTCGATGCGGCGGCTCCTCGCCCGTACGCAGCCGTTGCGGCGGTACGAGCCCCGGGGCGACGCGGCGGCCTGGCGCGCCGCCCAGGACCGGCTCACCCGCGGGTGAACCGGAACTCCCGCCCGCCGTGACGGGCGCCTTTCACCCGTCCGCGAGGGGGACTCGTCCGTGTCCATGAGCGGGGGCTCCCCTGCCGCCCGCCCTCCGCGTACCCTGCACTCATCCGATGATCGATCCCAAGGAGCCGCGATGCGTGTCGCCCTGTTCCTGACCTGTGTCAACGACACGCTCTATCCGGACACCGGCCGCGCCGTGGTGAAACTGCTGACCAGGCTGGGCGTCGAGGTCGACTTCCCGATGGCGCAGACCTGCTGCGGGCAGGCCCACTACAACACCGGGTACCGGCATGAGGCCGAGCCACTGGCCCGGCATTTCTCCGATGTCTTCGGTGAGTACGAGGCGATCGTGACGCCCTCCGGGTCGTGCGGCGCGATGGTGCGTGAGCTGTATCCGCGGATGGGTGAGCGAGCGCGGACGGAGGGCCGCGGGGACACCCTCGCGGCCACCCTCGCCCCGGTCGTGCCGAAGACGTACGAGCTCACCGAGTTCCTGGTGGACGTGCTCGGCGTGACGGACGTCGGCGCTTACTACCCGCACACCGTCACCTACCACCCCACCTGTCACGGGCTGCGCAGTCTCGGGCTCGGCGACCGGCCGCGCCGGCTCCTCCAGGCCGTCAAGGGGCTCGAACTGCGCGAGTTGCCGGGCGCGGACGAGTGCTGCGGCTTCGGCGGCACGTTCGCCGTCAAGAACGCCGACGTCTCGGCCGCGATGGGCGCCGACAAGGTGCACAACGCCGAGTCGACGGGCGCGGAGGTGCTGTGCGCCGCCGACAACTCCTGTCTGATGCACATCGGCGGCACGATGGCGCGACTGAAGACACGGATGCGGCCGGTGCACATCGCGGAGATCCTGGCCAGTACGGAAGAGGAGCCGAGCGCATGAGTGGCACCTTCGTCGGCATGCCGTCGTTTCCCCCACCAGCCCACCCGGCCTTCCCCAAGGCGGCGCACGAGGCCGTCAACAACCCGACCCTGCGCGGCAATCTGCGCCACGCCACCCACACCATCCGCGCCAAGCGCGCGGTCGCCGTCGCGGAACTCGACGACTGGGCCGCCCTGCGCGAGGCCGGCAAGCAGATCAAGGAGCACACGCTCCGTCATCTCGACCGCTACCTCGTGCAGTTGGAGGAGTCGGTCACCGCGGCCGGGGGCATCGTGCACTGGGCCGCCGACGCCGACGAGGCCAACCGGATCGTCGCCGACCTGGTGAAGATGACCGGGGAGAGCGAGGTCGTCAAGGTCAAGTCGATGGCCACCCAGGAGATCGGCCTCAACGAAGCCCTGGAGGCCGAGGGCATCCACGCCTACGAGACCGATCTCGCCGAGCTCATCGTGCAGTTGGGCAAGGACCGTCCTTCCCACATCCTCGTCCCGGCCATCCACCGCAACCGCGGCGAGATCCGCGACATCTTCGCGCGCGAGATGAGCGAGTGGGGCCGCCCGGCGCCGGAAGGCCTCACCGACACGCCCGCCGAACTGGCCGAGGCCGCCCGACTGCACCTGCGCGAGAAGTTCCTGCGCGCCAAGGTCGGCATCTCCGGCGCCAACTTCATGGTCGCCGAGACCGGCACCCTGATGGTCGTGGAGTCCGAGGGCAACGGCCGGATGTGTCTGACCCTGCCCGAGACGCTGATCTCGGTCGTCGGCATCGAGAAGATCGTTCCGACCTGGCAGGACCTGGAGGTCTTCCTCCAGACCCTCCCCCGCTCCTCGACCGCCGAGCGCATGAACCCGTACACCTCGATGTGGACGGGCACCACAGAGGAGGACGGCCCCCAGACCTTCCACCTGGTCCTCATCGACAACGGCCGCAGCGACACCCTCGCCGACGAGGTCGGCCGCCAGGCCCTGCGCTGCATCCGCTGCTCGGCGTGTCTCAACGTCTGCCCGGTGTACGAGCGCGCGGGCGGCCACGCCTACGGCTCGGTCTACCCGGGCCCGATCGGCGCGATCCTCAGCCCCCAACTCCGTGGCACCGCAAGCGAGATCGACGCCTCGCTCCCGTACGCCTCCTCACTCTGCGGCGCCTGCTACGAGGTCTGCCCGGTCGCCATCGACATCCCGGAGGTCCTCGTCCACCTGCGCGAACGGATCGCCGAGGGCGGTCAGGTGACGCGGGAGGGCAACAAGGTCGTCCTCAAGCCCGCCAAGGGGCACGCCGCCGAGCGGGCGGCGATGCGGGCGGCACGCTGGGCGTTCAGCCACCCCGGCGCGCTGCGCACCGGTCAGCGGCTCGCCTCCCGGACGCGCCGCTTCCATCCCCGCTCGCTGCCCGGTCCGGGCAAGGCGTGGAGCGACACCCGGGATCTCCCGACGGTGCCCGCGGAGCCGTTCCGCGACTGGTGGCAGCGTACGCACGGCGGAAAGGACACCGACAAGTGAGCAGCAGGGATCTGATCCTGGGGCGGGTGCGGCGCGCGCTCGCCGATGTGCCGCGGGACGACACGCCGTACGAGCAGGCCATTGAGCGCGGGTATCTGCGCGAGCACGGAGGGCGGAGCGTCGAGCAGACGGTGGATCTGCTGGCGGAGAACCTCGCCGACTACCGGGCGATCGTGCACCGTACAGACGCGGAGGAACTGCCGTACCTCATCATGCGGCTGCTTGCCGAGCGGGGACCCCAGTATGTGCTCGTTCCCCCGGGGCTCCCGCCGGAGTGGATGTCGGCCGCCGATCCCACCCGCGTGCACGACCGCGCCGTGAGCACGCCGCACGAACTCGACAAGGTCGACAGCGTGGTCACGGGCTGCGCGCTCGCGATCGCCGAGACCGGCACCCTCGTCCTGGACGGTGGCCCTGACCAGGGACGCCGTCGCATCACGCTGGTCCCCGATCACCACATCTGCGTCGTCCGCGTCCCCGACCAGGTCGTCTCCTCCGTGCCCCAGGCCCTGGAGCGACTGGATCCGACCCGCCCGCTGACCTGGATCTCCGGCCCGTCGGCGACCAGCGACATCGAGCTCGACCGGGTCGAGGGGGTGCACGGTCCGCGCACCCTGGAAGTGGTGCTGGTGAGCGGGGAGTGACCTGCGCGGTTAGCGTGAGGGGATGATCCGGTTCGAACAGGTCACCAAGCGCTATCCGGACGGCACGACGGCCGTGGACGGCCTCTCGTTCGAGGTCGCGGAGGGCGAACTCGTCACGCTCGTCGGCCCGTCGGGCTGCGGCAAGACGACGACCATGATGATGGTGAACCGGCTGATCGAACCGACCTCGGGCCGGATCTTCGTGAACGGCCAGGACATCGCCACGGTCGATCCGGTGCGGCTGCGGAGGCGTATCGGGTACGTCATCCAGCAGGTGGGCCTGTTCCCGCACCGGACGATCCTCGACAACACGGCGACCGTGCCGACGCTCATCGGCTGGAAGAAGGCGAAGGCGCGGACGCGCGCCGCGGAGCTGCTCGACCTGGTGGGCCTGGACCCGAAGACGTACGGCTCGCGCTATCCGGAACAGCTGTCGGGCGGCCAGCGCCAGCGGGTCGGGGTGGCCCGGGCGCTCGCCGCCGATCCACCCGTACTGCTGATGGACGAGCCCTTCGGGGCCGTCGACCCCGTGGTCCGGGAACAGTTGCAGGACGAGTTCCTGCGCATGCAGGAGGCCGTGCGCAAGACGGTGCTGCTGGTCACGCACGACATCGAGGAGGCGGTACGGCTCGGCGACCGTATCGCGGTGTACGGGCAGGGCCGCATCGAGCAGTTCGACACGCCGGGGGCCGTGCTCGGCACCCCGGCCACCCCCTATGTCGCCGAGTTCGTCGGCGCCGACCGCGGGCTGAAGCGGCTGTCGGTCACCGACATCGAGCCCGACGACCTGGAACAGCCGCCCGTCGCCCGCCTGGACGAGCCCGCCGAGACGGCGGTCGCCCGCCTGCACGCGCAGGGCGCGCGATGGGCGGTCGTCCTGGACACGGAGGACGACCTGCACGGGTGGGTGGGCGTCGACGAGTTGGCGGCGGGCGGGTCCGTCGGGGACCGCGCCCACCGGATGAACTCGTGGGTCCCGGTGGGCGCCCCGCTGAAGCAGGCCTTCGGTGTGATGCTCCAGCACGACGCGGGCTGGGTCGCGGTACTGGACGGGGCCCGCTTCCTCGGCGTACTCACCCCGGCGAAACTGCACGAGGCACTGCGGCGGTCGGTGGACGCGGATGCGCGGGGGGTGCGGCGGGGGCAGGTGTCGATCGACTCGATCTCCGATGCGTGAGCGCTCCGCTGGGTTGGGCGGGGGGGGTGCGGGGTGTTCGGCGGTGCGGGTTCGTTGTGGCTGGGCGCGCAGTTCCCCGCGCCCCTTTGGGGCGCCCGCGACGGCCGCCACCGATGGGCGTACGGGCCTGATCGGGCCCAGCAGACCGCGCAGGCGTCCCACGTCAACGTACGTCTCCTGAAGCGGAGTTCCCTTCCGTCGCGCTACCGAAGACGGCCTTCAGGCGAGCCGCCAGGGCCGCCAGACGGGCGGTGAGTGGGGCGCCGCCGAGCTGCCGGGCCAGGCAGGCGAGGATCTGCTCGACGGCCCCGCGGACCCGTTCCTCATCGATCGGGGGGCGGGCCAGCTCCACCTTGATCACCGCCGCGGCCTGCCGAATGACGTACTGCGAGTAGAGGTCGAGCCCCAGCCGATCGACCTCGACCCGCAGGGTTTCCACCACCTGTACGGGGTCGGCACGCCGCGCCGGCTGGAAGTGCGTCCGGTACAACTGCTCGGGCCGTGAGCCGGTTTGATTTTGAGTCACATTCCCTTGGGAGCCGATCGCCACCTGGCTGTCGGTGATCGGGCCGAAGACATAGACCAACGGAGTCGTCGGCTCGTCGGGACGCAGGGGGCTGATCCGCTCGGGACTCGGCGCGCGGGCCAGGCTCAGCAGGGACTCGTAGTCGCGGTAGTCGATGAGCGGGGGCCCGGCGCGCGGTGCCTGTGCCGGCCCAGCCGGCGGCGGTGCGCCATGCGGCGTCCATGTCGGTACCCCGGCCATCCCCCGCCGGTGGATCGGCTCCCCCGCCTCATGCGCGGTCTCCCTCGCGGGCTGGGACGACACGCCGGGGAGCGGGCGCTCGTTCTCGTACCGGAATCCCGCACTGGCCATGTGAACCCCCCCGTGGCAGAGCACCTCCTTGAAGCGTAGCGAGACAAACCCGGGGAGGAAGGCCTCATCCGGCATCGGAACACCGCAATCCGGCCACTTCCGCACACGTGTGTCTCTCCGATGCGAGGGCACCCGTTCCGCGGGAGGTCCACATGAACGCAAGTGCGACGGCACGGTCCGGACGCATCAAGGCTCGACGCGCGGCGAGGGGCTCGGGGGTGGAGTACGCCGCCCGGGCGGGTCTGACCGCGCGGGGCGTGATCTACCTGCTGGTCGGTGTGCTGGCGCTGCGGATCGCCTTCGGGGACGGGAAGAAACAGGCGGACCGCAACGGTGCGGTCGCGGAGATCGCGCAACAGCCCTTCGGCGCGGTGCTGCTGTGGGCGCTGGCCGTCGGCCTCGCCGGCATGGCGTTGTGGCGGCTGTCCGAGGCGTGCTTCGGTTCCGCCGGGCCGGACGGCCGGGCGGCGAAGAAGCGACTGCTGTCGGCCGGGCGCTTCGTGTTCTACGCGTTCGTCGCCTACTCGGTGCTCTCGTTCGCGGCGGGCTCGGGCAGCGGCGGGAAGGGTTCGAGCGACCAGCAGTCGCGGGACGTGACGGCCAAGGTGCTGAATCTGCCTGCGGGGCAGTGGATCGTCGGAGCCGCCGGAGTCGGCATCGTCGTGGCGGGTCTGCTGATCGGCGGGCGGCCCGTTTTGCGCAAGTACCACAAGAAGCTGAAGCTCGGTCAGATGTCGGCGCGCACGCGGCGGCTGGTGGATGTGAGCGGCGTGGGCGGTGGCGCGGCGCGCGGGCTGGTGTTCGCCGCGGCGGGGTGCTTCGCCGTGCGCGCGGCGATCGACTACGAACCCGACCGGGCGAAGGGGCTGGACGACACGATCCGCTCGTTCGCCCACACCCCTGCGGGACCGTGGTTGCTGGTGTGCGTCGCCGCCGGACTCGTGCTGTTCGGTCTGTTCTCCTTCGCGATGGCGCGCTGGCGCCGGATCTGAGGGTGAGGGTGTCCGAGGGTGTCCGAGGGCACTGAGGGCATCTGAGGGCGCTGAGGGCATCACTTCAGCAGGCCCTTGTCCTTCAGATAGGTCCGCGCCACGTCCTCGGGCAGCCGTCGCCAGCTGTCCACCTGCTGGTTCATCGATGCCAGGTCCGCGGTGGTGAGCACGTCGTTGACCTTGCCGAGTGCCTTGGTGACGCCCTCGCTGCCGGCGCGCGAGCGGTTGACGACGGGCACGATGTAGTCGGCGTTCTGCAGATGTTTGTCGTCGGCGAGGAGGACGAGACCGAACTCGTCGAGCGTCGCGTCCGTCGTCGTGGTCAGGACCATCTGGTCCTGACCACTCTGCACGGCCCGCTTCGCCTGGGTGGTGCCCACACCCTTCGGGTCGACGCCGGTGATGTCGATGCCGTACGTCTTCTTCAACCCGGGCTCGCAGTAGGGCCGTTGGACGCACTCGTCACCCGCCGCGAGCCGTACCGGAAGACGGGACGCGCCGAGGTCGCTGAGCGTCTTCAGGTGATGCTGCCCGGCATACGCCGCCGTCACCGCGAAGGCGTTCTGGTCGACGGCCCTGCCGGGGTCGAGGACGGTGAGGCCGCGCGGTGTGGCCAGCGATCGGAGCGCCTTCATCGTGGTGGCGAGATCGGGTGAGCCGACGGGCGGCGCGTCCGCTCCGTGGGTCTTGGCGTTCAGCCAATCCGCGAAGGTGGCCGCGTACTCCGGTACGACGTCGATCTGGCCGGATTCCAGGGCGGGTTCGTAGAGTTCGCGGTTGGCGACCGTCAGCATGGAGGTCTTGTATCCGGCCTGGTCGAGCAGCAGCGCGTACATCTGGGCCAGCAGGTCGCTCTCGGTGAACCCGGCCGAGCCGATGGTCAGGTGCTTGCTGTCGCCGGGCGGCGCGGTGACCGCGCCGCGGTTCTCCAGGGACGGGCCGGCGGCGCAGCCGGTCAGCAGGACCAGGCTCAGCAGGGCGCCACCTCGCCTCATCGGATGCCCCTCGCCCAGCGCGGTGCCAGCCGTTCGGCGATCTCGAAGATCCCCTCGACGATCAGGGCGAACACGGCGACGAGGATCGCGCCGGCGAGGACCTGCGGGGTACTCGCCAGGTTGAAGCCCGCGGTGATGATCCGGCCGAGTCCGCCGCCGCCCGCGAGCGCCGCGATCGTGGCGGTCGCGACGAGTTGGACCGCGGCGATCCGTACGCCGTTCATGACCATCGGGAGCGAAAGGGGCAGTTCTACGTGGAACAGCATCTGTCGGCCGGTCATCCCCATGCCTCGCGCCGAGCTGACCACGCTCCGGTCGACCTCGCGCATCCCGACGTAGGCGTTGGTGAGCAGCGGCGGTACGGCGAAGAGGACCAGCGCGACGACGGTCGGACCCTCACCCCACTTGCCGAGCGGGGTGAGCAGCAGGAGGACCAGTACGGCGAAGGTGGGGACGGCACGGCCGATGTTGGAGATGTTGACGGCGAGCGCGCCGCCCCTGCCGAGGTGACCCAGGACGAGGGCGACGGGCAGCGCGATGAGGCAGCTGATGACGAGGCAGACGACGGTCAGGACGAGGTGCTGGGCGAGGCGGTGCCAGGCGCCGTCGTCCCCGGACCAGTGCGCGGGGTCGCTGAGCCAGTCCCAGGCCCCGGTCAGGGCGTTCATCCGCGGGCCGCCCGGGTCCAGGGGGTGAGGAGCCGCTCCACCGCGAGCAGGAGGAGGTCCGCGGCGACGGCGATGACGACGCAGAGTACGGACGCGGTGAGGACCTGCGCCTTGAAGTAGGTGTTCATGCCCGCGTAGATGAGATTGCCGAGTCCCCCGAAGCCGACGATCGCGCCGACCGTCACCAGTGAGACCGCCGACACGGTGGCGATGCGCAGTCCGGCCATCGAGGCGGGCACCGCGAGCGGAAGTTCCACGGTGAGCAGGAGGCGGATGGGCCCGTATCCCATGCCGCGGGCGGCCTGCCGGGTCTCCTCGGGGACGGCGCGCAGGCCCGCGAGGATGTTCCGGATGAGGAGGGTCAGCGAGTAGAGGACGAGTCCGGAGACGACCAGCGTGGCCGACAGCCCGTAGACGGGCAGGAGCAGCGAGAACATGGCGAGGGACGGGATGGTGTAGAGGATCGTGGTCACCGCGAGGACGGGTCCGGCCGCCCAGCCCCAGCGCCGGGCCAGGACGGCGAGCGGCACCGCGATGACGAGTCCGACGAGCACGGAGACCGCCGTGAGCTGGAGGTGCTGGACGACCGCGTCCAGGAGGATCTGGCGGCGCGTGCTCAGATACTCACCGCAGATCCACTCGTTGCGGGCGAGACAGTCGTCCGGGGGCGCGGTCACGCGTCCATTCCATCGGGGGCGGGCGGGAGTCGGCGCGTTCTGGTGACCCGTACGGGGTGTCGCTGAGTACACCCCGCGATACGGGTTCTGCGCCCCATGTGGGTCGAGCGTTCGCTCCGTAGCGTCGTGAGCGAGGCACAGGGCGTGCCGGACGGAGAGTGATGACGATGTTTCGCCGCACCTCGCGACGTACGAACGGATCGGAACCCGCCCAGGAGGCGCTGCGGCTGGTCAAGGTCGGCAAGACCTACGGCGCCGGGGAGAGCGCCGTGACCGCGCTGGACGGGGTGAGCCTCGGCCTGGCGCGCGGCAGCTTCACCGCGGTCATGGGGCCCTCGGGGTCCGGCAAGTCCACGCTGCTGCGGTGCGCGGCGGGGCTGGAGCGGCCCGACAGCGGCATCGTGCGGGTCGACGGAACGGAGATGACGGGCCGCGGCGAGGCCGAGCTGACGAGGTTCCGGCGCGGTCGGATCGGTTTCGTCTTCCAGCAGTACAACCTGCTGCCGACGCTGACCGTCGCCCAGAACACGATCCTGCCGCTGAAGCTCGCCGGGCGGCGCGTCGACCGGGCCCGGGCGCGGGAGATCCTGACGGCGGTCGGTCTGGGCGACCGGCTCGGCAGCCTGCCCGACCAGCTCTCCGGCGGGCAGCAGCAGCGGGTGGCGATCGCCCGTGCGCTGGTCGCCGAGCCTCGGGTGATCTTCGCGGACGAGCCGACGGGCGCCCTCGACAGCCGCGGCGCACGGGAGGTGCTGCGGCTGCTTCAGGAGGCGGTGCGGGTGCACGGCAGGACGGTCGTCATGGTGACGCACGACCCCCTCGCCGCCTCGTACGCCGACGCGGTCGTGTTCCTCGCGGACGGGCGGATGGCCGGCCAACTGCACGCGCCGACGGCGGACGCCGTGGCCGAGCGCCTGGCGCACCTCGGCGACGACACGAGGGTGGGAGTGTGAGCCGTGTTCGCTCTGGCCTTGCGTTCCCTCCGGCAGCGCCCCGGGCGCGCCACGGCGACCCTGCTGTCCGCCTTCCTCGGCGCGGCGGTCGTCATGACCTTCAACTCCCTGCACGACACGGCCGCGCGGCCGGGCGTGGACTCCGTGAGCGCGGAGTCGCTGTCCACCGCGGCGGGCGTCGTCGGCGGCTACGGGACCCTGCTGGTGTTCTTCGCGATCGCCTCGACCCTGACGGTGAACGTCCGTCAGCGCGGCGCCGAGATGGAGCTGCTCAGGTGCTCCGGGGCGACTCCCGCGCAGATCAGGCGGATGGTCGTGGGTGAGGCGGTGGCGATCGCGCTGGTGGGCGCGGTACTGGCGATCGGTCCGGCGATGCTCGGCGGACGCGCCCTGCTGGGCGTCTTCCAGGACAGCGGCCAGGTCGCCCGGTCCGTCGACTACTCCTTCGGTCCCGTCGCCCTCGGATCGGGCATCGCCATCACGGTGTCGGCCGCGGCGGGCGCGGCGTTCCTCGCGGTGCGGCGGGTGACGCTCCGCCGTCGCGCCCAGGGTCGGGCACGGACGTTCCTCGCGTACGCGGCTCTGCTCGCCGGTGGTGCGGCGGTCTGTTCCACCTTCGCGTTCTCGGCCGAGGACGCCGCCCTGATGGCGCCTCCCGCGTACGGGGCGATCCTGCTGTCCGTGGGGTGCGCGCTGCTGGCGCCGCGGCTGCTGGGGGGCCTGCTGGACCGGCTGCCCCTGACGGGCCCGAGCGGGTATCTGGCCGTACGGAACCTGCGTCGGCGTGCCGCGGAGATGTCCGGTGTCCTGATGCCGCTGATCCTCTTCACCTGCATGGCGTCGGCGACGCTGACCATGCAGTCGGTCGAGAGCGACGCGATCAGGGCCTCCGGTGTTCCGAAGTCGGTCGACGCGAAGAACCTCGAGACGCTCAACCTCACGGTCGTCGGCGTCATCGTGGTCTTCTGCTGCGTCATGCTGATCAACTCCCTGTACGCGGCGACGACTTACCGCGGCCGGGAGTTCGGGCAGCAACGGCTGGTGGGTGCGACGCCGGGGCAGGTGCTCGGGGTGGTCGGCGCCGAGGGCCTGATCCTGACGGTGACGGGCGTCTTCCTCGGCACGGCTGCCGGGCTCGCCGGGGTCCTCGCGTTCAGCGCCGTGCGCACGGGCTCCCCGTGGCCGGGCCAGGGGCCCGGTATCTGGCTCGCCGTCGTCGCGGTCGCGACGGCGGTGACCCTGGGGACCGTCCTGTTCACGGCCCGCCGCACTCTGCGGACGCCGGCCGTGGCGGCGGTGACCCTGGTCGCGTGAGCGAGCGGCGGACGGTGGGGGCGGTATATGGGCGCGGTCCGCACTGGCACCTGACCGGCCGAGTGGCCACGATGGACTCCGAGGACGACGGCTTCCGCCGCCAGGATCCAGGCCCCGGAGGGGACGATGACGTCAGACGCCCGTTCGGGAGGCGCCGAACCGTGCGACGCGCCGCAGGAGTCGGCTTCCCCTTCCGACACGGCGGACCGGATGGTCGAGTTGCGGGAAGAGGTCGACCAGCTGAAGGAGGCCGTCACCTCGCACGCCACGGTGGACCAGGCCATCGGCATGATGGTCGCCCTCGGCCGGGTGTCGCCCGACCAGGGCTGGGCCGTACTCCGGGAAGTCTCTCAGCACACGAACGTCAAGCTGCGCACTGTCGCGGAAATGATTCTCGTCTGGGGGCGGCAGGGAGATCTGCCGCCCGATATTCGCGCGGCTCTGGAGGACACGCTCGACAAGTACGGGCCCACGCAAATCCCGGACAGTCCCCCTGCCCCGTAGGCGCGAATTTGTTTGGATCTGATCCACCCAGGTAGTTCAGAGAGAGGTGGCCCGCTGGCCAACCGCTCCCGGGAGGGTTCGGCAGTGAGCTCGCCTCCGACCGCCCGGACGGGGTGACCCCCCGGGCGGCCGGGTGTTGTCCACCACCACCCGCACGCCCGGGCAGGCCCTAGTACTGCAACGGCGTTTGGCGTGACTGTTGGCCAGGTTGGTCGTTGGTGTGGTTATGGGTGGGGACCTTGCTGGTGCCAGGCAGTGGGCGGGCGAACTGGATCGGTTGCACGAACGGTTTGAGCACCGGTTCGCCCGCAGTGAGCCGAGGGAGTCGGCTCTGGCGTATATGCAGGGACTGATCGCTCCGCTCGAGCGGAAGAACGGCTGGACACTGGCTGAACAGGCAGGTCACGCTGCCCCGGACCGCATCCACCGGCTGCTGAACCGGACCGACTGGGACGCAGACGAAGTCCTCGGCGACGTGCGCGACTACGTTGTCGAACACCTCGGAGACCGCGAGGCCGTCCTGATCGTCGATGACACCGGTTTCCTCAAGAAGGGCATCCGCTCGGCCGGCGTGCAACGGCAGTACTCCGGCACCGCCGGACGCACCGAGAACAGCCAGATCGGTGTGTTCCTCGCCTACGCCACCAGCCGCGGACGCGCCCTGATCGACCGCCGCCTGTATCTGCCCACCTCGTGGACGGACGACCGGGAACGCTGCCGGCGGGCCGGTATCGACGACAGCGTCACCTTCGAGACAAAGGTGGCCATGGCCAAGGCGATGGTCCGCAAAGCCATCGCCGACCGGATCCCGTTTCGGTGGGTGACCGCGGATGCCGCCTACGGCTTCAGCAAGGGCTGGCGCTTCGAGCTGGAACAAGCCGATGTCTTCCACGTCATGGCCACCACCCGGCACGACACCGTCGTCACCCGCTGGTCCATCGATCATCCTGTCCACGACCTGTTCCCCGGCCTGCCACGGCAGAAGTGGAAACGCCGCTCCTGCGGCGCCGGGGCCCACGGCCCGCGCGTGTTCGACTGGGCCCGCGTCGAGGTGCGGCCCTGGCACCGGGAAGACCGCCGGCACTGGGTCATCGCCCGCCGCAGCGTCCGCCGTCCCGAGGAGATCTCCTACTACATCGCCTACTGCCCCGCCGACACCACCCTGGACGAACTGATCCAGATCGCGGGCAGCCGGTGGGCCGTGGAGGAATGCTTCCAGACCGCGAAGCAGGAGTGCGGCCTGGACGACTACCAGGTCCGCCGCTACCCCGGCTGGCACCGCCACATGACCCTCGCCATGGCCGCCCACGCCTGCCTTACCGTCCTGCGCGCCCGCGAACTCGACGCCGACAAAGCAGAAACGGATCCTCCCACCTCATCCACTACAGCGTCGCTGAGATCAGACGCCTGATCCACAGGCTCACCCACCGCTGGCCCACCCCCGTTGACCACATCCTGCACTGGTCAACATGGCGCCGCAGACGGCAGCATCAAGCACGTGTCAGTCACTACAAACGACGCGGACACAGCCCCTGAAACTGCCCAGCAATCAGCACAAACACCGTTGCAGTACTAGGAGTTGTCGTCAAATGGCACACCCATATGAGCAGGGACGCCAGGGGGCGAAGGCTGCTTGGTAGGACTCGGCGGTCTTGATGCCCCTCTGGGTGTCAAGCGCCGCTGCGGCTCGTCAGTTCCAGGCGCGCGAGGGGGACTTGAACGTGCCGCACAAGCCCGTCGAAGACGTCGGCGGCGTCCCGGTCAAGCTGGATGGATTCCTCGACAACACCCGCTGCAGGGCCTCGAAACTCACCCGAGCGCCACGCGGAACTCGTTGCTCGCGGCATGCGCTGGTAGGGCGGCTGGGGGGCGGACGGCCGCCCCAATGGAGGAACGACAAGGCGAACGCCCTGACCTGCCACGGTAACCACAGCGGCAGGAAACCACCTTCCATGGAGCGTCCACGGGGAGGAAGGTAGATTACCCATTGTGTATGTATTATCCGCAAAAAGTGATGAATTCTCGCCTGGCGCGTGAACGTCGTGTCCGTCCGTGGCGACGCCGCTGCACGGGACATCGCGCACCGGCTCCACCACGATGCACGACAGCTGAGGGCCCGACTCCCCGTACCCCAATCCGGTCTCGAGCCCTCACCCCTGCCCAAGACCGTGCCATGGGCCGCAACCCGCACGCGGACGGCGGCCAATAGGGCCGATCGTGACGGATAGCCGTCACGGGGCGACGATTCATGCAAGGCATCAGACGAGTGCCGCGCGTCGCGCGGCTCATACCGCCTGACCACCTAATCCTCCATGCTCTGCAGGGTGCGACGTCCGACCGCAGCCGCGGCCGGTACCTGTGCGGCTCAACAACGAACCTTCCCGCGCCTTTGCGGGCAGTTCAGCACGGCTGATCCGGTCGTCGGTGCCGTCCTTCGGGCGGAGGCACTCGGAACATCGCGCGCCGTAGCGGACCGGGTAGAAGGCTCCGGCCTGCCATGACCAGCCCGAAGCCCAACATGGCACCCCCCACCGGCGACGGAGCCGGAAGACAACCAGCCGATCTTCTGCCCATCGGCCCAGGCCCCCACGCCCGCGACAACAAATGAATCCCAGCGGGCATACGACGCCGATCAGGGCATGCCACCAACGAGAATTACCGGCTCACCCCTGCATGTACCGCGAACGGGACCTCTTCGCAGCGGTCCCTGCCCGTTCACGTCGCGCTGCCCAGCGTCGACGCAACCAGTCACCGGTCTCCCCGATTCCGACCAGGAACGCAGAGGATGCGGCGCAGGCGGTGAGTGAAGCAGCCTGGTCGACGGCCTGCCCAAGAAGCCACAAAGCAAGGGCGAGCAGCAGCCACCAGCCCGTGAGCGAGCAGGTATGCCGCCACAAGCGAGTGCGGCCGGCCATCGGGTGGCCACCCGGGTCCGCTGGGTGGCAATGATCACCACGATGCATCCGGCGAGCGTCGCCCACCCCCATGCCATTGGCGTTCCGTTGCTGCTTCTCGCTCACCGCGGCACTCCCTTCACGTGGACGGAAGCCTGCCATCCAGATCAGCAGGCCACCAGGCCATTCGCTGCACCTTACGCAGCCCGCGCCGGGGCCCCCTGGATCCTTTCGGTTGCATACCAGGGCTCGCCGAGTTGCGAGCGGGGCAGCGTGGTCGTGAGGACCGCGACGGTAATGCCGCGGACCGCTCCGGCGACGGACTCGTGGAACCGCTGTTTTCTGTGCCTGAGGAGGCCCCGCACGCGATCAGCCGGGTCATCAAGGGCCGTTGACGCTGACAGATCAGCGCGTATCCGGCCTGTGTGGGCCCGACGGTGTCCAGTGGATCAGCCTCAGTACCGCTGGTACCGCTCAACTGTCGGCAGGGGCAACGACGACGGACCGAAGGTGGGAGCAGGTCCCTCCCACGGCCGTCTTGGGAATGCGCATCCAGTGCAGCAGATCGCGAGTGAGGCGTTTCTCAAGCGTGGTGTGCCAGGTGACACCGGGATGCTGAGAGCGCAGATGCGACAGCGCCCTGGTGCCCAGCCCGCAGTCGCGGAACGGTTCGTCGAGGACGACATCGGTGATCACGCCCTCGGCGCACTCTTCGCACGCGAAGGAGAAGGGCTCGGCGAACCGGGCCAGGGCCCGGCTGAAGGTCGCGAAGATCCATGCCCGGATCGCTGACCGGCGCCGCGACACGCTGCACAAGCTGACCAATCGGCTCGTTCGTGAGAACCAAACGGTCGTGATCGAGGACCTGGCCGTGCGCAACATGGTCAAAACCGGAAACTGGCCCGCTCCATCAGTGACGCCGCGTGGAGCCAGTTCCGGAGCATGCTGGAGTACAAAGCCCGGTGGTACGGGCGCGAAGTGATCGCGGTGGACCGGTGGTTCCCTTCCTCCAGGCTGTGCTCCGCCTGCGGCACCCTGCAGGAGAAGATGCCGCTGAACGTCCACGCCTGGACGTGCGACTGCGGCGTGACCCACGACCGGGACGTGAATGTGGAGCTGGCGTAAGACCTCAACGGAGCACTCCGGACGGGCAGTCGGCAACGAAGCAGAAACCCTCACGGCGCGAGCCGTAAGAATCCCCTCCATCAAGAAGGGGAGAAGTCAATTCATGGCGCCTGTCCCCAGTCCTCGGGCTTCATGTCACGACGCCAAGAAAGCATTACTGCGCGCGCACGACACCCGTAGCCGCGCACCGCGCCAGGCGGCCGGCTGCTCCACCGACCTTGAGCATCTGCCTTCTGATGTCGTTGCCCCGCGCGGACAGGTGACCCGCTTGCGGCGCTTGCCTGTCTGGCCGGGCGGCTGACGCAGGATGGTCAGCACCTGCGGAGTGCGGCCGGACCGCCCTGGGTCGCCGGGCGGGTTGTTTCAGCAGGTCAAAGCCTCTTCGGCGGTGGAGTGGCAGGGTATGGGGGCGTCAATGCCGACGGTTCTCAGGACGCGCTGGACGGATTCCTGCACGCCCGCCAGGCGCAGCCGGTCGGACCGTCAGGTGGGCGGAGATGAGCACGTGGATGCCACTGGAGTTCATGAACGTCACACCGCGGAAGTCAGCCACCGTCCGCGGCGTTGGCGCTCCCTCCGGTCGAAGTGCAGCCTCCTTCAGGCTGTCACGGTTGTTGTGGTCGATCTCGCCTTGCAGGACAACAATCCGGATGTCGTCAACAGCCTCGTGGCCGATCGACAGACCGGGCTGTGCTGCTTCATGGGTGTCGGTCACAACTTCCTCGACCGCGCTCGCTGGGCTGACAGATGGTGATCCCGGCAGTACGCCGTTTCCACGAGGTGCGCGCAGGGTGGCGGGCTGAGAGCTGAGCGCCGGGCGGTTCGTGAGCGGCTGCGAAGAGAGGCGGCCGAGCGCTTCGTCCGCGGCGATGCCACAGCCGTCGTCGCCCATGACCTGCGGGGCACCACCGCCCACTCGGCGCAACGCGGGCGGAGGGCCTGGACTGAGGCGGTCCGCAGGCACTGGCGTCGTAGTGTCCGGCCGGGGCGGCCGGTGATGGGCGGGATGCCGTCGACGAGAGGGAGGGTCTGGGTGACGTCGTTCGCGTTGGCCGCGGTGGTGATGACCTTGAGCGGGGTGCCGTGTCCGTCGCAAATCAGGTGGTGTTTGCTGCCCGTCTTCCGCCGGCCGACCGGCGACGGACCGGTGTCGGGGCCCCTCTTCAGGGCACCCCGCCAGCAGTTGTGGGTGCATGTCACAGCGGGGCAACAGACTTACCGGAGCGGGCTGAAAGGCTTTGGGTGCGGTTCGTTTCGAGTGAAGCTCGCGATCAAGCGGTGAGGTCGTAATCCTGCTGGTCGGGGTGGGTAGAGGCGCGGGTGCTCGTGGGCGGCGTGGAAGTGCTCGGTTCCCCATGTACCCGCCTGCTCCGCGCTGGTCGCGGCGAGAGCACAGCTCCCGCCGCGACCGATGTTCCCGGCAGCAGAACGGCTGCAACCGGCCCCGTGAGGCGGCTACCGTAGGGGCGGATGAGCAGACCGGAAGGGCGGCAGCGCGGGGATGACGTCGACGGGGGACTTCGAGACCTTGGTGCAGCGGTACCGGCCGGAACTGCTGGCGCACTGCTACCGGATGCTCGGCTCGGTCCACGACGCCGAGGAACTCGTGCAGGAGACGTGTCTGCGGGCTTGGCGCGCGCGGGGCCGTTACGACCCGTCGCGTGCTTCCCTGCGGACCTGGCTGTACCGGATCGCCACGAATGCGTGTCTGACCGCGCTCGACGGGCTCGGCCGCCGCCCCATGCCCTCGGGTCTGGTCACCGAGAGCGAACCGCTGCGCCCGCTCGTCCACGGCGGGGAGGCAACCTGGTTGCAGCCACTCCCGGATAGGCTGCTCGGCCTGGGCGCCCCGGCCACCGCGGCGATCGACAGGGGCAGCCTGCGGCTGGCCTTCGTCGCAGCACTGCAATTGCTGTCACCGAGAGAGCGCGCCGTCCTGATCCTGCGCGACGTGCTTGACTACCCGGCGGCGGAGGCAGCGGACATCCTGGAGACCTCGGCCGTGGCCGTGAACAGCTCGTTGCAGCGGGCTCGCGCCCGGATCCGGGCCGCGGGAGTGCTGCAGGAGCAGGTCGCAGAGCCTTCCGACGCAGAGCAACGGTCGTGGGTGGACCGGTACATGGCGGCCTTCGTCCGGGCGGACATCCAAGGGCTGCTGCAGGTGGTGACCGAGGACGTCCTCATGGAGATGCCGCCCATGGTCAACTGGTTCACCGGCCGGGAGAACTACGCGAGCTTCATGGGCTGGGTGTTCGCCAAGGCCGGCAAGGCCTGGCGGTTGCTGCCGGTGCGGGCCAACGGGCAGGCCGGCTTCGCCGCCTATCGGCGCGGGGACGCCGGCATGTTCGAGCTGCACACCCTGCAGGTGTTCACGGTCACGGCTGGCGGCATCAGCCGTATCTCGGTCTTCCAGGACGCCGACGTGTTCGCCGCCTTCGGCTTGGCGCAGAAGGTCGACGGCTGATCCGCCCGCACCTGTCGGGCGGGTCCGCCCGACAGGTGCGGGCGGACCCGGGCAGGACTGACTCTCGATCAGCTAGCGGACTTGACCGGGCTGTTGTGGTAGGCGGCGATCAGCCAGGCGTCGTCGCGCTTCTCCAACACCCAGGTCGCGTACACGATCCGGTCGGCGGGAACCTCGGACTCGCCGGGGAAGAGGATGCCGGCCTCGCTCACGACGATCGCGCCGTCGCGGCCCAGGAACCGGATCCCCAGCTGCCGGTTGGTCGTCGTGGTGCCCTTCAGGAAGGAGGCGAACCCCGCCGCCATGCCCTGCCGAACCTCCTCGCGGGAGGCGCGGTAGGAGCCGGGCATGATCGCGGTGGCCTCCTGCGTGTAGTCGGCGACGAAGGCGTCGGCGTCGCCGGCGTCCCATGCCTTGTAGAGGCTCTCAAGGACGGCAGTGATCGCGGCCGTGTCGTTCGCGCGGTTGTCGGACATCGTTCTCTCCAGTCATTGCACTTGGTCGGGACCGAAGGGGCCCGTGAGTACATACCGGCGTCCCTTTCGGAACTCATCGCGCGAACCTCAAGATCTTCTCTTCGGAGCGCAGTCCCCTCCGCACCGTCGGCCTGCCGCTGCTTGAAAGCCGACCGGAGGGCGTGGACGATGCGGACGGGCTGTGTTCCGGGCTGCTCCTCTCTACCGTGGTGGTGGAGGAGGGTGGCGGATGGGCTCGCCGTTTGAGGAGTTGGAAGCGCGAGAGGTGGCTGCCCGGGTGCGGGTGGAGGAGTTCGAGGCCGAGGTCGCCGTGCTGGCCGGGAAGTTGGAGCTGGCCCGGGAGAGCCTGGAGCGGTTGCGGATCGCGCGGGAGACGGTCGCCGATGTGCTCGCGGAGATGACCCCGGAGAAGTCGGCGGCGGCCGTCGATGCTGGACAGCCGGCTGCGGGTGAGCGGCTCGCGTCGGCGTATGCGGGGGCCGAGCGGCAGGTCATCGGGGTGCTGACGGTGCCGAACTGGCAGCCCGGGATGGCTTCGGAGGTCCTGCCGCGGGCGTATCGGGACATCCTGGAGGTGGTGGCAGACGCGCCAGGGCCGGTCCGCGCCAAGCAGATCGTGCCGAGGATCGGCCTGCGGGCCGGGACCGGGAAGATCGAGGGCACGCGGTCGAAGTTGAAGCGGCTGGTGGAGCGGGGCTGGCTGGACGAGGACATTCCGGGGATGTTCACCCCGGCCCGTCGCCGGATGGCTGCTTCGCCCAACTCCCGTTAACAGAAGGGCTCTTCCGCGCCCACATTCGAAGGTGCGACCCATGTCGACGCAGGACGGGAAGAGCCCCGGAGATGAAACCGTACGACACTCATGCCGCCACTGACCCCTTTGCGCGCTCGGTCAGCGCCTTCGAGACCCTGAGGTGCACCTTGTCGGGCAGGGATGCGAGCGCGTGGACCCACGCCGAGCTGGAAGGACGCCTCGACGTGGCCGGGCGGGAGCTATTGCGACAGCTGCTGCAGGACCATCTGGACCTGCGCGCGAGTCTGGAGGAGGAAGAGGTCCGTGGCAGCGGCGGGCCGCCCGTGACCGGGCCGGAGGGGCAGGTGCGGCCCTGGCGGGAGACAGGACATTCGCGTTGGCTGACCAGCGTGTTCGGACTGGTCCGGGTCACGCGGGTAGCCCACCGGGGCCGGGGCCTGGGCAATGTCCATCCCGCCGGCGTCGCGCTGTCGCTGCCAGCTGGCCGGCATTCGATGGGCCTGCGTCGGCCCGCGGTCACCGAGGCCGTCCGCGGCTCGTTCGACCAGGCGCACGATGCGGTCGAGCGCCGCTGCGGGAAAGTGCTCGGCAAGCGCGGGCTGGAAGAGCTCGTGGTCGCCGCCGCGGTCGACGTCGACGACTTCTACCGGACCAGGATTCCGGTTCCGTGCAGCCGCGAGATGCCGTTGGTGGTCCAAGTGGACGGCAAGGGCGTGGTCATGCGGCCGAGGCTCTGCGCGAGGCCACCCGCCGGGCCGCCACGAAGGCCGCGACCGGTCATCGCGGCCGGCTCGCGCCGGGCGAGAAGCCGAACCGCAAGCGGATGGCGACCGTGGCCTGCGTCTTCGACACCCGCCCGGCTCCCCGGCGTCCGCACGATGTGATCCACCCGCCCGGCGGGCGCAGCGGCGAACGTCCCGCTCGCCCGGGGCCGAGGGCGGAGAACAAGTGGTGCACCGCCTCCCTGATCCGTCCGCCCGAGCAGGTCATCGCCGATGCCTTCGACCAGGCCGAGGCGCGCGACCCGAGGCATCTGCGGCCGTGGGTCGTCCTGGCCGACGGTGCGCGTCACCAGCTCGACCTGATCACCCCCGAGACCGACCGACGCGGCGTCACGGTGCACGTGCTGCTGGACTTCGTGCACGTCGCCGAGTACGTCTGGGCCGCGGCCCACGCTTTCCACAAACCGGGCACCACCGAAGCCGAAGCCTGGGCAGCCGACCATCTGACCGCGATCCTCGCAGGCCACGCCGCCCGCACCGCCCACGCCATGACCGCACAAGCCACCCGGGAGCGACTGTCAACCGCCCGGCGCTACGCCGTCGATGCCTGCCACCGCTACCTGACCGGCCACCTCGACCAGCTCCGCTACGACACGGCACTTGCGAGCGGGTGGCCGATAGCCACCGGCGCGGTCGAGGGCGCCTGCCGCCACTTGATCGCCGACCGCCTCGACATCACCGGCGCCCGCTGGGGCCTGCCCGGAGCCGAAGCCGTCCTGCAACTGCGTGCCATCGTCTCCAACGGAGACCTCGCCCCCTACTGGCGCTTCCATACCGCCCGCGAGCACAAGCGCCTCTACCCCAACCAGCAGAACTACGCCCTCACCGCTTGATCGCGACCGTCACTCGAAACGAACCGCACTCAAAGGCTTTGACGGGGGCACTCGGGTCTCTGCGGCACCGATGGGTGCCGCTCCCCGAAGGAAAGAGGAACTCGTGTACATAGGTCTTGGTACCGTCGTCGTCATCATTGTCATCGTCGCTGTCGTCATGATGTTGCGTCGCCGCTGAACCGTGCCTCCCGTGCCACACAATCACCCATGACCACAGCCCGCCCCGGATTCCCTTCCACGGACCCCCGGGCGGGCATGGCCACGATCGGTGGAGGACGGCGGAGGCGCAGTGAAAGCTGCGCAGCCTGCTTACCACATCGAGCCTGTGCACACTTTTGTCCGCGGCTCGGCAGGTGCTGGCGCCCGCGCCCGGTATTCGGCCGATCGCATCTCCGCAGGCACCGGGGCCTGTCGGCCGCTGCATCACAACGCGTGCGCCGACGGCGACGTGCGCCTTTCCAGATCAGGCAGTCTCGTACTCGTGCGCCCGACCCCCTTTCCACTCCACCCCACACCGGATCGTCGAGGACGTCCTCACCGAACGCCAGACCGGCGCGGCACGGAACTCCACGACCTCGTGGTCGGAGTGGGCCAGGCCGACGATCTCACTGCGAACGACGACCGGACGACCGCCCGCCTTGAGCAGCTGGTGCACGACGATCGGCGCCCTGTCATGGTTCCAGCGTGTGGCAGTACGACTTCCTATGCCAAATCGGATCTCGCCCAAAGGCGAGCCACGCGCACCGGCGCCACTACCGGTTTCAAGCCCGTGCCGCCCGTAGCTCTCGCCGTTCGACAAACAGCATGAGGAATCGCTGCAACGGGACTCATGGTCGGTGGTGGGATTCGTCGCCGTGGCTGCGCAGCAGTTCCTTCACCTCAGCGACGGTGAAACCGAGCCCTGCTCGACGGTGGGTTAGGCGGGAACGGCGAACGGCGAGCATCGCCGCCAGCGCGGGGCCGAGGAGGCCCGCCAGGTTTGTAGGTGGTGGAGTCGCTGCTGAAGGCGCGTGTGAGGGCTCGCTCGGGGAGGAATTCGGGGCGGAGTTCGGCGAGCAGGCTGGTGAGTCCCCGGTGACCAGGGGCGCAGCAGCCGGCCGCGAGGAGTGGCGCTTCCTGCGAAAGGAGCCGGTCAGTCCTCGCCCCGGACGATGTTCCCCTCCGTGCTCGTGTGCACTGCGCACGGGGATCCGCTGCTTTCCACCGCGCGGACGCACGTGCGTATCCCTTGCCACGGCGGTCATGGGCCTTCGACCAGCCGGTCCTGGTCACGTTCAGGACTTTCTGCTTGGCGGTGTGCGCGGTCACGGCGCTTCAACTTCTCTCTGCGTCAGGTTCTCGATGGGGGGTGGTCACCGGGTTCCCGTCGGCAACGGCCGTGAATCGCCGTGTCGCTCAGATGCCGCGCTTCTCCAACGGCCGTACGGCGGGGCCCTGGAGGGGGTCAACTTTCAAGCGTCGCTACTGGTCCACTTTTCAGCCGTCGCCGACAACGTGCAACCTCAGAGTGGGCGTTGCTGCTGGACTTCAGGCCAGGGAGCACGTCAATGGTGTGCCTCCGTTGGCACGACGACCGTGCGCAACTGGCCACGGTTTCGGCATCGCTCTGCTCGCGGACCGCGCGTCCGATCTGCCGCGTGCCCGGTGTGAGGCGTACTCCGACTACGTGCCGGAAGGCACCCTCGCTCGTACTGTGGCGACCGCAGGCCCGGGGAGGCGCTGACGGGGCGTGTTCTGGGAGTGCCGGGCGGCAGGGCTGAGTCGACGTGTTGGGGGTATCCGAAGCAGGTCCAGGCGCGGTGCCTTGAGAGAGGAGTGTCAAGCCGGGCACGACGGAGGGCATCAAGCAGCTCGCCGGGAGTTCCCAGGAGCGACGGCTCCTGGAGTCCCCAGGGGCGACGGTTGGCCGAACAGGCGCGTGGAGGAGCCGCTGCCGACCCGCGTCGCCGGGCCCAAGTTGGATGCCTGCTGGGGAAGCTTGGTGGCCATCGCTAACCGCACTCACCTCAACGAGGAAGGATCGCCATGGAAGGTTCGTCGCTCCGGGCAGTGGGCTGGGCGCGCACGCTGCCCTTGAACAGCGAAGTGAAGACAGCCCGTGACTGGGCGCGTGAGCATTTGGAGGCGCTGGGCTGGACCACCGCTGCTCCGCAGACGGTGGACGCAGTACTGCTCACCGTCTCGGAGTTGGTGACCAATGCGCACCGGCACGCCCACAGCAGCGCGCAGTTGGTGATGACCTGTGACGACCATTTCCTGCATGTCTCCGTGCACGACAGGTCCGGAGACCTGCCGGTCCCTCGCGAGGCCGGTACGGAGAGCCTCGGCGGGCGCGGCATGCTCCTCGTGGACGCCATGGCCGACACATGGGAGTCACACCCCTGTCCCCACGGGAAGTCGGTCAGCGCATGTTTCCGCGCGCCCGACGGCCAAGACACACGAGGTTGACGCGCCGGCGCCGTCAAGGGACCAATAGATCTCCGTTGCTGCGAGGGGCACCTGGAAGCGGTCGCTGTTCACTCGTCCGGGAGAGGTCATGACGGAGTAGACCGAAGGCCTGCAGGCCAATCGGTTCTGCAAGGTGTGTGGTACACCGGCCGGGAACGGGAAACTGTGCGAGCACTGCGCGACCGTCCTGGATGTTCCGGAAGACGCAGGGCTGGTCGAAGACGAAGGCGCGGCCGTACTACGGGACTTCGAGGGACGCGGTGAGCAGCGCGAACCCATGGCCTCGCACGGGGCTTCGTCCAGATGCCCGCCGGCCGCAACGGCACCGACCTGCCGGGATGGATCGAAACAGCCCGCGCCACACGACTGCCCGGGATCACCGGCTTCGCCCACGGGCTCGCCACCAGCCTGGGAGACGTGATCACCGGGCTCACCGTGCATTGGAGCTCCGGTGGCACCGAGGGTGCCGCTTCAGCATGCCGTTGACGGCCTGCCGGATGTGGTTCGGGCGGCTGTTCAGACCGGTGTTTGCCCCGGTGGCCGGGTCGATGTTCCAGACGAACTTGGACCCAGCGGGGTGAACACGACAGGAAGCAGTTCCGGTAGCGCGGTCATCGAGTCCACGGTGAAGTTCACGGTCGGGTGGGGCCCCGGGCCGGTTCTGCGTCATCGTCTTGTGGGCGATGCCGGCTTCATCAGTCCGTCAGGTGGACGGCGTGGGTGCTGTGCGGGTCGGTCCGGTTCGACTTTCGCCGCTCTTTCTCATGGATGAGGGAGGGGAGTGCGGCTGACAGGACCGTGATGCGCCCGTCAGCCGCCCGTCGGCTTCTGTTCCAGTCGGCACTGGGGAAGCGCTGAATCGGCTCGCGATGTGTGTGGAGGCTGTCTCTCAGCAGTCGACTTCGTCAGGGGCGATCGCCTCTCGCTGGGCGGTCTGCGCGACACGGGAGAGGAGGGTGCGCAGCTGGTCGGCGTCCTGGTCGCTCAGATCGGCGAGGAGCCGCGCTTCGGCGGCGGACAGGCCGTGTCGTACCTGCTTGAGCCGGGCGCGTCCGGTGTCGGTGATAAGGACCTGGCGTGCACGTCGGTCGCGGGGGTCGGGCCGTCGGGTGATGAGTTCGTGTGCTTCGAGGTCGTCGAGCAGGTAGGTCATCACGGTGCGGTCCAGGCTGACCTCTTTGGCCAGGGCGAGTTGTGTGGGTGGTTCGCCGCCGGCCAGGGCGACCAGTACGAGGTAGCCGCGTGGTCCTCCTGGCAGTTCGGAGACGGATTCGGTGGCGACGCGGCGGAACTCGGCGGAGACCATGCGGATCGCCCAGCCCAGGTCGGTCTCCAGCGCCAGGTCATCTGCCCCGCTGTGCCGCTTGTCGTTTTCGGAAGTCGGTGCGCTCACCCGCCCAATCTAGCACCTAAGTGCTACTTCGCAGATGTTCTTGCAGGCAGAACATCTGCTGTGCATAGTTGATGGGGCAGGGGCGCCCAGCGGGTGATCCGCACGTTGAAGCGTCATGACAACGGTGAAAGAGACTGCAATGAACATCAGCACTGCTTTGCGGGGCAGTACCGCACTGGTGACCGGAGCGACGTCGGGTATCGGGAAGGCGATCGCGCAAAGCCTGGCCCGGCAGGGGGCCGAGGTCGTGTTGCATGGGCGGGACCAGGCCCGTGGCGAGGCCCTGGTGAAGGAGGTCGCGCACGAGGGCGGTGCCGCCCGTTTCATCGCCGCTGATCTCACCGACGCCGAGGACACGCTGCGCCTGGCCTCGCAGGCCGGCGACGTGGACATTCTGGTGAGCAACGCGGGCCTGTACGAGTTCGCGCCGACCGCCGCGACCGACGCCGCGAGTTTCGACCGGCACATCGCGGTCAACACGCGGGCCCCGTTCCTGCTGGTCGGCGCGCTGGCGCCTGGCATGGTCCAGCGCGGACAGGGATCGATCGTGCTGGTCGGGTCGAGTGCGGCGCGTATGCCCGCTCCGGTCGGCGCGGCGTACGGTGCCTCGAAGGCCGGTGTGGAGATCCTCACCCGTTACTGGGCCACCGAGTTCGGCCCGTCCGGCGTGCGGGTCAACGCCGTGTCTCCGGGCCCCGTGCACACAGAGGGCACCTCGGCGATGCTCGGCGAGCACACCGCGGTCCTGGACAGGACCAATGCGCGCGGCAGGGCGGGCGACCCGAACGAGATCGCCGACATCGTCTCGTTCCTGGTCGGCCCGGCCAGCAGCTATGTCAACGGCTCCATCCTGTTCGCCGACGGCGGCGAGCTCAGCGCTCTGCCCGGCTGAGGAAGGCCGCTGTGAACGTCTTGGTCATCGGTGCCACCGGCTTCGTCGGCGGCGCCCTCGCACGACACTCTTCCCGGGCCCTCGCCCCGTACGAAGGAGTTCCGGCATAACCGGCAAGACCAGCACGACCATGCTGTTGGACCGCTACCGTCTCGGTGGTCTGGAGCTGCCCAACCGGGTTGTGATGGCCCCGATGACCCGGGTCCGGGCCGCGGCCGGGGGTTTCGCCACCCCGTCCATGGCGGCCTACTACGCCCAGCGGGCCACCGCCGGGCTGATCGTCACCGAGGGGGTGCAGCCCAGCCTGGTCGGGCAGTCCAACCCGGGTACCCCGGGCCTGTACACCGACGCGCAGGAGGCCTCCTGGCGGCCCGTCACCGACGCCGTGCACGCCAACGGCGGGCGCATCTTCGCTCAGATCATGCACGGCGGCCGGGTCTCGCACCCCGACACCACCGGGCTCCGGCCGGTCGGCCCCTCCGCGGTCGCGGCCGTCGGTGAGGTGTTCACCCCGGCCGGGCCGCGGCCCGCGCCGGTCCCGCGCGCCCTGGACCTCTCCGAGGTGCCCGAGCAGGCCCGCTCGTACTCCGAGGCCGCCCGGCGAGCCGTCGACGCCGGCTTCGACGGCGTCGAACTGCACGGCGCGAACGGCTACCTGATCTCGCAGTTCCTCTCGTCCAACGCCAACCTGCGCACCGACTCCTACGGCGGCCCGATCGCCCACCGCATCCGCTTCGCCGTCGAAGCGGTCGCCGCCGCGGTGGACACCGGGGGTGCGGCCCGCACCGCGATCAGACTCTCTCCCGGCGGCACCTTCTGGGGTGTCGAGGAGACCGAAGTGCCGGAACTGTACGCGGCCCTGCTCGCCGAACTCGCCCGCTTCGACCTCGCCTACGTACACCTGGAGGCGACCGCCGAGGAGGAAGTGCTGGTCGGGCTGCGCCGCGCGTGGCCGGGCAGCCTGGTCATGAACCCGGTGGTGCCGATGGGCCCGAAGCAGACCGACCGGACCGCCGCCGACCACTGGCTCGGCCTGGGCGCGGACCTGATCAGCTTCGGCCGCGCCTTCCTCGCCAACCCCGACCTGGTGGAACGGCTCCGCACCGGCCTGCCGCTCGCGCCCGCCGACCCGGCCACGTACTACCAGGGCGGCGACGCGGGCTATCTCACCTACCCCGTCTACCAGTACACCGCCTGATCGCACACGAAGGACGAGGAAGAACGATGAATTCGCTGAACAAGCTCCAGGACGACGCCCGGACGGCCGTCATCATCGCCGGCCGGGTGTTCGTCCCCGCCGAGGACGTCCAGACGTTCGTCGAGGAGGCGCGGGCGACGTCGTATCCGCTCGCCGCGGCGAACCCCGGGAACGTGATGATCTCGTTCTGCGTGGAGGACGCGGCGACCGGAACCGTCACGGTGCTCGAGCAGTGGGCGTCCCAGGAGGCCCTCGACCGGCACGTGGCCACACCGGAGGTCACGGCGCTCCTCACCAAGTGGGGCCCGCGCATACGCAATGAGGTGCGCAGGTTCCACGCCGACGAGACGGACCCTCGGGCCTGAGCCGAGCCGGGTCACGTGTCCGTGGTCATCCGAGGGTGTTCCAGAACGCGCAGTGGTGGCGGTGCCCCGCCGTACGGGTGGGGACGACGTGGTCCGGCGCCAGGGACACCACCGTCTGCCGGGGCCAGCGTGGCAACGACGGACCGTTCGGGTCGGCCGCGCGGGCGAAGCGGGACCAATAGCCGATCATGGCGTCGGCGAGCCGGTTCTGCGCGGCTGTCAGGTGGCGGGGGCGGCCGCCCAGGTCGAACAGGTAGGGCAGTTCGCCGGCGTGCGGGGCGCCGAGCGGGAACGGAGGGGTGCCGGGGGTGAGCGGCGGCGCGTGTTCGTCGGCGAACTCGTAGCGCCAGACGGGCACCTGGGAGCCGAGCAGGCCGTCGGTGCGCGCCGTCGGGCAGGCGAAGTTGGCATCTCCGATGACCGCGCCGAACACCGGTCCTCCGTCGGTGCGGTGCACCGGGTACTCGCGGAGGATCTTCTTCGCCTGACCGGGGGAGGGGAAGAAGGTGGCCACGACGTCGGGCCAGGTGTCGGGGGTGACGGGATGGCCGGCTTGGACGATCCCGGCGGCCCAGCCGTTGCCCTCGTCGTGGGTGTTGCCGATGAGCACGGGGACGCGGTGGAAGCGGCCGCCAGCGATGGCCGCAGCGGGGTCACTGGGCAGCAACGGGGTGCTGTACACGGGCTGTTGATCGGTGTCCTGGGCGCTGAGGAGATGGGCGACGTCCACGTGTCGCAGGCAGGCCGTCACGTCGCGGGCGGCGCCGCAGCCGACCTGTGCCGCGAGGGCCGCGCCCTTGGCGCGTGCCGTGTTCAGGGGGATGGAGGACGGGGCGAAGGGCCGGTCGGGGCGGCCGGTGCACGGGCCGCTCTCGATGATCGCCCGGTCGAAGAGTCCCGCGGCGGCGGGTGAGGCGAGCTGGGCGCAGACGCTGTAGCCGCCGGCCGACTCGCCGGCCAGCGTCACGTTGTGCGCGTCGCCGCCGAAGGCGCCGATCTCGGCGCGGACCCAGCGCAGCGCCGCCTGCTGGTCGGCCAGTCCGAAGGTGCCGGAGCCGGGCAGACCGCTGTGCGCGAGGAATCCGAGGGCGCCGAGGCGGTAGTTGACGGTGACGACCACGACGTCGCCGCGGGTGGCCATGCGGTGGGCGTCGTACGAGCTGCCCGCTCCGGTGGTGAAGCCGCCGCCGTGGAGCCACACGACCACAGGCCGCGGGTGTGCCGGTCCGGCGGTGTCAGGCGTCGTGACGTTCAGGTGGAGACAGTCCTCGTCGGTGCTGCCGCCGGGCACCTCACCGGCCGGCTGCGGACAGGCGCTCGCGGGCCGGGTCGCGTCCCGTACCCCGGACCAGGGGGCCGGACGGCGGGGCGGCGTCCAACGCAGCCGGCCGACCGGGGGTGTCGCGTAGGGGATGCCCTCGAAGGTGCGGTAGCCGTCGCGGGCGGTGCCGCGGACTCGGCCGTCGGGGGTGCGGACCGTCGTGCTGATGGCGGCGAACTGGGCGGGCACCGACGTGCGTACCGTCGTGGCGGCGGGCCCGGCGGGATCCGTCGGTGGCGGAGCCGACCAGGCCGTCGCGAGTACGGCGGTCAGGGCGCAGCCCAGGGTGGTCAGGACGCGGTGCATGTTCATGGTCTCCCGGTTCGGTCAGCTGCCGCCCATGCCGCCCTGTGCGGCGATCATGGTCATCGGCAGGGTGCGTACTGCCTTCTCCAGGCCGGGCGCGAGGGCGCCGAGGGATCCCGTGCACGCGTCGATACGGGCCCGGAAGGCCTTGTGGTCCTGGCGTGACACGGCCGAGCGGATGCCGCTCGCCGCGGCCAGTGCCAGCAGTGCGGCGTCGGCGGCGGGGATCTCCCGCACGGGGCCGTTCCCGTGCAGCGCCGCGGACACGCGGGCCCGCAGTGCCGCGGGTACGGCGTGGTCCGTCACCGTCGACCGTCGGGTGCCGAAGCGGGTGCGGGGTGCCCTCACGGTGAGGAGCCCCGCCACGGCGAGCCGGTCCTCCACCTCTGTCAGGGTCCGCCTGCGGTGGCGGCGCACGAGTTGCTTCCAGCCGTGCCCGGGGGCGTCACGCAGAATCCCGTCCAGGACGGGGTCGCCGGTCGGTTCCGTGCCGGACACGGTGACCGTGCCGCCGTCCTCTCGCAGCCGGCCACGCAGCGCGAGGTCGATCAAGGCGGCGGCACGGACCAGCAGCTCCGTGCGGGAACGGTCGTAAGGGCCTTCGGCCGCGTCGTCGTGGGCGAGCAGATACATGAGGCAGGCCAGGTCGTCGTTCACCCCTCGACGCTATGGCCGGGCACCCCGGCCCCGGATCGGCCACAGGAACGGACCGGCACTGGGAACGCAGGAGGACCGCGGCCCGGTCTCCTCCTTGAGGAGGAGGTGGTGCCTCAGGGACGGCGCGGCTCCACGAGGCCCTGGTCGTAGGCGGCGACGACGGCCTGGACACGGTCGCGCAGGCCCAGTTTGCGCAGCACCGCGGTGACATGGTTCTTGACGGTGGCCTCCGACAGGCGCAGCCGCTCGGCGATCTCCGCGTTCGACAGCGCCTGCCCGATCAGGGTGAGCACCTCCCGCTCGCGTCCGGAGAGGTCCCGCAGGGAGGGCGGCGGCGCCGGGTCGGGCATGGTGCGCAGGAACCGGTCGAGGACGCGGCTGAGCACGGCCGGTGCCAGCAGCGCGTCGCCGCGCGCGGTGAGGCGGATCGCGTCGACGAGTTCGGCGGGGCGCATGTCCTTCAGCAGGAAGCCGCTCGCCCCGGCCCGCAGCGCGGCGACGACGTGCGCGTCCACGTCCCAGGTGGTCAGCACGAGCACCCGCGCCCGACTACCCGACTCCACGATCTGCCGCGTCGCCTCGATGCCGTCCACGACCGGCATGCGTACGTCCATCAGCACTACGTCGGGCGCCCGTTCCCGCGTCAGCCGCACCGCCTCCCGGCCGTCGGACGCCTCACCGACCACCTCCAGGTCGTCCCGGGCGTCGATGATCATGCGGAATCCTGTACGGACCAGGGCCTGGTCGTCGGCCACCACCACCCGCAGCGTCATGACACGTCCTCCATCGGCAGCAGCGCCGCCACCTCGAACCCGCCTCCGGACAGCGGACCGGCACGCAGACTGCCACCCACGAGCCGCGCGCGCTCCTTCATCCCCACAAGACCGCGTCCCGCCCCCGCTGCGGCCGAACGGCTGTGCGGCGTACGCCCGTTGTCGACCACCGTGACCTTCACGCGCTCCCCTTCGACGGTCACGCGCACACTCACCTCGTCGGCGCCGACCGCGTGGCGCAGCGTGTTGGTGAGGGCCTCCTGGACGATCCGGTACGCCGCCAGGTCCGCCGCGGCCGGCAGCCCGTCGAAGGCGCCCTCGCGGTGCACGTGTACGGTCATGCCGGTCGCGCGCACGGTGTCGGCCAACTCGTCCAGGCGCGCGAGCGAGGGCCCCGGCTCCCGCTGCTCACCGACCCCTTCCTCCTCCTCACCAGGCCCGAACGCCCGCAGCAGCAACCGCAGTTCGCCCAGCGCCGAGCGGGCGCCCGTCTCAATGGCCCGCAGCGCCTGACGGGCCTGTTCGGGCCGCTGGGTGAACACATCGTCCGCAGCACCCGCCTGAATGACCACCACCGACAGAGAGTGCGCCACGACGTCATGCACCTCGCGCGCGATGCGCACCCGCTCCTCCACCACGGCCCGGCGCATCTCCGCCCTCGTCCGTTCCTGCTGCGCCCTGCGCCACTGCCCCGCGGTCCACGCCAGAACCACCGTCAGCAGATAGACCGCCAGCCCCGCCGCACCGCCCGCCCCGAACGCCAGCGGCGCCGGCAGGCACATCGCCGCCAGCGCTCCCACCGACACCCGCCGCGGCCTGATGGCCGACAGCACACACAACGAGACCTGCGCCGCGAGCAGCGCCCCCGTCAAGGTCACCGCGGGCAGCAGCGCCCACACCGCGAGCCCTGTCGCCGTATTCGCGGCCAGTACGGCAACCGGGGCACGCGCCTGCCACCTCAGGGCACAGACCTGCACAACGACCAGGGCCACATCGACGAGCAGTCTCCAGCCGTGCTCCGCGCCGGCGACGAGCACCGAGGTCCCGAGGACAGTGAGCACCAGACCGGCCGACCCCCACCACAGCGCTCGGGCGGCGCGGGGCGACACCTCTCCCCGCGCTTCCCCGGCGGACACGTCGTGCGACTGTCTGCTGCTGCGATCCATGCCCCGACCCTAGCCAGGCTCGCGTGCCTGGCCGCTCTGGAGACCATCGCCTCACGATGGCAGTCGAGGCCGACAGTCGTGGGCTAGGCCAACGAAATGTGGAACAGGCGCTGGATGTGCTCTTCATGGTCCGAGCTGCCTTGAAAGCGTGCGCCGAGGCCCGGCCGGACGCTGAGTAGGGTTGTGGCCATGGCCAAGGGAATGGGGCGGCGCCCCAAGGTGGACCTGGACAGCGGCGTCGAGGACGTGACGCTGCTCGTCTTGGAATGGCTCGGCGAGCAGGGTGTCGGTGCCATGATCCGGGTCGACGCGGAGCGCATGCGTGACGGTCAGCCGGCGTGGACATTTGCCGCTTCTGGTGGGCCGCTGGACGGCGGGATGAGGGCCGACGGGGCCTCGGTCGCCGAGTGCATGGGCACGGCACTGCTTCGATTGCGAGAAGCCGGGCTGGCCGTTCCCTTCTGAAGCCATGTTCAGCGTCTGAGTTGGAGTTGGTCGCGTTCGGCGATGGTCTCCGGGCGTCCGACTGTTCGTCCGGAGGGCGCATGAATGTCGGTGAGAAGTAAGAGCACTTGCCGTGGTGCGGGTCTCGATGACCACGTGCGGAGGCAGCTCGGTCCGTGGCAGGATGCTGGCATGCTGATCCGAAAGGCCGATGCCACGTAGGCGTCCGAAGGGGCTGCGCGCCAAGCGTTGGCGGCCCGGAAGAGGTATTCCTGTTCGCCGGGTCCGCGGTGTGTCCGCGGCCACTCGCGTAGCGATCCGGAAGCTGGAAGAGGACCGGCTATGGCCAGGGGCTGTGGCTGCTGCCCTGGCCGAGTGCCAGTGGTATCTGAATCAGCCAGGGCGCGTGCTGCCGGATCCAGTGATGGCCTGCGAGTGCTGCGATCCTCTCGTGGCGCGAGACCGCCTGGAGGACGTGCTGCTGTGGCTTCCCCGCGGTGCTCGGGAAGACCTTGGCAGGCTCGTCTCCAGGCTCGATTCCGAATTCGATCGACGGACTGTTCCCCTCAGTCCTCACCTCGTTCTGGCAAGTTCGTGGGGTGCGTGCGGGTGGTGGCGTCGGCGCTTCCTGGAGAACTGAGAGGCCCGGTTGGTTCCTCGCCGCTCAGCCGCGCATGGGCTGCTGGGCGCGCCCCGAGGAATAGTCAAGACCTGCGGATCGGGGTGTCAGGCGACTTGCTGATCACCACCCTCTGATTCGTCGAGGCGATTGATGAGCTTGCCGTTCTTGAATACCGCGCCGGCACGGACCAGCGCGATGAGGTGGGGGTGCGTTGACGGCCCGCCACCGGGTCTGTGCTGATTCGATGAGCTCGAACGCCATCGCGAGCACCGGCGGCGCGGGAGCCGGGGCCCTTGGTGACTCGCCGGCGAAGCCTGAGCGGGCGGGGAAGTTCCACGACAACGCCGTGAGGTCCCTCCCGGAGGAGCGCGCGGCCGAGATCGCGGCCCGAACGCTCGCCCTTCCTGACGCTCAGAGCGTCGAGGATCTCACCGCGCTGCTGACCTCGGCGGGGGAGCGCTGAGGTCGAGACAGTTACCGCTCCCGGACTGCGTAGGTCAGGTGGGTCACCCGCTGCGTCGGCTCCGCGCGGACCGGCTCCAGGGCCACGCGGCCCGCGTCCACGCCCTCGAACAGGCGTATTCCGGAGCCGAACAGCACGGGTGAGAGCGCGATCGAGAACTCGTCGACCAGGCCGGCGTTCACGTACTCCAGGATCGTTGCGCCGCCGCCCGCGATGCGGACATCCCGGTCGCGGGCGGCCTCGCGGGCCTGGTCGAGCGCGGTCTCGATGCCGTCGTTGACGAAGTGGAAGGTGGTTCCACCCGGCCGCTCCCAGGGGTCACGCTTCTCCTGCGTCACGACGAAGACCGGCGTGTGGAACGGCGCCTCCTCCGGCCATGCCTGCTCGCCGAGGTCGAACATGCGCTTGCCCATCACGCTCGCGCCGGTGCGCTCGAACGTCTCCCGCGCGATGTCGTTGTCGCGCCCTTCCTCGCCGCCCTCGCCGAGCTTCAGGTTCTCCCGGAAGAACCGCTGGGGGAATATCCACTGCTGCAGCTCCATCCACTGCGCCATCCAGCGCTGCGCATCCGGGTCATCCATGCGCTCCTCGGGCGCGATGAACCCGTCCAGCGACATCGTCACGCTGAAGAACACCTTGCCGGCCATCAGTCCTCAACTCCCTTCCGAACGATCTCGGTGACGTAGGCAGCCAGGTTGCTCAGGGTCTGCTGCCCGCCCTCGATCGCGTGGTACTTCTCGACCGCCTCGTCGCGCAGCTCCTGGGTGGGGAACACCGTGCGCATCTGGATCCGGGTCGCCGCGCCATCGGGCGCGAACGTGAGGACCGACTCGAAGGCGTTCGGGTCGCCGCGGGACTCACCGTGCCGCAGCGAGATCCGCTCCGGCGGGGCGATCTCGGTCCAGAAGATCCACTCCTGGTAGTCCGTCCCGTCCGGTCCGTGCATCACGAAGTCCCACTCCCCGCCGACGCGGAACTCGAACGCCCGCGTGGTGGTGGTGAACCCCTCCGGTCCCCACCATCGCGACAGGTGCCGGACTTCGGTGAACGCCTCGAACACCAGCTCCCGTGGGGCACTGATGACCCGGGAGATCACGATCTCGCGGTCGTCCGTCGCTGACTGCTCCGGCGCGTCCCGTCCTGTCGCTGCCATCGGTCACTCCTCCTGCCTTGCCTGCTTGAGGTCCTGCACGTACGCGTCCAGCCGATCGAAGCTCTCGTTCCAGAACCGCTCGAACCCGCCGGTCCAGTCGTGGATCGGCCGCAGCCCGCGGGCGTCAAGGCCGTACAGGCGCTGCTTGCCTGCCTTGCGGTCCCGCACCAGCCCGACCTCCCGGAGCACCCGCAGGTGTTTGGACGCCCCCGGCTGGGTCATCCCCAGCTCCTGGGCCAACTCGGTCACCGGCCGCTCACCCGCCCGCAGCAGTACCAGGATCTCCCGGCGCTGCGGCTCGGCGATCGCGTTGAAGACGTCCGACGTCGTCGCTGCTCGTGCCATGGACGCCATCGTATGCCGATATCGGCATACGTCAAGCCGACGGATTCAGACGGGTCCTGTCAGATGACGGTCGTGACCTGGGTGCCGCTGCCCACGCCCGCCTCCTTGGCGATGCGCTCTTGCCGACCGTGATCGCAAATGGCCACAACGCTGCTTCGCTCGTGCCAACGGTGCTGGCTGACGCTGGTTTGACTGGCCCTCGCCGACTCGTAGGTGCGACTTGGAGCGCCAACGGTGCGGCCACGGCGATGGTCGGCGCTTACCGGGAGCTCGCGGAGCAGACGGGGGACGGGTGGCCGTCTGGCATCTCCCCCTGACGGTGATGAGGAGCTCGCCTTTCCAGTGAGCTACTGAACTTGAGCTACTGAACTTGAACTCGTGATGTCGGGTGTTGTCAGGGCCGACCGCGCGCTGCCCCGTGACCGAGAATGGGGCCTGCTGCTGGATCCGACGGACCGTGCGGCTACTCTCAGCCCACCGCGGCCTCGGCCGTGGCCAAGCCAACGCTTTGGTCTGTGAGGAGCACTCCGATGGCTCGCACCACCCCGCCACGTCCGCTCGATGTCGAGACGCTGTTCCCTGAGGTGGCCAGCTATCGGAAGACGGCCGTTCGCCTGCATCCGCGCCTCGGCGATCCGAGCGCGCGGGAAAGCTCGCTCGGCGGACCCGTGCTCTGGCCGCTCTCGGAGCCCTGGCCCCACTGCGAGGACGACCACCCGCGCACGGCGTTCTCCCCTCCCGCCCAGGGACCGATCCCGCTCGTCCCGGTCCTCCAGCTGTTCGCGGCCGACGTGCCTGACCTGGCCTTCCCCAGCGCCACCGATCTGCTGCAGGTGTTGTGGTGCCCCTTCGATCACGAGGACGGTTACGTTCCCCGCCCCGAGATCTATTGGCGAGACGGCTCCCTGAGCGACCTGCAGCCGGCCAACCGACCCCGCCCGACCGGCGCTGACAACGACTACCTTCCGGACCCGTGCGTCCTGCACCCTGAGCGTGTCACCGACTACCCCAACTGGGACCTCCCGGACGAGGTCGCCGACGCGCTCGAAGCCGGGTTCCAACAGCTGGAGGAGGAAACCGGCTGGTCTTACTGGTCCCACCTCTCCGTGTCGGACGGCGTCAAGGTCGGCGGGTATCCGACGTGGACGCAGGAGCCCGACTGGCCGACGTGCCCGACATGCCGTGTGCGCATGGAGCATCTCCTGACGATCAGCAGCAACGAGTTCGATGGCGAGAGTTGGCGCACGTGGCTGCCCATCGAGGACACCCCGGCCATGGGAACCATCTGGGACCTTCCATACGAACAACGCACCGAGATCCAATGCCCCCCTGGGCTCATGCTCGGCGACATGGGCGGCATCTACCTGTTCGAATGCACCAGCTGCTCCGACAGGCCCTTCGCCTACCGCTCAGATTGTTCTTGACTGCGCGCTGCTTCGATCAAAGGGCCATACTGGTGCCCGCGAGGCAGCCGTCGATCACTTCGGGGCGGTACTGCAGCATCTTGAGCTTGCGCTTCACGGCTCGGGTGATCTGACCGAGGTCGGCCGCGGCGAGATTGCCGATGTCGCGCTTGACCAGCGACCACACGCCTTCCCGCGGGTTGAGGTCCGGGGCATAGGTGGGCAGCTGGAACACGGTGAGCCACTCGGCGTTCGCGGCGATGAACTCCCGCATGCCAGCCGTCAGGTAGGCGGACGTTGTCCCAGACCAGCACGATCGGGCCCCCGAGTTGGATACGGGCGCGGACGATCAGGTCGCGGAACTCGCGCCAGCCGAAGCCCTTCGGCCGGTGCAGACAACCAGCTGTCAGCCGAACGGCACCGACATCACCCAATCAAGTTCAGTAGCGCGCCTCGGCACACGGTGCTGCGGCGTGGTGGGTGAGTAGCGGATTCCTCGCCGTCACCGACCGGATCCAGCGCGCGAGCCAGGCCCGGATACTGGGACTTCCGCCCGTAGCCTGTCCGCCCGGCCGCTACCAGGGGCCGGGTACGTCAATGAGCGAATTCCAACTTGAAGCTGCCGGTGGACTCGAGCGCTGATGAGGTCCAGCCTTATCCCATCCGGCTGGTGAACTGGTTCATGTCGAAATAGTCTCGCCAGGCGTTGATCTTGCCGTCAGTGACCTCGAAGGTCCCCATGACCGGCAGTTCGAACGATTTATCAGGGAGCTTGAAGACGTCCACCCGCTCGGTCAGCACGATCGGTCCGTTGGCTGCGATGTTGATGACGCGGAACTCGATGTGCTCAATGCCTGGCGGGCCAGGGCGGATGAACGAGGTGATGGTGTTGGCGATGGCCTCCCGGCCGGTGATCGGCGCCAGCGGGATGTTGTGGTAGATGGCGTCGTCGGTGAAAAATGCTGCCAGCTCGGCGGCCCCAGTGTTGTCCGACCACGCCGCGCAAAACCTGCGCACTACCTCGATCGGGCTCTCCATCTGGCTCCTCCCGCGGTTGATCTGAACAGTGCACTGCGATAGGCCGCTAACTGATCGTTTCAGAATGAGGTTCGGAGTCGTCTCAAGCAGATGATGCTGCAGGCGAGTTGGAGCAGTGCGAGGTGGAGGTCGGCACGTATCTCGTAGCGGATGCGCAGTCGTTTGAACTGATGCAGCCAGGCGAAGGTCCGCTCGACGACCCATCTGGTCCTGCCCAGCCCGGAACCGTGCGGGGTGCCGCGGCGGGCGATCTTCGGCGTGATCCCCCGACAGCAGCAGCCGTCGCGGTCCACTTGTGCACGGCCTCGAATCGTCGCCTCCTGCGAGACCTCGCCGGCCTCCTCGCGGTGTCTTCCATGCCCCCACTCTGCCTAGAGCACTATCCTCCGCCAGCTGTGTTACTCCGTATGGACGGCGAGAATAGCGACCAACCGGGTTTTCACTCGTCCCGTGACGGAATCCGGGCCGCCAGCTCCGCGGCGAAGTGCCGGGCCTGAGCACCCCTGGTCGTGATCCGTGGCGCCGAAGTGCTGCAGCGCCGAGGCGAGGCGGATGGAGGGTGTAACCGCATAGAGGATGCGGTTTGTGTGCCGTGATGGCACCGATTTGGCACGGATCACGAGCGCTCGCAGTCCTGCTCTGTGATCTCGTCGAGGAGGCCGTGGAGGCGGCCGTGGAGCCGCTCGACGAGCAGGATCAGGCTGGCGGCGTCCATCGTGGCGAGATGCTCCCGCCGGGCTCTCTGCAGGTCTTGGCGGGCGAAGTCGACGGCGGCCCGCTGCCAGGCCGTGAGACCGTGCAGCGGGCCGTGCGGGCGGCCGTCGGGCACGAGACCACCATCGAGGGTTGAGGAGCAGTGTATGGGCCGCCGCCCGGCCGGGGCCTGTGCGCAGGGTTCAGCGCGGGCGGAGACGATCCGCGTGCCGATGTGGCTGGGCTTCGGGACCTCGAGGACTTCCGCTTTGGCGGTGGCGAAGCCGGCCCGGGTCAGCAAGTGCTCCCACACGGCGGGCCGGTAGCTGTACCGGTAGGTGAACATGGCCTTCCCCGCGAACCTGCTCTTGTGCATGCCCTGCGGGCCGTAGGCGCCCGGGATGGCTGGCGGCTGGGAGAACACAAAGACGCCCCCGGAACCAAGCGCTCCCGGACGAGCGGGAAGAGCCGGGACGGATCGGTGAACCAGGCCGCCCCGAAGATGGAGTACACCGCGTCGTACTGGCTTTCATCTGCGGCAAGTCGGCCGAGAATCCTACCCTGCACGATCCGTACTCCGAGCGGCGCCCACCGGTCGCCGACGAGCTGCACCATACGCGGCGACAGGTCGACCCCCGTTGGCCTTGACGCCCTGTTGCGCGAGGTGGGCGAGGGAACGGCCGGTGCCGCAGCCGGTTTCCAGCGCAGACTCGGGGGAGCCCAGCAGCTCGGTTCCAGGGCCGTGGCCGGAGTACTGCGTCCAGGGGTTGCCGAGGATGTGTTCTTCCATGGCGCGGAACATCGTGTGATCGCGCAGGAGCATCGCGATCACGCGGTCCCAGATGCTCATACCGGAGTCGAAGATGTTGACGGTCAGCTCCGTGATGTGCGGAGCGACCGCGTTGAGCAGCTCTTGCGGGTCGCGGGTTCGGGTTGTGACGGGACGCTCGGTAATCTCACCGTGGGATCACTTCCTATCGCGTCTGTGCATACCGGGGGCTGCGCCATGACGACGACACTCGGATCGATCGAGCTGCCCGACTGGGGATGGGAGCGCGCCGAGGTGCGCCAGGCCCTGCGCGCGAGGAACGTGGGCGCCCTGTTCCGGTACGCGCAGCAGTACACAGGCGTAAGCCAGGCCCGCATCGCAGCCGCGGTCGGGATGGCGCAGGGCCGCGTCAACGAGATCATCAACGGCCGTAGGGAAGTAAGCCGTCTCGACGTGTACGAGCGGATCGCCGACGGCCTGCTCATGCCCGACGACGCCCGGCACCTGCTCGGCCTGGCCGCGAGCCGGGAGAAGCGCTCCGGTGGCGCCGCGTTCGACCTCGCCGCGTTCCCGGAAGTCGTCCGCGTGTACGCCGCGCAGAACTCCGCGGCCGACGAGGTCCAGCAGCAGGCCCGCGAGGCGCAGGAGCTGGACGTCCTCGCCGTCCGTGGCCTCGGCCTGATCGGGCTGAACGACAGCCTTCTGCGCGCCTATCTCCCGCGCGACCAGGGCGGCAAGGGGCTCCGTGGTCCGGGTGCTGCTCCTCGACCCCGACAGCGACGCCCTGGCCCGGCGGGCGGCCGAGATCGGGGAGTCCGCCGAGTCCCTCGCTGGGGGCGTGCGGCTGGCCGAGGCGCGGCTGCGCGAGTTGGCCGACTCCTGCGACATTCAGGTGCATCGGTACCGCATGCTGCCTACTTGGCGACTCATCCGCACGGACTCCACCATGTTCGTCAGTGCCTTCGATGCGGGGTGGGGAGGTCACGAGAGCGCCACGTACAAGGTGATGGAGACGCCGCACGGGCCCCTGTTCCGCGGGTTCCGACGGATGTTCGACGCGGTCATCGACGGCGCGCAGCGCACGGTCTGACCAGGAGAGGGGAACCGCTCGTGATCGAGGCGGAGTTGAAGGCTCAGGTGCACTCGCCCGAGGCGGTAATGCGGCAGCTCGACGAGCGCGCCGAGGCCCGTGTCGAGGTGTACCGTGACACGTACTACGACCGGCCGGACGGCTCACTGGAGAAGGCCGACCAGGAGCTGCGCGTACGGACGGTGCACGGCTCGGACGGCACGCGGACGGTGCTCACCTTCAAGGACGCGACCGTCGACGAGCGCTCCGGATCGAAGCCCGAGCACGAGACCCGCGTCGAGGACGCCGAGGCGGCGCACGCCATCCTGCGCGGCCTCGGCCACGTCGAGGTCATCGCGTTCGAGAAGCGTTGCCGGAACTACGCCTTCGAGGCGCACGGCCGGCAGATGCTCGCCACCCTCGTACGCGTCCCCGAGATCGATGGGACGTTCCTCGAGGTCGAGACGATCGCCGACGAGGACGACGTGAGCGCGGCCTTGGACGATGTCCGCGTGGTGCTCGCCGACCTTGGTATCGGGCCGGAAGACCTGACGAGGGAGGCGTACACGGGCGCGGTGGCCGCGCACCGCGGCTGACGGGGGGGGGCTCGCACAGTGCAGGCGAGGCAGGAGCCCGAGAGCCTTGTCAGGCAGATGGGGTGACCCCGTTGACGCTCCACCTTGATCGTGGACACCTCGACACTGGATCTTGAGTCCAGGGAGAGGAGTCCCAGGTGGGGACCTGCAAGTACTCGACGGAGTTCCGGGCCGACGCTGTGGCGTTGGCCCGTTCGTCGGGCCGGCTCGTCTCGCGCGTTGCCGCCGAGCTGGGTGTGAACCACGAGTCGCCCGGCTCGCAGTCTTCCGCTGGCTCGGCTTCTACAACCACCGTCGCAGGCACTCCGCGATCGGCTACCTCGCGCCGGTCGCCTTCGAACCGAGATCAACTACGCTGGCCATCGCTGCATGACAAACGGTGTCCACGATCAAGGTGGAAGCCCCGCTGTCGCAGCCGGCGCTGCACGGCTCGTGTCTGTTCCAGCATGTCATCGACGAGCTCGAAGAGCAGGTACTGGGTCAGCTTGCCCAGGTGGCCGGGAGCGAAGAAACCATCCGCAACCGTGATGGTACGGGTGAGCGTCGCGGTGGCAGACTGGCCTGACAACGGGACCTCTCGTGGCAGGAAGACTTTAGTCGGTCTCCCGCTTCTACCAGAGGTCCCGATCTCGCATCCCCAAGCTCCCCAGTTGGCAGGCGAGTTGAAGTTTCCTCCGCGCCCTTGAGTTCGTGGCCTTGGGTGATGGGGAGCGTCTGTTGGTAGCGCCGCCCATCGCGCAGGAGAGCCCAGAGGACATTGACACGGCGGCGGGCGAGGGCGAGGGTTGCCAGAGTGCGGCGCTTGCCCTCGGCGCGCTTGCGATCGTAAAGCCGGCGCGAGTTTTCGCAGTAGCGGATGCTGAACAACGCCGAGGTGTAGAAGACGCGTTGGAGGCGGCGGTTATATCGCTGGGGACGCCGCAGATTCTCGCTGGCCGGCCGACGCTGGACCGCCTCGTCCCGGTGATCGACCGGTCCGTCACAGCTCTGCGGGCACGGGTGTCTCGATGACGCAACAGCCTCACGGGGGTTCGGTCGAACTCGCGTTCTCTGAACCCGTGTTGATGGGACCGGCCGGCCGGGAACGCCGCCGCGACGGTGCCGTCTCCCGTCCCGGTCTCCCGGCGTGGGGCGTGGCACCGCCGCGGTGGCGGGGTCGGGTCCGTCACTTGATGCCGGTCGTGGCGATCCCCTGGACGATCTGCCGCTGGAAGACCAGGAAGACCGCGATGAGCGGGATGAAGCCGAGGACCGAGGAGGCCATGACCTCGGCGTACTGGGGGCTACTGGGGTCCACCAGGGAGGCGAGGCCCACAGGGATGGTCTGGGACTTGGTCTGGCTGAGGACCAGCAGCGGCCACAGGAACGAGTTCCAGGAGCTGATGAAGGTGAGAATCGCGACCGTGGAGACTGCCGGGCGGCAGATCGGCATGCAGACGTTGGCGTAGATGCGCCACCAGCTCGCGCCGTCGATGCGGGCCGCCTCGATCAGCGCCGTGGGGATGCCGCGGAAGAAGGAGTGGAAGACGAACACCGAGATCGGTGCCGCGACCGACGGCAGGACCAGTGCCCAGAACGTGCCGAGCAGGTGGAACGACCGGTACTCGATGAACTGGGGCAGTACCAGCGCCTCGGTCGGCAGCATCAGGCCGGCCGTGGCGACGGCCATGACCAGACCCCGGCCTCGGAAGCGCAGGAAGGCCAGCGCGAATCCGGCCATCGAGCAGAAGGCCACCGTGAAGATCACGGCGAGCGCCGAGATCACCAGACTGTTGAGGTACCAGGTGCCGATCGGATGGTTGTCCCAGGCGGTCGAGTACGCATCCAGCGACCAGCCGCCGGCGAAGATCGACGTGGGGCTCTGGGTGATGGACGCGTCGTCGCGCAGCGAGGTGATCAGTGCCCAGACGAAGGGCACCAGCCAGATCAGGGCGAACAGGGTCAGGCACACGGCGCAGAGCCGGTTGAAGAGCTTGGCGCCGTTGACCGCGCCCTTCGGTTCGGCGGGCCGCGGCTGGGTGATGGTGGTCATGGGTCCTCCGCTCAGGCCGCGCTGCTGGTCGCGCGACGGCGCCGCAGCCCGTACCAGGCCGCCGAGATCGCGACGATGATGACGAAATACACCATGGTGGCGGCAGCGCCGTAGCCACCCCGGTAGGCCGTGAAGCCGGTGTCGTAGATGTACTCGATGACCGGTCGAGTGGATTGGTTGGGTCCGCCGCCTAGCAGCTGGTAGATCTGGTCGAACACCTTCAGCGAGGCGAGGATCTGAAGGATCAGCACCAGGCTGGTGGTCCGGCCGAGCAGCGGCACCGTGATGTGGCGGATCTGCTGCCAGGGGCTCGCGCCGTCGATCGCCGCCGCCTCGTAGACGTCCGCGGGGACGTCCTGTATCGCGGCGGTGTAGAGGACGAAGTTGAAGCCGAACGTCCACCACACGGTCATCAGCACCACGGCGGTCCAGCCCCCCGAGGTGCTGCCGATGAAGTCCGGCACCGGGAGTCCGATGGCGTCGAAGATCTTCGGAATGAGGCCGATCTGCGGGGTGTACATCCACAGGAAGACCAGGGTGACCACGGAGGACGGCACGACGTACGGCAGGAAGAAGGCGATGCGGTAGAAGAGCCGGCCGCGGCGTATGCGCGAGGCCAGGATGGCGACGCCCAGTGCGAGGATCACCAGCGGGGGAGTGGTCAGCAGGGTGAAGAGCGCCGAATGCCACATGCTCTCCCAGAAGAGGGAGTCGCCGAGCACCTCACGGTAGTTCGACAGGCCGATGAAGTCCCCGAGGCCGCTCTTGACGGTGGTGGTGTTGAAGAAGCTCAGCACCACGCCGACGAGCAGTGGGCCAACCAGGAAGAGCAGGTAGACCACGAGGAAGGGGGCGGTGAGCAGCCTGCCCGCCCGGCGTTCGGACGGGGTGGGTTGGTCGGCGGCGAGGTCCGTGCGGGCTGCGGTGGGCGCCGGTCGCGTCGAGACGACGGTCGTCATGGTGACTGCCTCCTACTTCATCGTGACCGGCGGTCGGGACGTGGTGTACCGCTTCAGGGCGGAGCGCATCGCGGCCGACATGCCCTTGGGCGTGATCCGCCCGGTGAGCGCCTCGATGACCGTCCCGCCGATCACGCCCTGGAAGTCCGAGCCGGCGCCGGTGTACCAGGCCACCGGGTCGTACTGGGCGTTGAAGGCAGCCTCGACGTAGTTGCGCTGCGGCGACTGGTCGAGGAACGACTTGCTGTGCTGCGTTGGCAGCCAGGCCGGGATGTGGCCGCCCTCGGCCCACACCGCGCTGCTGTCGAGGAGGCTCTTGACGAACTTTGCCGCGTCGCGGGTGCGGGTCTCGTCGCCGCGGTCGTTGCGCGGCAGGATCAGCGCGTGCGAGTCGGCGTACGCCACCGGCTTCGAGCCGAGCAGTGCCGGGAACGGCACCACGTTGAACTTCAGGTTCTTGACCGCCCGGTACGTCGGGATCTGCCATTCACCGTCGAAGAGGAAACCGGCCTTGCCCGTGCTGAAGAGGGCGTTGGCGCCGGCGCCGGTGAGGTTCTTCGGCATCAGGTTCGGACCGGTCAGGCTCTGCATGAAGGCGACCGTCTCCTGCATCGCCTCGTCGTCGATGGCAATCTTCGTCCCGGAGTCGGTGACGATCGGGCCGGCGAGGCCGGAGTAGATCATGCTGAAGAAGCGCCAGGCCGTGGACGGATCGGCGGTGATCGACATGACCGCGCCGAACTGGGCGCCGCCCGCGTCCTTCATCGCCTTCACCGCGTCGACGAAGTCCTCCTTGCCCTTGAGGGGCACGAGAGCGTCGCCGGCGGAGTTCAGCAGGCCCGCCTTGCGGGCGATGTCCACGTTGTAATAGAGGACGAAGGGGTGCGTGTCCAGCGGGATCGCGTACACCGTGCCGTCCACGGTGGCCTTCTTCCAGGCCGCCGGGGTGAACTTGTCCTGGGTGACACCCAGCTCCCCGAGGGGGGTCCGCTCGATCGGCTCCAGTAGGCCGGAGGCGGCCAGCAGCGGAAGCCGCGAGAGGTGGGTGATGCCGACGTCCGGCGGGGTGCCGCTCGCGGTGGCCAGTGCCAGCTTCGTGTAGTACGGATTGCCCCAGCCCAGGATGGTCGCCTCGACCGTCGTTCCCGGGTTGGCCTTCCGGAACGCCTTCTCCATCAGCACCATGTTGGCGCCGTCACCACCAGTGAAGAGGTTCCAGAAGATGACATCCGCCGTGTTCGGCTGCGAGCCCGTCAGGCCGGACGCGAGCGGGGAGGAGCACGCCGCGAGCCCTCCGGTCAGGGCAAGGCCACCGCTGAGGGCAATAAACCGTCGGCGAGCCATCGCTCCGCTCATAGGGGTATTCACCTCGTTAATTCGATGTGAACTCGATGGCGCAGACCTTCGCACACGTTTTGCAACGATGCAATAGATCCATGGGAAGGAGTCCGCCGAGCCGCTGCCTCGACCCCGCCGCCCTTCCCCCGCGAAGCCGCCGAGCCCAGTTCCACGACCCCTCCGAGACCGATTCCGTACCAGCGGAGTGCGTGGTTCCGGGGTGGCGCACGCACCTCGCCATGCCGGTCAAAGCTCGGACCACACCGCCTCGAACCCTTGCAAATCGGGCACCTAGGGAGGCGTGTGCGCCGCGCCCCACGCGCCCACCCTGCACCTGCCGGGCCGTCGTCCAGCGCGACGGGGTCACACAGCGGCAGACGTCACATCGCGCGCGTCGGGCCTGCGGCTCAGTCCGGCGCGGGCTCGCGGCGCGAGGACTCCCGGACGACCAGCCGGTACGGCGTGGTCTCCTGGGGGCCCGCCGCGACCGCTCCGGCCTGCGCGACCTCGCCCGATGCGGCGTCCGCGGGGCCCCCGGGGGACCGCATCTGCTCCTCCAGCAGGGCCAGCGAACGCTCGGCGATGGCGTCGAGGTCGGGGGCGATAGAGGTGAGCGGCGGGTGGGTGTAGGCCGACTCCTGGATGGCGTCGATGCCGACGACGGCGACCTCCTCGGGCACCCGCACCCCGGAGGCGTCCAGGGCCCGCAGCGCGCCGACGGCGAGCGCGTCGTTGAAGGCGAAGATGGCGTCGGGCAGCGGGCCGTCGCCCTCCAGCAGGTCCCGCACGGCCGCGTAACCCTGGTCCCTGGTCCAGTCCTCGACCGGTACGACCAGCCAGTTCACCCTCCGCACCCGGGCCGCGGACATCGCCTGCTCGTACCCCTCGGTGCGCTGGCGGCCGTTCTCGCTGCCGTTGCGGCCGAGCGCGACGATCCAGCGGCAGCCCTGCTCCAGCAGGTGCTCGACCGCGGTGCGGGAGGCCGCCACGTTGTCGATGCCGACCCGCGGGAACTGGTCGCCGACACTGTGCTCACCCAGCATCACCAGCGGAAAGTCGGGTTTCTTGGCGGCGATGTCGCTGGCCGGCAGGGTCAGGGCGCTCAGCAGCACGCCGTCGGCGACATTGGTCAGACCGCCCTCGAGAATCCGCCGTTCCACCTCGCTGTCGCCCGCGGTCGACTCGACGAGCACCGTGATGTCGCGCCGGCCCGCGGCCCGGATGACCGCCTGGGCCAGCTCGGCGAAGTAGGGCTCGGCGAGGAACGGCACCGCGAGGGCGATGAAGCCCGTGCGGCCCGAGCGCAGGCCGCGGGCCAGGTAGTCCATGCGGTAGCCGAGCTCGTCGAGCGAGCGCTGCACCTTGGCGCGGGTCTCCGGGCTCACGTGCGAGTAGCCGCTGACCACGTTCGACACCGTCCGCACCGACACCCCGGCGTGCTCGGCCACGTCCCGCATCCGCACTCTGGCCATTGGGGCCTCCTTCCCTTCGCGTCGGTACTCAAGGCCTGCCGGTTGGCCTTGATCGGGCGCCCGGCAGGCTCTCAGAGTCTGCCGCACCGGGGCCCCGCCCCAGCGTCGCATCTCACCAGGGTCTTGCATCGATGCAAACGATCACTCATGATGGCAGGGCTTCAAGTCGTAGAAACGCCTATGCCGGGAATTCCGGAAAAGGCAGGAGGAGGATCCGTGAGCGCGAGCGAGCAGGACGGGACGTATCCGAGGCCGATCCTGCGGCGGGAGCGGTGGCACAGCCTCGACGGCGTCTGGGAGTTCGGGTACGACGACGCCGGCGAGGGCGAGCGCGACGCGTGGTTCTCCGAGGAGGCGACGGGTGCGTTCGACCGGGAGATCACCGTCCCGTTCCCGCCCGAGGCCCCCGCCTCAGGCATCGGCGAGACCGCTCCGCACGCGGTGGTCTGGTACCGCCGGCGCATACCTCACGCCGTTCTCGCCGTCAGCGGCGGCGACCGCGCGCTGGTGCACTTCGGAGCCGTCGACCACCGGGCCAAGGTCTGGCTGGACGGCCGGCTGGTGGCCGAGCACCTGGGCGGCCAGACGCCGTTCACCGCCGACGTGACCGATGCACTGCGTCCCGGCGCCGACGCGCACGTGCTCGTCGTCCGCGCCGAGGACAACCCGGTCGACCTGGCACAGCCACGCGGCAAGCAGGACTGGCAGGACCGGCCGCACGCGGTCTGGTACGAGCGGACCACCGGCATCTGGCAGACCGTGTGGACCGAGACCGTCGCGGGTCGGCACGTCACCGACCTGGCCTGGATCCCCGACCCGGCGCGCGGCGTCGAGGCCGAGATCACCCTGGCCTCGGTGCCGGCCGCACCGGTGAACGTGGAGATCGTGCTGAGCCACGACGGCGAGGTGCTCGCCGAGTCCACCTCCGCGGTACGCACCCCGCGCAGCCGCATCGACCTCGTCGTCCCCGCCCTGCGCAACGGCATCGACCGCGAGGACCTGCTGTGGAGCCCCGAGCGGCCCACACTGATCGACGCGCGGGTGACCGTCCGCGACGCCGCCACCTCCGAGGTGCTCGACACCGTCGACAGCTACGTCGGCCTGCGCAGCGCCGGCGTCGGCCGGGGCGCCTTCCTGCTCAACGACCGCCCCTACTATGTGCGTTCGGTGCTCAACCAGGGCTACCGCCCCGACACCCTGATCGCGAACTCCGGCACCGCCGAGCTGCGCCGCGAGGTCGAGCTGATCAAGGCGATGGGCTTCAACGCGGTCCGTGTCCACCAGAAGGCCGAGGACCCCCGCTTCCTGTACTGGGCCGACCGGCTCGGCCTGCTGGTGTGGGGCGAGGCCGGGGCCGCCTACGAGTACGGCGCCGAGGCCGTGGAACTGCTCACCCGTGAGTGGCTGGACATGGTGCGGCGCGACCGCAGCCACCCCTCGATCGTCACCTGGGTGCCCGTCAACGAGAGCTGGGGCTGTTCCGACATCGCGAACGACCCGGCGCAGCAGGCCTACACGGTCGCGCTCGCGAACCTCACCCGCGCCCTGGACCCGACCCGCCCGGTCATGTCCAACGAGGGCTGGGAGCACACCGACAGCGACATCATGGGTGTGCACGACTACTCCTCCGACCCCGAGCTGCTCACCCGCCGCTACGGCGACGCCGCCGGGTTCGAGGCGCTGCTGGCGTCGCCCGGCCCGGCCGGGCGGACCCTGTCGCTCGACGCACGGCAGACGGAGCGCTACCGTGCCGGTGAAGCCCCGCTGATGGTCACGGAGTTCGGCGGTCTGTCCGTGAGCGCCGAGGAGGACGAGTTCTCGTACACGCGGACCACCTCCGACACGGAGTACGCCGCCCTGCTCGGTGACATCTTCGGGGTGCTCCACAAGAGCCCGATCGTCGCGGGCTTCTGCTACACGCAGTTCATGGACACCGCCCAGGAGACCAACGGCCTTCTGTACACGGACGGTTCACCCAAGCTGCCGCTGGAGACGATCCGCCGCATCGTCACCGGCACCGAGCCCGCCCCCGAGGAGAAGCCCGCGTCCCCGGCCCTGGCCGACTAGTTTCCTGCGCCGGAGATCCGTCGGCAGAATCGGGGCGAGGGAGTCGAGGATCTCTTCGGCTGTCTTTGTCCAGATGAACGGCTTGGGGGCTTCGTTCCAGTCCTTGACCCATGCCCGGATGTCGGCTTCCAGGGCCTGGATGTTCTTGTGTGCGCCGCGGCGGATCATCTGGTGGGCCAGGTAGCCGAACCACCGCTCGTCGGGTAGGACCGCTGCATTGCTGCAGCGGTCCCCCCTCAGAACCGGCCGTGCCCGATTTCCAGGCAACCGGCTCAAGCAAGCTCTATGACTCGCAGGCTGGTCAGAAGTGCTGGCGTCTTGCCGATGCCGGTGATCAGCCGGCGGTGGCAGTGGGTGTGGATCAGACGTGGGGCGGCGGATTTGTCCGGCTTGCCGTTGCCCGCATCGGCGATGATCGCGTGTTTCCGGATCGCCGTGCGGGTGACCTTGAGCCACTGTTCCCACTGGTCGGGAGTTTGCGGCTCGTGGTCGGCGTGCAGCAACAGCCCTTCGCAGAGTGGACATCGGCCGTCCTGCTTCTGCAGCAGATGCAGGGTGCCTTTGCCCAGTGGGAGTTTGCCGCGGCGACGCCGCTTGGCCCAGAAGTCGGCCAGGGTGGGATCGTCGGTCGACGCCGTTCCTGGCACCATCCGGTGCCGGACGATCGGCGTCCAGGCGAACTTGTAGAGGTAGAAACCGCTGGTGCGGTCCCCGAACACCCACCTGTCATGCCTGAACGGGTTGAACATGCCGAAGTACCTGTCGGTCACCCAGCGCTTCGACTTGTTCGCGTGGGAGAACTTGGCCCACTTGTAGACCAGCCTCCACACGTAGGCGTCCAGCGAGTTGAACGCCCGCTTGGACACCCCGATCCGGTAGTAGGCGGCCCAGCCCTTGATGATCGGATTGAGCTTGGCGATTACCGCGTCGGCGTTGGCCCCTCGCAGGGCCAGCACCTCGGCGGCGAGCCGTTCCCGGATCCGCCGCAGGGCCGCGTCGCTCGGCTTGGTCAGCAACTTGCCGCGATAGCGTCGGATGTTGAACCCCAAGAAGTCACAGCCCTCATCGAGGTGGACAATGCGTGTCTTGTCCTCGTTGAAAGCCAGTCCCCGGGGCGCGAGCCACGCAGCCAGTTGTGCCTTGACGTGCTCGGCCTGTTCCCGTGAATGGCACAGGGCGAGAAGGTCGTCGGCATAGACGACCAGAACCGGAGAATCACGGGCCAAAATCGCGGCATCACTGCCGAGAGTCTGGTAGCGGACTCCAGCGGCCTCTCCCATTCCATGCAAAGCGATGTTCAACAACGCGGGACTGATCACCCCGCCCTGAGGAGTTCCCTCCACCGTGGGGGTGAACCAACCTTTCTCGACCACACCGGCCTTCAGCCATCCGGCGACCATTCCCCTCCCGGGAAACGAACCCAGCGACGCGAGCAGGTACTCGTGGTCGATTCGGTCGAATGCCGCTTTCAAGTCGGCGTCGAGCACCCACAGGCGCTTGGCGGTCTTGCCGCACGCCGTCGTGTGGATGGCCACAATCGCGTCATGACAGCCACGGCCGGGACGAAAGCCGTAGACCTTCGGCTCCAGCCGTGCCTCCCACTCGGGCTCCAATGCATGCAGCGCCAGAGCCTGAAGGCATCTGTCAGCGGTCACAGGAATTCCGAGCGGACGCTGTTTTCCATTTGCCTTGGCGATATACACCCGCCTGACAGGCTTGGGTTTCCACGGGGCCGCGCCATGCTGGACCCAGTCGGCCAACTCGGCCTTTTCCTGGGGCAGCAGGACGACTTTCCCGTCAACACCCGCCGTCTTGCGGCCAGCGTTGACCTCCGTGACCCGCCGCACACTCGCGAGTGTGTTGGCGCGGGAGCGGAGCATCAACTTCTGCAGATTCCTGACCTTGGCCAGGTCTCCTGCCTGCGATGCCGTGAAGATGCGCTGCCGCAGACGCCGTACGTCGTCCTCGACCCTCCGCCAGTCGATCGACGGCCAGTCGGTGATCTCGTCCTCCGGTCCGTTCGCCATCCCGACGACGGTCGCTGCGGCTTGCGCCGTCCCGACCGCGTGTGTCGTCATGGCGTCCAACTTGCCCTTCGGTTCCGGTGCCTTCGGTCATCGTGCCTTCACAAGCTCACCAGACCCACGTCAGCACCCTTTCAGGTCGGGGTATCGGCCCCTATCCGGCCAGTTATGCGGGGACCGCCGACGGAGGTGTCGGGATATGGTTCCCGGTTTCCTGCTGCCTTTCGGCGACCGGCATTCGCTTGCTGGGTCTTCCTGCGCCCGCTGGAGAGTTGGGCCTTCCTTGCGGTTGGCTTACCAGGCCAGAAACTGTATTGCCTGGACTCCATCGGGGTTGTCACGTTCCGCATGAGAGAGATGCTGCCGGGGAGGGTGCCCTCTGCACCCCGGGGACGGCGGTGTATTCCCGACCGGTCAAGTATCTCCAGTCGGCGCCTGCCGCTTTCCAACGGCCAGTCCCTATCTCCCGCTGAAACAACCCATCGGCGAGAGTGATCATGACGAGGCATCATCAAGGGTTCATTCGCATTCACCCGTCCGGCATTTCCCAGCCTGTAACCCCCGGATGGAACGGGGTTCCTTGGGCACTTCCTCAGGCTTCGCACCCCGCGATTACTCGCGACGCACGCTGAGGCGGGAACGAGCCTTGCACACTGGCTCGGGTCCTACACCTTCGACATCGGTCGAACCTCCTTGGTGATTACCACTCTTCTCAAGCGACTTCGTGTCGCACCACCTGGTTCATCCATGAGGAGCCGGTCGGGGTGAAGTGCAGCTCGAACCGCGGGTGTTTGGCCAGCCAGGACTTGATCGCCGGTGTGTTGTGAGTGCCGTAGTTGTCCACGATCAGGTGGACCCGCAGTTGAGCGGGCAGCTCCTTGTCGATCCGGATCAGGAACTTCTTGAACTCCGCGGCCCGGTGCCGGCGGTGCAGGGCAGTGATGACCTCGCCCGCGGCGACACCGAACGCGGCGAACAGCGTGGTCAGGCCGTTGCGCACGTAGTCGTGGGTGCGCCGCTCGGGCATGCCCGGCATCATCGGCAGCGCCGGCTGGGACCGGTCCAGGGCCTGGATCTGCGACTTCGTGCGCCACGAGGCGCTGTGGGATCGAGCGGAGGTGAGAGGACTCCGCCGCCGTGCTGTCGCAGCAGCACGGCGAAGCTGGGAGGAGTTCGAGCCGGGAGATGCCGGTGAGGACGGAAAGCAGCCCCGACAACGACGGGACGCGCTGGCACTGCCAGACGGCGCGGGTCCGGCAAGCAAGACGGAAAGGTGCACGTGAGGAACCGGCGTGTAAAGCCCCTTAAGAGATCCACCAGCTCGAACCTGGCGGATGTGGGCTGGATTGCGGTGCACATTTCGCTCCCCGAGGTGGGGAGTGGAGTGACTCCTGGGCCGGTTGAAGTCGCCGGTCGGGAGGCCACGTTGATTGCCTGCGGCGTAGGCGTGGCGAGGCCGCAGGGGCAAAGTCGGGCACCTCATCCGTCGATCGATCCGCAGTGAACGTGGGAACCGTCCGGATGCCTCCCTTCCCGTCGGCCATCCAGGCTGGTGGCGGGCAGGCGCATCGTCCACCGGCAGCATCCGGCCGGGGGCGGAGCCGCGCTGGTGCGGGTTCCTCGATGGTGGGCGTGTGTGTGGGCCGTGCTTTGGCGTGTGGGTCTGATCTGCGGTTTTGTCAGGTAGTGGGCTGGGTGGTCAGGCCCTGTCATCTGTGTTGATCAGGCATCAGGGATCAGGTTCGTTGATCGCCGGTATGAGGCGTTCTCTCGTGGGAACAGTGCCGATCTGTTGGGGACCGCTGCTCGCCGAGGGGTGAGCGTACAACCCTGGGCACTTGTGGGGTGTCTTCTCGGTGTACGGCAAGCAACGTCCCGATGTTCCCACCCGCACCGTGAGGACCCCTTCCATGAAGTTCCGTCCGGCCGTGATCGCGGCCGCCGCCTCCGTCGCCCTGTTCGCCGGCTCGCCCGCAGCCCGGGCGGCGGAGGACCCTGGGTCTCTGCCCGCGTGCACCGACGTGTCGACCGCCTACGGCGGCTACGAGCAGGACGAGGTGACGGCCTCGGTCGACGTGGCGGCCACCGTGCTGATGGCGGGCGGCGACTGGCAGCCGGCCCGGGGCTCCGTGACGAACGTCGGCAAGCGCGACCTGCCGGCGGTCGTGGCGAGCGCCTACCCCTGGCTCCAGACCGAAGACCCGGATCTGGCCGACATGAGCGACTTCGTGAAGGTGGAGGCACGGACCGCGGACGGCGGGTGGCAGCCGCTGGACGGCTCCGGCAGGATCGACGCGCCTCCGTTGAAGCCCGGCGAGACGAGGACGTACGAGCTGCGCGTGCGCGTCGTCAAGGACGTGCCGAAGATGCCCGGGGGCTCCGAGTTCGCCTTCACGGGCACCTTCGCGGACGTCTACCGCTTCCCGGACACCGGCAAGGAAGTCGCCTGCGCGGGCGTCGCCTACGGCAACGACACCTTCCGGATCCAACGGACAGCCACCAGCCCGACCCCGCCCACCACCCCGAAGCCCACCACCGCGAAGCCGACGCCGAGCGCCACCAAGCCGACCTCGACTCCCTCACCGACGGACGTGGCAACGGCCGCCCCGACGACGCCGCCCGCCACCACGTCCGCTCCGCCCGCCGCGCCGTCGGACACCCACGGGGAGATGGCCGAGACCGGCACCTCGAACGCCACCGTCCCCCTCGCCGCGGCCGCGGGGGCCCTCGCCGTACTCGGCGTGGGAGCGGTGCTGTTCGCCCGCCGCCGCAGGGGCTGACCAGCTGGGCCCGGTGGCCATGGGCGTTTGCGAGGCTCGGAGCATGCCATTCGGGATCGGCGCGGCCGATGTCGGCGACCTCCACCGGGTCCTGGACGACCACGCCCGCTACTGGGTGCTCCTATGTATTTCGTCAAGGGAAAACGGTCTGCGGCGGGGCAGGGTGCCAGGCAGCATGGCGGGGTGTCTGAGCTGCTGTGGGATGACGTCGCGTACCTCTTCGACCCTGACCTGATGGGGTCACTGCCGGACGTGCGTGTCCCTGATACCTCGATGGAGGACTGGCAGGCGGTCCTCGATTTGATTGGTGAGAGCGGCTGGAAGTGCCAGTACTCCGAGGGCGACGCGGCACTGCCCGTGCCCCGGGCGGAGACAGTGCTCTCCCGCCCGACTGACGCGGAGTGCCCTGAGCTGCGGGTCTGGCCGGTGGACGAGGTGCTGGCGATCTTCCGTTTCCATGCGGCTGAAGAGATCGACTTCGATGTTGATCTGCGGGAGCTTCAGGGGCGAGAACGACTCGATGTGTTCTGCGGTTTCCTACGGGCGATCGGGCGGCGGCTGGGCAAGCCGGTGCTGATGGATCCGGAGGGCGACTACGGGCATCCCGTGCTCGGGTTCGATGTGGAGAGCGATCGGGTCGTTCTCCTGGCTGAACCACCCGTCTCGTGACCACCGGCGCCGACGGCGGGCGCTTGTCGGCGGTGAACTTGCCGCGCCTCGACATCGCGTTCGACAGGAACGCCCTGAGCTTTACCTCCGGCCCGTCCTCCAGCCGCTCTATGTGGGCCCTGGGGACCGTCACAGGGCCCTGGTCGGGGTAACGGCGCATGGTGCGTTGACGAGGACGTCATTCGATCAGGTGGAGGGCTTTCCAGATCCTTGAGGAGGGCACGATCACTCTGATCTTCTCTTGTGGCCAGTTCCACCACGCAGGAGGAGCCAACATCCGTGCGCTTTAACCGTTTTCGTGCTGCCGTCGCCGTGACGGCCGCCGCCTTTGCCTTCACCACCGGGACGGTCGCAGCAGCTCAGCCTGGGCCTGGGCAGCATGGAACGCCAGCAAAGCACCACACCCCTCTGAAGCTTGTCAGTGAGTCGGCTCGGCTGGCCCGTGCCATTCTGAACAACAAGGGAATCACCTACGCGGGGGCGCACGTCGGCGGCAGCGACCGCGCCTCTCTCCCGAGGCAGAACCTGGTCGACACCGCGAACGGGCGCCTGGCCAAGACCAGTCCGTGGGGTCACAACAGGGGAGCGCGGGTCGCCCTGAACGCGCGGATGCTCAACGGTGTCCTCAAGCTCAACACGCAGTACCACTTCAAGTTTCAGGTCTCCGAGTTCGTTGGCGGCCGTCACAGCAGTGGGTCCAAGCACTACCAAGGACGTGCAGTGGATGTGACCTGGATCAACGGCCGTCATGTGGGCAAGGGTGCCGCACACCATGCGCTCATGACCGCGTGCCACAAGCTGGGGGCCAACCTGGTCCTCGGTCCCGGAGACCCGGATCACGCTAAGCACGTTCACTGCCAGTGGTGAACCGACTCCTGATCCGGCTCACCTCGTGGCGGTGAAGGGCGGCGGCCCGGAGCCGGCCATCGTCAGGTCGACGGTAGCCCGGTGCCAGGCCACTGCCCACTTCAGCCCGAGGTCGGCCAGCACCTGAAGCTTGTTGGCGCTGAGCTTGGCGCGCCTCGACTTGGTGTTCGGCAGGAACACCCCGAGCTTGACCTCGGTCCCGTCATCCAGCCGCTCTACGTGAGACGGGGCGGCAACGAGCATGGGCGGTGGGTGGTTTGTCGGGGAGATGGCCAAGCCAAGAAGCCCCGCCCGGAGATGATCGCGCCGGTCATGTATCTGGGTGGCATGGGTCAGCCGGCGAGGCCGAGCCGCGGACGCCGTCGATCAGGCCACCGAGCACGCCCGCACAGAAACCGGGGTGCGGCGGCGCCGCCACGCTGCGAAACTGCCACGATGATCACCATGCCTGCCGCCGTGCTGGACTCGTTGCACGGACTCGCCTTCGGGGACGCATTCGGCGACCAGTGGTTCGCCATCCTGCGCCGGAACGGCCCGGCGGCCCTGGAAGCGCGGACTCTGCCCGCGGAACCGCTGTGGCGGTGGAGTGACGACACCGCCCAGGCGGTCGTCCTTGTCCAGGAACTCGCCGTTGGCGGCGGCGCCGTCGACCAGGACCGCCTCGCCGGGCGCTTCGCGGCCGCCTACGCCGGCGACACGCATCGCGGCTACGGAGCCTCGATGCACGACGTGCTCCGCCGGATCGGCGCGGGAGAGCCCTGGCGCGAGGTGGTCGCTGGGCAGTTCGGCGGCCAGGGCTCCTGGGGTAACGGTGCAGCGATGCGCGCCGCGCCGCTCGCCGCCTGGCACGCCGCCGACCTC
>LRTP01000578.1 GCA_001550305.1 Streptomyces diastatochromogenes
CGCGGGCGGGGTCGCCCGAGCGGGCCACCGCCTCGATGGCCTCGGAGACGGTCGCGTCGGGTGCGAGCGCCGGGCCCCGGGCGGCCTCCGCGGCGGACGCGGCCCGCATGGCCGTACGGACGGTCATGACCTGTTCGCGCGGTACGTCCCGGACGAACTCGCGGACGTAGTCGTCGGCGGGTGAGCCGACGATCTCCTCGGGGGTGCCGAGCTGGACGACACGGCCGTCGCGCATGAGCGCGATGCGGTCGCCGAGGCGCAGCGCCTCGTTGAGGTCGTGGGTGATGAAGACCATCGTGCGGCCCTCGTCCTGGTGCAGCCGGACGACCTCTTCCTGCATGTCGCGCCGGATCAGCGGGTCGAGCGCGCTGAACGGCTCGTCGAAGAGCAGGACCTGGGGGTCGACGGCGAGCGCGCGGGCGAGTCCGACGCGCTGCTGCTGGCCGCCGGAGAGCTGGGCGGGCCGGCGCTGTTCCATGCCCTCCAGGCCGACCTTGGCGACGACCTCGGCGGCCCGCTTCCGGCGCTCGGCCTTGCCGATGCCCTGGATCTCCAGGCCGTACGCCACGTTGTCGAGCACCGAGCGGTGCGGGAGCAGGCCGAAGTGCTGGAAGACCATCGCGGCGCGGTGGCGGCGCAGTTCCCGCAGCCGGTTCTTGTCCATGGCGCGTACGTCCTCGCCGTCGATGACGATCGCGCCCGCGGTCGGCTCGATCAGCCGGGTGAGGCAGCGGACGAGCGTGGACTTGCCGGAGCCGGACAACCCCATGACGACGAAGACCTCGCCCTTGCGGACGTCGAAGCCGACGTCCCGGACGGCGGCCGTGCAGCCGGTGCGGGAGCGGAGTTCGGCGGGGTCGAGGGCGGCGAGCCCGGGGTCGGCGGGGACGCGCTCGGCCTTCGGCCCGAACACCTTCCACAGGCCGTCGACGGAGAAGACGGCGTCGGCGGAACCGGGGGTACTGGCGGGCGTACGGGCAGGGGTGCCGGTGGTCGTACTCATCACGCACCGCCCCCGATCAGCTCGGCGCATTTCTCCCCGACCATGAGCACTCCGATCATCGGGTTCACGGCGGGCATCGTCGGGAAGACGGACGCGTCGGCGATCCGCAGACCGTCGAGGCCGCGCACCCTCAACTCGGGGTCGACCACGGCCAGTGGGTCGTCCGTTGCGCCCATCCGGCAGGTGCCCGCCGGGTGGTAGACGGTGTGCGCGACCTGACGGGCGTACGCGCTCAGCTCCTCGTCGTCGGTGACCTCGGGCCCGGGGCACACCTCGCGCTTGAGCCAGCCGGCGAGCGGCTCGGTGCGGGCGATGCGGCGGGCGATGCGGATGCCCTCGACGAGGGTGCGGCCGTCGTAGTCGTCCTCGTCCGTGAAGTAGCGGAAGTCGAGGGCGGGCTTGACCGATGGATCGGCGCTGGTCAGATAGAGGCGGCCGCGGCTGCGCGGTTTGGGGATGTTGGGGGTCATGGAGACGCCGTGCGCCGGGCGTTCGTAGCCCAGCCGCTCCGGGTTGTCCGTGAAGGGGATCTGGTAGAAGTGGAACATCAGGTCGGGGCCCGCCTGTTCGGGGTCGCGGCGCACGAACAGGCCCGCGTCGGAGTCCATCGCCGAGTTCTCCGGGATCGGCCCGTCGGTCTCCCAGACGATGACCGACTCGGGGTGGTCGAGCAGGTTCTCGCCGACGCCGGGCAGGTCGTGCGCGACGGGTACGCCGAGCTCCGCCAGGTCGTGGGCGGGCCCGATCCCGGAGTGCAGCAGCAGTCGCGGCGAGTCGACCGCGCCCGCGCACAGCAGGACCTCGCGCCGAGCCCGTACGAGGCTCTCCGTGCCGTCCTTGGCGCGCACGTGCACGCCCGTGGCGCGCGTCCCCTCCAGCTCCAGCCGGTAGGCCCAGGTCTCCAGCAGCAGCGTGAGGTTGGGCCGTTCGTCCATCACCGGGTGGAGATACGCGACCGACGCGCTGGAGCGCTTGTTGTTCTCGGGGTGGTAGGCGAGGTCGAAGAAGCCGGTGCCCTCGGTGAACGGCTTCTTGTTGAAGCCCTCGACGCGGGGCACGCCCAGCGCGCCCTGGGCGGCTTCGACGAAGTCGCGGGCGATGGCGTTGCGGTCCTTCTCGTCGACCGGGACGATGTTGTTGAGGAGCCGCGCGAAGTACGCCTCCATGGGCACCGCGCCCCAGCCCTTGGCGCCCGCCGCCTCCCACTCGTCCCAGTCGGACGGCAGCGGCTTGAAGGCGATCAGCGTGTTGTGGGACGAACAGCCGCCGAGGACGCGGGCCCGGCTGTGCCGGATGTGCGAGTTGCCGCGCGGCTGCACGGTGGTCGGGTAGTCGTAGTCCAGTTCGCCGCCGAGCAGGCCCGTCCAACGGCGCAGGGTGAGGACGTCCTCACGGCCGACGTCGCTGGGACCGCCCTCGATGACGGCGACCGTCACGTCGGCGTTCTCGGTGAGACGGGAGGCGATGACGGAGCCTGCCGTGCCGCCGCCGATGACGACGTAGTCGTACGTGTTCTCGGACGCGTTCTCGTGAGTGCTTTCGTGCATGGGGGTGCTCCAGGGTGCAGAGGCAAGTGCTGTGTGGGGTGGGGGGTTACGTCACTGGGGTCGGCCCGCGAACCAGCGGACCGGCTTCGGCGCCAGGTTCTGATAGACGTGCTTGGTCTCGCGGTACTCGGCGAGGCCCGCCGGGCCCAGTTCGCGCCCCACGCCGCTCTTCCCGAAGCCGCCCCACTCCGCCTGCGGGAGGTAGGGGTGGAAGTCGTTGATCCAGACGGTGCCGTGCCGCAGCCGTCCCGCGACGCGGCGGGCGCGGCCCGCGTCGGTGGTCCAGACGGCGCCCGCGAGCCCGTACTCGGTGTCGTTGGCGAGCGCGACGGCCTCGTCCTCGGTGCGGAAGGTCTCCACGGTCAGGACGGGCCCGAAGACCTCCTCGCGGACCACCTTCATCTCCCGGTGGCACTGGTCGAGGACGGTCGGCTCGTAGAAGTACCCGGTGGCGGGCCGTTCGGCGGACGGCTCGGGGCGGCGGCCGCCCGCCCGCAGCACCGCGCCCTCCGCGAGCGCGGAGGCGACGTACGCCTCGGTCTTCTCGCGCTGTCCCTCCGACACGAGGGGGCCGCACTCGACGCCGTCCTCGGTGCCGCGGCCGAGCCTGATCCGGCCGGCCCTGCGGGCGAGTTCGGCGACGAAGCGCTCGCGCACGGACTCCTCGACGATGAGCCGGGATCCGGCCGAGCAGACCTGGCCGCTGTGGATGAAGGCGGCGTTGAGTGCCTGGTCGACGGCGGTGTCGAAGTCCTCGTCCGTGGCGCAGGCGTCGGCGAAGACGACGTTGGGGTTCTTGCCGCCGAGTTCCAGGGCGACCTTCTTGACGCTCTCCGCGGCGGCCCGCGCCACCTTCGTGCCGCTGACCAGGCCGCCGGTGAAGGAGACGAGGTCGACGTCGGGGTGCTCGGCGAGGCGTGCGCCCACCGTGTGCCCCGGGCCGGTCACGAGGCCCGCGACCCCGGCGGGCAGGCCGGCCTCGGTGAGCAGCCGTATCAGCGCGATCGTCGTCAGCGGGGTGATCTCGCTCGGCTTGACCACGAAGGTGTTCCCGGCGGCGAGGGCGGGCGCGATCTTCCAACTGGCCTGCAGGAGCGGATAGTTCCAGGGGGTGATCAGCGCGCAGACACCGACGGGCTCGTGCACGACGACGCTGTGGACGTCGGCGGACCCGGCGTCGACGACCCTTCCGCCGCCCTCCCCCACGACGAGGTCGGCGAAGTACCGGAAGGCGTCCGCGACACAGTCGATGTCGACCCGCCCCTCCTCCAGGGTCTTGCCCGCGTCGCGGCTCTCCAGGAGTCCCAGCTCCTCGCGGTCGCGGACGAGGAGGTCGGCGACGCGGCGCAGCAGCGCGGCTCGCTCGGCGACGGGGGTGCGGGGCCACTCCCCCGTGTCGAAGGCGTGGCGGGCGGCGGCGACGGCCGCGTCCGCGTCCCGCTCGTCACCCTCCGCGACCACGGCGAACGGCTTGGCATCCGCGGGATCGAGGATCTCGCGGGTGGCACGGGAGACGGCCGCCCGCCACTCTCCACCCACGTGAAGGGTCTGTTGTGCCTGCTGAGCCTGGTGCGCTTGGTGTCCGGCCATGGTCGGTGTTGCCTTCCGTTCCTGTTCCGTGCCCCTGCGTGCCCGTGTGTCACACGCGTGTCACTCTCGGGGACCGGGAGCGCCTGCCCCTCGCCCCGGAATGCATGCACAACCAGTGACCGAAAGTGCCCGGCGTCACTGAAAAAAGAGCAGAAATACGACCAGAAACCGCAAAGCGCACACCGGTCGGCTCGGTCGGCATCTCATCGCCGGGAAGCGAACCGCAGAAGTTCTGAAGCGGCCCGGGCTTTCTTTGACTAAAGTCAAAGAATGACTCGGTCGGTGTCAGCGGAGGACGTACGGGCGCTGCGGCGCTTCAACCGGTACTTCACTCGGCGCATCGGAGCGCTCGACGACCACTACCTCGGACAGGACCGGCCGCTCGGCGAGGCGCGGCTGCTGTTCGAGATCGGGGACGGGGCCTCGCTGCGGGAGCTGCGCGGCCGGCTCGGCCTGGACGCCGGGTACCTGAGCCGGATGGTCCGGGCGCTGCAGGCGCAGGGGCTGGTGCGGGTGAGCGTCCCGGCCGAGGACAGCCGGCTGCGGGTCGCGGAGCTCACGCCGGCCGGGCGGGTCGAGGTCGAGGAGCAGAACCGGCGGGCCGACGCACTGGCCGAGGGGCTGCTCGGCTCCCTCGACGAGCGCCGGCGCGGCGAACTCACCGCCGCCATCACCGCCGCCGAGCGGCTGCTGCGGCTGGCCGCGATCACCGTCGAGTCCGTCGACGGTGCGTCGCGCGACGCGCGCGACTGCCTCGCCGGGTACGCCGCCGACATCGACGCACGGTTCCCGGAGGGATTCGACCCCGCCGCCCTCGTACGGCCCGACGAGGTGTCGGGGGACTCGGGCGCCTTTCTGGTCGCGTACGAGGAAGGGCGTCCCATGGGGTGCGGGGCGCTGCGCAGGCTCGCACCGGACACCGGCGAGATCCGGCATGTGTGGGTGCGGCCCGAGGCCCGGCGGCTCGGCCTCGCCCGCCGGATCCTCGACGGACTGGAGCGGGCGGCCGTCGCGCGCGGGTACGGCGTCGTGCGCCTCGACACCCACGCGGTGCTCACCGAGGCGCAGGCGATGTACCGGGCGTGCGGCTACACCGAGATCCCGCGCTACGACGACAACGTCTACGCCGCCCACTGGTTCGAGAAGCGGCTGCCCGCCGGTCGGAGGACTGGCGGAGGATCGACGCGGAACTGACGGAGGACTAGGTACTGCTCGCGCAGCTCGTGTCGGCGGGGCAGAAGGAGTTCAGGGCCGTGGTGAGCGGGCCCGTCATGTCCACGCCCTCGGGGCCGCTCGCGTTGATCGCGTAGAGCGTGCCGTCGGCGGCCCGGAAGCGGTGGTCGACCACGTGCGTGGCGCCCTTCTGCGGGCTGTCGTAGCGGTAGGTGACCTCCGTCCAGCCGGTGCCGTTCTGCCGCTCGATGAGCCGGTACCCCGGGAGCTTCTGCGAGATCGCCTCGGCCTGGGACGACGACTCCGCCAGGGAGCTCTCCTTGACCTCGAACAGCATGAGCCTGCTGCTGCCGCCGGGGGCCGTGTAGGTGACGACCGGCGCCAGCTTGCCCTGGACCTCCTCGCGTACCCAGCCGTCGGGCACGTCCACCGTGTAGCCCACCGAATCCACCGACCTGCTGTAGCCGGGCAACGGCTCCGGGGTCGTGGGCTGCGTCGCCGGGTCGCTGGACCCGCCCGAGCCGGCGTAGATGTCGGGAGTCCCGGTGGTGTACCCGGTGTCCGGGGAAGGAACGCTCTGGGTCGCCGTGACGGTCACGGCCGGGCGCGACGGGTCGGCGCCGGTGTGTCCGGACGAGTCGCCCCTGGTCAGTGCCCACACCGCGCCTCCGACACCGCCCGCGAGGACGGCGACGGCCACGATCACCACCAGCAGTCGGCGCGAGTCCGTGGGGGCCGGACCCCGGCCGCCGCCGGAACTCCCGCCGGGCCCGGACCACGACGGTGGCGGCAGGGGCGTCTCGGGCG
>LRTP01000579.1 GCA_001550305.1 Streptomyces diastatochromogenes
CCGCGCCCCGCTCCGCGGAACCGGGCCCGGTCGGGGAGGGGGACGAGGGGGGCGACGACCGGGAACGGGCCGAGACGACGCCCCCGCCGCGCCTCCCGAAGCCGTACCCGTACCCCGCCCCGCACCTCGACCCGCGCCCGGATGTGTACGCGGACCCGCGCCCGGATGTGTACTCGGACCCGCATCCGGACTCGTACGCCGACCCGTATCCGGACACCCACGCGGCCCCGGCACCCGAGGGTTCTCCCCCCATGGCCCCTCCGCGCCCGCTGCGGGCGCCGGTCCAGGCGCCGGTCCTGACTCCCGCCCACGAGGCGTACGGGCTGCACCAGGACCTCCTTGACCATCGGCGCGGGAACCACATGCAACGCGGTCTCCTGGCGGCGCGTCTGCGCACCCTGCCCGACGAGTTGCTCCTGGGCGAGCTGCGCTCCGCCGACCTGCCGCCGGAGTCCGTGGAGCTCCTGCTCGACGAGCTGGGGAACGAGCAGCGCCTCCAGGAGCGCCGACCGGAGATGCGGCACGACCTGTGCGCGGAGGTGCTCCACAACGGCCTGTACTTCACGCCGTACGGACAGGGCCCGGAACCCGTGTCCAGGACGGCCATGGTCACCCGGGCCGCCGACCTCTTCACCTGGGCCGTCGCCCCGCTGGCCCGGGAAGAGCGCTATCTGCGCGATCTGCGCGAGCTGCTTCACCGCATGACCCGGGACAGCCACCCCACCGGGGGCAACTGGCTCCGCCAGAGCATCATCGCCCCGGCGAACGGTGAGGTCCCCGACCTGCCGCCGGTCCTGTGGCAGCAGATCCTGCGCGACGTGCTCAGCAGGGGCGAGCGAGCCTCCTCCGCCCAGCCGTCGCCCGCTGCCCCGCAGCCGCCCTCCGCCTCCCGGGCGCCCTACACCGTCCCGGACCCCACGACGGCCCCGGAACCCTCCTCCACCCCGCCGAGACCCCCCACCCTCACGTCCCGGCTCTCCGACCTGACGAACAACCCGGGCTGCGTGATGGGAGTCGGCTTCTCCGTCATCGCCGTGCTCATCACCATCGTCCTGATCGCTTTGTGAGCGCAGGCCCACCTGCGCGTCACCGCGGGGGTGGGCCATGGCCGCTCGGGATCACCAGTGCTAGAAAGGTCACATGGCGAATCGTTTCGCCGGTTTTCGACGCTTTTCACTCAGGCCGCTGGTCAGCAGGAGCCCACGAAGCGTAGCCGGGCAGGTGTTCGTTCTTCAGGTGGCGCTGGTCGTGCTGCTCGTGGCCTGCGGTGTGTTCGCCCTTGCCCTGCAGTCGGAGCGGGACACCACCGCCGAGGCCAAGCGCCGTTCCGTGGCCACGGCGGAGACCTTCGCGCACTCTCCCGGGGTCGTGGCGGCGCTGCGGACCCCCGACCCGAGCAAGATCCTCCAGCCGGCCACCGAGGCGGCCCGCAAGGCCGCCGGGGTCGACTTCATCGTGGTCATGAACACCAAGGGCATCCGCTACACCCACCCCATACCGAGCCTGATCGGCAAGAGATTCGTGGGCACCATCGGGCCGTCGCTGGCGGGGAGGGTCTACACGGAAAGCGTGCACGGCCCGCTCGGCCACGAGGTCCAGGCCACCGTTCCCATCAAGGACGGCACGGACAAGGTGGTGGGCCTGGTGTCGGCCGGTCTGAAGGTCAAGAACGTGACCAGTCAGGTGGACCGGCAACTGACAATCATCGTGGGTGCCGGGGCCGGGGCACTCGTGGTGTCCACCGGGGTGACGGCACTGGTGGGCAGGCGGCTGCGACGGCAGACCCACAGCCTGGCCCCGGACGAGATGACCCGCATGTACGACCACCACGACACGGTGCTGCACTCCGTACGCGAAGGAGTGCTCATCGTCGCCGGCGACGGGCGGCTGCTGCTGGTGAACGACGAGGCCAGACGGCTGCTGGAGCTGCCCCCCGACGCCGAGGGGCGACTCGTGTCACAGCTGTCGAACCTCGAACCCGAGATGGTGGAGCTGCTTGCCTCCGGGCGCGAGGCCACCGACGAGGTGCACTTCGCCGGGGAACGGCTGCTGGCGGTCAACCAGCGGCCCACGGGGCGCGACGGAGGCATCGAGGGAACGGTGGTGACGCTGCGCGACTCCACCGAGCTCCAGGCGGTCACCGGCAGGGCCGAGGTCGCACGGGAGCGGCTCAAGCTGCTGTACGACGCCGGACTCGGCGTCGGCACCACCCTGGACGTGCGGTGCACCGCCGACGAGCTGGCGCGGGTCGCCGTCCCCCGCTTCGCCGACTTCGTCACCGTCGACCTGGCCGACGCCGTGCTGCACGGCGAGGAGCCGGCCACCACGGCGACGGACCTGCGACGCATCGCCGTGTGCGGCATCCGCAACGACCATCCGCTCTACGAAAGGGGCCGGCTGATCGACTTCGTGCCCTCCACACCCCAGGCACGCGGCTACGGCAGCGGTCGCTCCGAACTGGTGACGGACCTGTCGACCGCCACGGGCTGGCACGCGCAGGACCCGGAGCGCACCAAGGAGATCATCGACTACGGCATCCACTCCCTCATCGCCGCCCCGATCCAGGCCGGCGGTGTCGTGCTGGGCGTGGCCAACTTCTGGCGCGCCAAGCAGCACGAGCCCTTCGACGACGAGGAGCTGTCGCTGGCGGAGGAACTGGTGGCCCGCGCCGCGGTCAGCATCGACAACGCCCGCCGCTACACCCGCGAGCACGCGCTGGCGGTCACCCTCCAGCGCAGCCTGCTGCCGCGGGCCCTGCCCGAGCAGAGCGCCCTCGACGTCGGCTACCGCTACCTGCCCGCCCAGTCGGGCGTGAGCGGGGACTGGTTCGACGTGATTCCCCTGCCGGGGAGCCGGGTGGCGCTGGCCGTCGGCGACGTGGTCGGCCACGGCCTGCACGCCGCCGCCACGATGGGGCGACTGCGGACCGCGGTGCACAACTTCTCCACCCTCGATCTGCCCCCCGACGAGCTGCTGAGCCATCTCGACGACCTGGTCGGCCGCATCGACCAGGACGAGCAGGACACGGACGGTGTCGCGGGCGTCGTGGGCGCCACCTGCCTGTACGCGATCTACGACCCCGTGACGCGCCGCTGTGTCATGGCACGTGCGGGACACCTGGCGCCCGCGCTCGTCCACCCCGACGGAACCGTCACCTTCGTGGACGTGCCGACCGGGCCTCCCCTCGGCCTGGGCGGCCTGCCGTTCCAGACCGCCGAACTGGACATCGCGGAGGGCGCCCAGCTCGTCCTGTACACCGACGGCCTCATCGAGGACCGCAGACGCGACCTGGACGTGGGCATGGAACTGCTGCGCGACGCGCTGGCGGGGCACCCCGACCGGTCGCCCGAGGAGAGCTGCCAGGCCGTGCTGGACGAACTGCTGCCGGGCCGCCCCAAGGACGACGTCGCCCTGCTCATCGCCCGCACCCGGGGGCTGCCGTCCGACCGGATCGCCGACTGGGACGTGCCGCTCGACCCGGCGGCCGTCGCCGGGATGCGCGAGACCGTGTCCCAGAAGCTCGACGAGTGGGGCCTGTCCGAGCTCGGCTTCAGCACGGAACTCGTCCTGAGCGAGCTCATCACCAACGCCATGCGCTACGGCTCCGAGCCGATCCACGTACGGCTGATCCGCGACCGTACGCTCATCTGCGAGGTGTCCGACAGCAGCAGCACCTCGCCGCATCTGCGGTACGCGGCGACCATGGACGAGGGCGGCCGGGGCCTGTTCCTGGTGTCGCAGATGGCCGAGCGCTGGGGCACCCGGTACACCCCCCAGGGCAAGGTGATCTGGGCCGAACAGGCACTGCCACGGATCAGCTGGCAGCCCGGCCCGGGATCGCGGCCGGGTACGCCGTAATTCGATGGCGTCGCGGGTCCGTGTGCCTCTATGGTCGTGGCTGTTCGAGCGGTGACCGAGGGTTGCCGCGGGTGACTCGTGCACGTCTGGTGCATGTCCGGGAGGTGTGACCGATGGCTGTCTTCGAGATGGGCGCTGCCCGCATCCAGAAGTTCATCAAGTCCACCTCCGTGGCCGCCGGCTGACCTTCCTCTTCTCTCCGCGCCCGAGCGCGCGTGCCGGGGCCGCCCTTGTGAAGGGTCTCCCTTGACTTCCGCTTTTCTCGCTTTCCCCTCTTCACCGTTCGCCGCGCTCGTTCCCTACGGCTGGGACGACGTCTGGGCGGACGAGTTCGCCCCCTACGCCACCGAAGGGCTGCTGGCCGGACGGGTGATCCGGGTCGACCGCGGTCAGTGCGACGTGGTCACCACCGACGGGGTGCTGCGCGCGGACACCGCGTTCGTGACGCCGAACGATCCGATGCGGGTCGTGTGCACCGGGGACTGGGTCGCCGTCGAACCCGCCGGCAACCCGCGCTACGTGCGTACGTATCTGCCGCGCCGTACCGCCTTCGTGCGCTCCACCTCCTCCAAGCGCTCCGAGGGGCAGATCCTCGCGGCCAACGTCGACTACGCCGTCGTCGCCGTGTCCCTCGCCCTGGAACTCGACCTCGGCCGCGTCGAACGATTCCTCGCGCTGGCCTGGGAGTCCGGTGCGCAGCCCTTGGTCGTCCTCACCAAGGCCGACCTCGTGCCCGACGCGGCGACGCTCGGACACCTCGTCCAGGACGTCGAGAAGACGGCGCCCGGTGTCCCGGTGCTGCCGGTCAGCTCCAGCGCCGGGGAGGGTCTTGACGTACTCGCGGCGGTGCTGTCGGGCGGTACGTCGGTCCTCCTCGGACAGTCCGGCGCGGGCAAGTCGACCCTCGCCAACGCCCTGATCGGCGAGGACGTGATGGACGTACGGGCCGCGCGTGACGTGGACGGCAAGGGCCGCCACACCACGACGACCCGCAACCTGCTCGCCCTCCCCGGCGGGGGTGTCCTCATCGACACGCCCGGACTGCGCGGGGTCGGCCTCTGGGACGCCGAGACCGGCGTCGGGCAGGTCTTCTCCGAGATCGAGGGACTGGCCGCCGACTGTCGCTTCCACGACTGCGCGCACGAAGCGGAGCCCGGCTGCGCGGTGCTCGCCGCCGTCGACTCCGGCGTCCTTCCCGAACGCCGTCTCGCCAGCTATCGCAAGCTGCTGCGGGAGAACCAGCGGATCGTCGCGAAGACGGATGCGCGGGTGCGGGCGGAGATTCGACGGGACTGGAAGCGGAAGGGGGCGGAGGGGAGGGCGGCAATGGACGCCAAACGGGGTCGTTGGCACTGAGCCCACGCGGAACGGCGTCCCGGGGCTGCGCCCCAGGCCCCCGGGGTGTGTCCTTCGGCTGCGGGCCCGGCGGCGGCTGGGCGCGCAGTTCCCCGCGCCCCTGAGGGTGGGGCTGCGCCCCACGTCCCCCGCCCGCCCGAAGTTCTTTGGCTGCGGGCCTGGTGGGGGCTGGGCGCGCAGTTCCCCGCGCCCCTGACGCGGGGGCTTCGCCCCGCTTCTTCAGCCTGTCCGGCGTTTGAGGACGAGGCCGTTCAGGGCGATGGGGGGCCGGGGCGCAGCCCCGTGGCCCAGGGGCGCGGGGAACTGCGCGATCGGCCCCCACAGGCCCGCAGCCGACGAACCCACCGGGGGTCTGGGGGCGGAGCCCCCAGTGGGGTTGAAGGGGCGGAGCCCCTGGGGACGGGACGGGTAGGGGCGGTGGGGGCGGGATCAGGTTGTTCGTTCGAGTGTTGTGTCTGAAAGCCGCCAGTCGATGGGGTGGGGGCGGCGCAGACTGGTGGGTGTGACTGACGCGGAGACCAGGTACGAGGCGGTGCGGAGCAGGGACGCCCGATTTGACGGGGAGTTCTTCTTCGCGGTGGAGACGACCGGGATCTACTGCCGGCCCAGCTGCCCGGCGGTGACGCCGAAGCGGCAGAACGTGCGGTACTACACGACGGCCGCCGCGGCGCAGAGCTCGGGCTTCCGAGCCTGCCGCAGATGCCGCCCGGACGCCGTGCCCGGCTCCGCGGAGTGGAACGTGCGGGCCGACGTCGTAGGGCGCGCCATGCGCCTCATCGGGGATGGCGTGGTCGACCGCGAGGGCGTCGGAGGGCTCGCCGTCCGGCTCGGATACAGCGCCCGCCAGGTGCAGCGGCAGCTCACCGCCGAGGTCGGCGCGGGCCCCGTGGCCCTCG
>LRTP01000058.1 GCA_001550305.1 Streptomyces diastatochromogenes
CGGCGGCCCTCGTGGCTGCGGGCCCCGGTGCCGCCGGCCGGGCACGGGGCCATCCGACGACGGCTCCCCCGTCCACGTCCGCTTCCACCCCCATGTCCTCTTCTTCCCCTTCCCCTTCCGCTACCGCGTCCGTGCGGGGGCGGGACGCGGTGGAGACGGTCGCGGCGCCGGTGCGGATCGCCGACGCGGCCACGGTGCGGCTGCTCAGGCCGGGCGACCGGGTCGACGTGATCGCGGCGGACGGTGGCAGCGAGGGCCGCGTGGTCGCGGCCGGAGCACGGGTGGCCGAGGTCCCGGACTTCGCCGCCACCGAGAGCGGGGCGCTGGTCGTCCTCTCCGTGCCCCGGGCCACGGCGGCGCGACTGGCGGGCGCGGGCACGACGGCACGGCTGGCGGTGACACTGTGTTGAGCACCGTGCGCGATGCCGTACTGACGGCCCTCCTGGATATCGAATCGGTGTCAACTCGCTCGATCGTGCTATCGAATTGGACAGGTCCGGCGGGCCCTGCCGTAGGTTGCGGAGCTGTTCGTTCCACAACTTGTGCAGAGGGGCCTCTTGGTGAGCGAGAAGAAGCAACCCGGTGTCTGGGAGGGCTTCAAGGCCTTTCTGATGCGGGGCAACGTCATCGACCTGGCCGTCGCGGTGGTCATCGGCGCGGCCTTCACCAACATCGTCAACTCGGTGGTGAAGGGCATCATCAACCCGCTGGTGGGTGCGATCGGCACACAGAACCTCGACAGCTACAGCTCCTGCCTCAAACCCCACTGCACCGGCACCGGGGACACGGCGACGGGCATACGGATCATGTGGGGCTCCGTACTGGGCGCCACGCTCAGTTTCGTGATCACCGCGGCCGTCGTCTACTTCCTGATGGTCCTGCCGATGTCGAAGTTCCTGGCCCGGCAGGCGGCCCGGCAGAAGGCGAAGGAGGGCAGCCAGGAGATCATCGAGGTGTCCGAGCTGGAGGTGCTCAAGGAGATCCGCGACGCGCTGCTGGCCCAGCGCGGTTCGGGCAACAGCCAGAACTGACGGAGAAGACCGGGGACGGCCTACGGAAGCCCGGGGGCGGACGCCAGGCAACGAGGGCCGGGCTCGGGCCCCGGAAACGCCCGGGCCGGCGGCGGGCAGTCGCCGTAGGGCTACGAATGCCCGGCGGCCTGCTCCCGAGGCTCGAAGCCCGATCCCGGACCGTCCATGTCAGGCTCGGGAAGCTCGGAGGTCGGCTCCGGACCGTCGGGCGCCCGCCCGGGAAGCTCGGAAGTCGACCCCGCACGATCCGGGCCGGGCTTGAGGCTCTCGGGGGCCGTCTCCGCACGATCGAGGGCGGCCTGAGGACGCTCGGAATCGTCCTTCGTTCTCTCCAGGCCGGGATCCGCGACCGCGGGTCCGGCCGCGGCGG
>LRTP01000580.1 GCA_001550305.1 Streptomyces diastatochromogenes
CCGGCAGCCCCTAAGACGCCGATCGCCTCCCCGCCGACGACTCCGGCGACCGTTCCCCCGGCCGCCGTCAGGAAGCGTCTGCGACTGTGTCCGTTGTGCCCCTGGGACTGCTGCGCATGTTCTGCTGTCATGAACACCGGAGGGTAGGGAGGGGCTCCGGAAGCCGGAAGCCCTATTACCTGTCACCCACAGTATCCCCACAAACACAAGGAGACAGCGATGCCGAGCGTGTTCGTGCAAGGCCGGCCCGCCGACTCGTATCCGCGGCTCGCACCCCAGGCGCGGGGGAACCCTCCCTCGCCTCGGTCCTGAAGTCAGCCTGACTCAGTCACGGCAACTCCTAGCACTGTGGGTTGTCAAGGACTGTGGGTCCAGGGTGGCGAGGGATCCTCAAATCCCTCGCTCCATCCGCCGACCGATCTCCGGCCAGGACACCATTACGAGCAAGGCACGTAGCCGCTCGGCGACGCGCATCGCTCACCGACCGGCCCGGCGCCGGTCTCGGCTGTGGGGAACTGCACCAGCTGCCGAGCACGACGTCGGCACATCACCGCGCCGTGCGAGCACCCGCCTGCCCTGCGGCGAACAGGGCGCGCCACCGCTGACGGTGACCGGTTCGCCGTCAGCCCACCGCGCGGCCGACGCCGGCTCGAGGGGAGAGCGTGCGTCAAGGGGCCCGCCGACGCCCCGCTGATGATGGGCGAGAAGGCGTACCTCGTGGATTCGTAGCTGGATGAGCCGACAGAAGGTGCACCCCATGGGATCTGGCCATGCCACACGCTGGACGGGACCCCCACAGAGTGTGGGCCCGGCCATGGATCTCGGTCACAGCCTGCGAGTTTCACAGAACTTGAGCCAGAGCCAAAGCTGGCTCTGGCACAACTTTTGTGGGGCATCAGCAGTGGCAGTGCGCCCGTACCAAAATTGTGGCGCGGGGCAGCTGTGACAGGTAGGCCTCGCTGCCCGGCCATACAGCGGGCCCTAGGGGATCGTGAGGACACGATTCCGGGTCGTAGGACGCGTGAACGGCACTTCCGTCGCTCTCTCGCCACCAGCCGTCCACGGTGAGCGCGTCCGTGTCCGGCCGAAGCTCCCAGGAGAGCTCACGGATGTAGTCAGCACGGCGCAGGACAAGGGGTGAGGCGGGAGAGGAAGGCCGCCGGAATACGGCGGAAACGTGCCGTAGGCGGGAGTGTCGCTGGTCTGGTCGCTGCGGGGCCGGTGACGTGTCACCCGTTCGACGGGTCTTCCGGGGACACCCAGCGGCCCGCTGGTGACGCTTCTCCTTGGTCGGGGTGTCGTTGTCGAGGGTGGCACCAGCCCCAGTTGGCGCTGGTGCCACCCTCGACAACGACACCCCAGGAAGGTTGATCAAGGATCCAGGCCGCATTCGCGCAGGTCAGGAGATACGGCTAAATCTACGGGGCCCCCTGATGGGTGCGGCATGCACGCGCACCGGTAGGACCCAAAACCCTCATCAGGGGGTTGGGCGTCTTCCGGATGTGGGTGGCGGGTCCGTGTCACATGCCTTTCTTGTCCAGGAAGACCGGGTTGGTCAGTGCGGCCATCGGGCCGAACATCAGTGCGGCGCCCATGGTGTTGCCCTGGCCCGGGGTGCCGTCGGGCATCGGATGGCGGACCTCGGCCCGCACGTACGCGGCCAGCGAGGCGGTCGTCCGCCACACCACCGTGCCGGTGCCGGAGGCGTCGACCGACTCCTGGTGCATCTGGCCTTCGTCGGTGATGAACCGGACCGTGCCGTTGGGCACGCCCTGGATGTCCAGGCGGACATCCACCGGGGCTCCGGCGGGCACCCTCAGCTTCTCGCCGATGCCGGCCTGCTTGCCGTTCCCGCTGGCGGTGAAGGTCAGTTTGACGGAGGAGGACTCCGCGATCCAGTTTCGGCCTGCGCGGATACCTTCCATGACCGCGTCGGTGGACAGGTCGTCCGCGTAGACGACGTTGTGCGGCAGACCGATGACCTGGGGATCGCTGTGCGCGTCGCTGTTGCCCATGGCCGGCAGCCAGTTCCCGCCGGTGCGTACCGCTTCGCCCAGTTTCTGGTCCCAGGTGCTGACCGCGTGCTCGTCGTCGTAGGTCCACGGGCCGGTCCATACCTCTGTGGCGTCGGCGTTCTCGAAGCCGAACTTCCACTGGCAGGCCACGTAGGCGCAGTACATGTGCGCGGGGACCACGAGGCCGCCGTTGCGGTGTACCTGCCGGGAGAAGCGGTCGAACGCGTCGTCGCGGGAGCGGTAGCGCCAGTCGATCCACTCACCGGCCGGAAGGCCGAGGGCCAGCCAGTGTCCGTTGCGGGTGGTGACCTCCTCACCGGTGATGATCAGCAGGTCGGGTCCGGCGTACTGGCCCCACACCGCGTGCGACGCGGGGGTGTTGTGGTCGGTGGAGACCATGAAGTCCAGCCCGGCGGCGCGCGCGCCGGTTGCGACCTCGACGGGCAGGTGCTTGCCGTCGGAGTAGACCGTGTGCAGGTGGCAGTCGCCGCGGTACCAGTCGCGGCCGCGGCCCTTGGCCCGCTGCGGCGGGTAGTTCTTGACGTAGTCGGGTCCGGGCTGACCGTAGGTGAGGGTGACCTGGACCTGGTAGTTCATGCCTTGCGGTGCCACCAGGTAGGGGCCGAGGACGATGTTCCAGGTTCCGGGGTTGATCGGGCCGGGCAGGTACCCCGGTGTGGCGTCGCTGTTGCTGATCTCGAATGAGGTGCGGAAACCTCCCGACCAGCCGCGGAAGCCGCGACCCCCGAGTGCGATGCCCTGCTCGTCGAACACGCCGATGTCGCAGGAGTTGCCCGGGGTGCCCGCGGGGACGGTCGGCCGGTCGTAGGAGTACGAGACGGCGATCTTCTGCACGCCCTTGGGGATCTCCACCGGGAGGTAGACGAAGTCCACGGCACCGGTCTCCAGAAACCCGGTGACGACGCGGGTCACATCACCGCTACTGACAGGCGTGCCGCCGGACGAGCCGTCGGCCGCCTGTGCGAAAGAGACCGGGGCAAGAGTGAGAGCAGCCGCGCCGGCAGCTCCGGCCATCAGCAATCGTCGGCGTCCCAGTCCGGCACTCGAGTCGCCGACGCCCGCAGCGTCGGGTTCGAAGGTATTTACATTGTGCTCGCAGTGTCCGTCAAGGCACATGTTCGTCCTCAGCAAGGTCAGTGATGGGTGTACGGGAAGCTTTAGGACCTTCATCCGGCTCTGTGAACGGCGGATGAGCCCGTCATGACCCGCCCGGCAAATGCCTGTGGCAGGTGGAGGTCGCCCCCGTCGCCACGGGATGTATCCGACGGTCAGCTGTGGGGTCCTGGAGCAGAACTGTTCAGTGTCGGCAAACCATCGTCCGCCGACACTCGGCATGATGATCAGGAACCCGCAGGTGGACACTGTCGACAACCCGCGTCGGAAATCAACGCCTGAGAACGGTTCGAAGGCTTGCGGGAGGCATCGCGTCGGCCTCGGACGAGTCCGACCAGGTTGCCGGCCGAGGTGGAGGCCCTGGTCTGCGAGATGCGCCGCTCCCATCCGCGCTGGGGCGCCCGACGGATCGCCTACGAGATCAAGCGGACCGGAGCTCAGTCCGCTCCGGCGCGGGCCGCTGTCCACCGGGTCCTGACCCGCAACGGCCTCGTTCGACCGCGGAACAGCAGCATCGGCGCAAGTACAAGCGGTGGCAGCGCGAGACGCCGATGCATCTGTGGCAGCTCGACCTGGTCGGCGGGATCTACCTCGCCGATGGGCGCGAGTGCAAGATGCTCACGAGGATCGACGACCATTCGCGTTTCATGGTGGTCGCCGAGGTGCTCGCGGTGCCCTCCGGGAGGGCGGTGGCCGACGCGTTCGTGCGGGTCATGCGGATCCACGGGGTGCCGCCGAGGTGCTCACCGACAACGGCAAGCAGTTCACCGGCCGCTACACCCGACCCCGGCCCGCGGAGGTGCTGTTCGAGCGGATCTGCCGGGAGAACGGAATCGGCGCCAAGCTGACCAAGCCGTACTCACCGACCACCACCGACAAGAACGAACGCTGGCACCGGACCCCGCGCAGAGAACTGCTCGACGACTGCGGGCCGTTCGCATCCCTCGCGGCAGCCCAGGCCGCCATCACCGAGCGGGTTCACACCTACAACCGCCTTCGCCCGCACCAGGCCCTCGACATGGCCACACCGGCCAGCCTGTTCCGCCCCAACCCGCAGCCCGAACCAGTCAAGGTCGTGGCCGCCCAGCGGTCCGAGGCCGTGTCCGTCCCCGCCGAGTCGGCCCCGCCTGCACTGGTGCCGGCGCCGTCGGTCGGCGCGGTCGAGTTCGACACGGTGCTCCCGGCCAGCGGCCAGGTCAGCATCATCCCTTCCGTCCAGCGCATCCGCCTGGGCGCCGAGCGGGCAGGCCTGCGAGCCCGTATGTGGGTCGATGAGAGCACCGTCCACGTCCTCGTGAACGGCGAGGTGGTGAACCCCGTGCCATCCAACCTCGACGCCGAGCACCTCCACCAGCTCAAGCTCCGCGGCGCCCGTCCGGCAGGGCCACCACCCGCTCTTCCGGCCGTCGACCGCGCGGACGACCTCCCCTCGCACCAGGTGCTCGAAGTCGAACGCACCGTGGATCCGAACGGCTGGATCAACCTGGCCGGGCAGCGGGTGAAGACCGGCTCCGAACTCGCCAACCGGGTGATCACCGTGCGACTCGGCGGGCACCTCGTCCACGCGGTGGGCGGAGCGGGGAACTCTCGAACCGGAAGCCCTCCAGGACCTCAGGGCCATCGACCGGTTCTTCGGCGAGATGGACGTCCGCGGTCGTGCTGGCCGGTGGGCCGATGCACTGACTGCCGAGGTGATCTGGAGTGAGGTACGAACTCTGGCCCGCCGGATCCTCGTCGCCCGGCTGGGCGAATGGCGTCTGCCACTGCCACGCCGCGTGCCGCCTCAACACATCTATGACTGAACACGTTCGCCTTCATCCGTACGTGATTGCCACGTTCACGGTGCCGGCAAGGGTTTCGTAACGGGACATCATCTCGGTGCGGCGGTCGGCCGGTCGGCGGAGCAGAGGCGTAGGTGGGCGATCAAGATGCGACGGCATCGAATCCGGGCCCGGACGGTGACGGGCTGGCCGGGGCAGGCGGCGCGTCGCTCGGCGAGTGCGCTCTGCTGGGCAGGGCCGATGTCCACCGGCGGCCTCGCTGGCTGTGTACGCGAGTGCACCCTGGTCCTTGCCAGGGAGTCTGATCGTGCCCTTGGCGAGAGGTCGTATGAAACGGTGATCGGAATGCTGTGGTCGGGTCCGGGAGTCCAGTCAAGGTAGGTCCACGAGCTGCCACCGGGCGATCTCACAGTCCCGCATATGTCCCTTATTGTGGTTTTTGGTGTCGTGTCTCGGTGGATGGGATGGAGTTGGGGCCGTGGCGTTCGCGGAGTCGGCCGGCGGTGGTGAGTCGATGCCCTCTCCCGAGCCGGCGCCGGAGTCCGAGCGACGGTCCTGGGCACCGCTGCTGGCGGTGTGCGCCGGGTATTTCATGGTGATCCTGGATGTGACGGCCATCAACGTCGCCGTGCCGGTGATCGGCCGCGAACTGTCGGCCTCGCTCACCGGCATCCAGTGGATCACCGATGGGTACACCCTGGTCTTCGCCGGGTTCCTGCTGACCGGTGGCGCGCTCGGTGACCGGCTGGGCAACCGTCGGGTCTTCTGCACGGGCGTGGCGGTGTTCACTCTGTCCTCGGCCGCGTGCGCGCTCGCGCCGAGCGCCCCGTCCCTGGTTGCGGCCCGGTTGGTGGAGGGACTCGGTGCGGCTCTGATCGTGCCCGGTTCCCTGGCCCTGCTCCAGCAGGCCTACCCGGCGCCGGCCGCCCGCTCGCGGGCCTTCGGACTGTGGGGTTCGATGGCGGGCATCGCGGCCGCTTCTGGTCCGCTGCTGGGTGGGCTGCTCGTCTCCACGATGGGTTGGCGCTGGGTGTTCCTCATCAACCTGCCCGTCGGTGTGGCCTGCCTGGTGCTGACGCTGCGGCATGTGGCACGCTCGCCCCGGCGCGCCGCCCGGGCCCTGGACTGGCCGGCGCAGTGCGCGGTGGTGGCGGCGGTGGCGCTGCTGGCCGCGGC
>LRTP01000581.1 GCA_001550305.1 Streptomyces diastatochromogenes
CTTCCTCAACCACCCCCGGTCCGGTGTGCAGTTCCGCCTCCCGCGCCAACCGGGCCAGTTCGTCGTCCGACGGCTCCGGACGGAATCTGACACGGCGCGACCACGTCCCATCGCCAGCAACGGCCAAGGCGAAGGCATCGTTGGCCATCCCGCCTGCCATCGAGGGCGCGTCGGTCTCCATCCCGCTGGCGTTCGACGCGTACTGACCCAGCGCGACAACTTCCAGCGGATCATCGACGTACGGCGGCGGCATGTTGGGCGGCGGGTCCTGTGTCGGGTCACCCGCCGAGCCTCCGTAGCAGACGTCCAGCACCAGCCGGTAGCCCAGTGCCCGGTACATCGCCACTTCGGGCAGTCCACCGATGTAATCCCCGCCGTCCCGCGCCGACAGGTACCCTTTCCTGCCGCCAGCCAGGGGAACCACCAGCCCGCCCGCCACCCCGTGGGCCCTGTAGACCGCTACCGCCGCCGGGTCGGGGGGATCGATCTGCTCAGTGCGAACGATCACCGAGGGGGCTGCGCCCAGGAACCACAGGAGTCTCCGCTTCTTGAAATACGAGCGCATGCGGTCCTCCCGCGACCGCACATCGTCGTCGTCCTGGTCCATCCGGCCGAACCACCCTCGCCCGTCGGCGAAAACGGGCCTGGTGGTGATTTCGCTGTCCCTGAACGTGCTGCCATCCCGCACGTCAGTCCACTCACGGTCAACGAATGGTGGATCCGTCGGCCCCGCGCTTACCCATCCCCCGTAGGGCAGGAGAGCATCACGGTCTATCAACGCCGGGACATGCTCACCACGGGTCCCATCGCGCTGCAGGCGAGCCATACCGCTGGGGCCCCACACCGTCCGCCGCAACCGGACAGCCACCGCCTTGATGAACTGCTGGTAACCGGCCCCCACAAAGGAGCTCACCAGCACCACATGCACCTCTGGCGGCAGCTCCGGATCCGCCGCCAGCTTCTCCGCCAGCCCCTCCGCGGTCAGCACCTGACCGTCGAAAGTACGGACCACCCGGCCGTCGTCGCTATCGACCCCCACCATATACGCGTCATCCGGCCACGGCGCACGCTCCTGCGCAGACGTGGTCACCCTCTTGAGCGGTACACCCGGGCGGACCTCGTAAACACGAGCCAGCCCCGTCAGCAAGCGACTGACCGGCTCGCTCGTCAGGTTACGCCCACGCACCACACCCGACGCATCCCACAACAATGTCCTCGGCTCCAGGAGCGGGTCCGTCGGCTCGGCGAAGGTCTGATCAGCCGACGTGGCCAGCGGGTCCGACTGCTGCATCGCAATGTGAGCACCCCCCCCTTCCTGACCGCCCGCACCGGTCGAGAAGGGGATCCGATCATTCCAGTCCTCGGCCACCGCCTCCCAGGCAGCCACAGGATCCCAGGGAGACGACGGCGCCCCGGGAAGACCCAACTCCCGCAACCTCTCCACGAGGCGATCACGATCATCGGGACTAAGGTTGGATACGCCACTCTCGATCTTGCTGATGGTGGCCTGGGACACCTTGAGCTTGCTGGCCAGCTGCAACTGAGTCCACTTCATCTGCTTCGTCCGCCAGGCCTTCACCCGCTCGCCGAACTCCTTCTTCTCAGCCGGTCCCAGCTCGAGCACCCTCGACTCGGCCTGCCACACCCCCGACTGCTTCGCACGCTCCACCCTCTGCAGCGCCCCCACGAGGCCATCATGAGTAGGGGGCTCAGGTGTGTACTTGCCGTTCTCGACCTTGCCGAGGTGCCACTCGCTCACCTTGGCCTTCTTGGCCAGCTGCGCCTGAGTCAGCCTCACCCGTTCCCGCCAGGCCTTCAACCCCTGGCCGTACGCCCTCTTAGCGGCGTCCTTAGTCGGTCCGCTGCGCCCCCGCCCCCGACTGCCCCGCCACGCACCGAACCCCGGCCGCTCCTCGGAAGGAAGCACCACCAACCGCTCATCAGGATCGGCATACACCACAACCGCAGGCAAGCCACGCTCCCGCAACAACCACCCCACCTCCTCGGCATAGTCACGATCGACCCAGCCACCACCAACCGCCAACCAGCGCAACGGCATCATCGCCGGATCCCAGACACCCTCCGCGAACAACCGCTCCAACTGATCCACGACCGGCCCCGGCAACACCGGCACCCCACCCAGCACAGGCAACCCGTGCTCACCGGGCCGCAACGCCACAACAAGGAACTCCCCCTCCTTACCGCCCTCAGCAGCCAACTCCTCAACAGCCTTCTGCTGCGCCTCCTCATCCGCATCCCCCAGCCAACGCACCGTCCCACCAGCACCAGGCAACACCCCCAGCACCACCGGCACCCCCGCACCAACACCCCCATCCCCCCGCGACCGCTCCCAACCAGGTGCCGACTTCCGCTCCACCAACCACTGCCCAAGAGCCCGCACTACCGACTCCTCGACAGAACGGGACTCTTCTCCGGCCCCCGGCTGCGAACCCGGAAGAACACCGACAGCACCCGCCAGCGGGATCACGACCGCCTCGGCACCCCGCTCCGCGGCCTGCCCGACCGGCACCAGATACATCGACTTCGTATCCCGGTCCGGCACAAGTCGGTAATCCGCGCTCCCGTCAGCCGGGAAACCAGGCTGATCCCACACCGTCCCGTTGCCCACCAGGCCCAGCCACCCGCTGTCCCCCCGCAGGAAAGCACCACCCGGGTGATAGAAGTCATCACCGAACCTCACCCAGTCGGCCGACGGCACATCATCCCCGAAGGACTCCGCCCTGATCTCACCCGCACCACTGACCTGATACGTCACCAGCCCGTACGGAGTGCTACGCACATACGTAAACCACTCCGACTCCACCGCCTTGCCCTTGCCCTTGGACACAGAACCGGCAACGGCCGCACGCACCCCCGCAGGCAACCGCTCCACAGGCACCTCAGCCGGACGCTCACCAGGATGACGGCCGAAACGCGCCCCCCCTACAACCACCTCACGACCAACCGGCCACCGCGCCCCGAACGGCTCCACACCAGTATCCGGCGACCCACCCGGCAGACCACCGACGGCGCCGGGACCGGCAGAGGTCTGATCAGCCGACGTGTCCATCGGGTCCGACTGCTGCGCCACGGGTGTCCCACCGAGCATTCCGACCCGCTGCGACCGCTGCCCGCTACTGGGCGTGTCGGCGGGGGTCGTGCCGGAGACCGCTTGCGAGTGCGGGATGTACGCCACGACCGTGTCCGGTCCGGCGTCCGCCAGGCTGTCGCCCGGCACCAGGTACAGGCCCGACTCGCCCGACAGCAGCGTGTACGGCTGTGTGCTCCCCGGGCCCATCGCGTCCAGGCGGCGCTCAAGCCCGTCCTTGTCAGCGGCCAGCCCGATCCACCCGGTGTCCCCGCGCAGGAAAGCGCCCGTCGGCCGGTGGACGAAGTCGTGTCCGTGCCCGACCCATCCCTCCGCGGAGAGCACGTCACCGGACGGCAGCTCGATCCAGCCCGCCCGGCCCACGGTATACGCGTCGGAACCGGTGCCCACACGGATATCCCCGCCGGCCGGCCGCACCTCGCCCACCGCCACCATGCCCGGGCCCCGGCCGACCTGACGCGGCTCCTCGACCCTCACCGAACTGCCGACCGGCCACCCCGCAGCAAACGGCTCAACATCAATGCCCGGGAACTCAGCCAGCCTGCCGCCGCTCACCATCACCAGCGCGATGCGCTCACCACGAGCCCGGGCAGTCTCCCTCCTCTTCCACACATCGGGAAGCCGATCATGCAACCCCGCCACCGTGGCATCATCCACGGCCCGGTTCACCTTCAGGTCGTGTCCCGCGACGTGGTGTAGGGGATCAAGCGCTACGCGTTCCGGTCCGAGACCCGTGGCGATCTCTGCGGAGGCTGCAGCCCACGAAGCGTCCCGGTCAGGCGAGTTGGACATCCGATCGGGCATCGTCGGCGCCCCTGGCCTGCGGATTCCGGTGTCTTGATCCCCTACACCACGTGGCGGGACGCCATCCACCTTCCACCTCTTCAACTGCTGCACAACCGCCGCACGGACGTGTTGCAGCTCCTCCAAAGGCAGACCGCCGTCCACCGGACGGCCGGAGGGAGCAGGCTGCACAGAGGACACGGAACGGACATCCCCGGACCGCTGCTGCTCCGCGCTGAGCGGACCGCCGATCGGCATCCCTTCCGCCAGCAGACCATGGGCCACGCCGGGCGCACCGGCGCCCGACAAGCCGCCAGACGAACCGGCCGACGACGGCCCGGCGAAGACAGGCACCTCGTAGGGCTCCAGACGGGCCGCGACCGACTGCTCGCCGAGCCACCATCCCCCGCCGTGTTCCTGGCCGAACCAGTCCCCCTCGTCCTCGGATACGCCCAGCGGCGGCTGCTCGCCCTCCGGATAGCGCAGCAGGCCGCGTACGCTCTCGGGCAGCTCGGCCACGAACTCGTCGTCGATCCCTACCAGACGACGCAGCGTCACACCGCGCACCAACTGCCGTATGTCCGGGCGGGAGGCCAGGAACCGCATCCCGGCCTCCCACACCATCTGCGGTTGCGCATGCCGGGCAGCGACGCCGGCCGCGCCGGTCAGCCGCAGATCCCCGTTGCGGTTGTACAGGTCCCGCACCAGGCTGTGCACGAAACGCTGGGTGAAAAGCAGGGTCTCCGCACGCCCGGTAACCAGCAGCGGCTCGGAAGCAGGAACCTTCCAGCTCCCGTCAGTCCCAATACTCACTCCCGCAAGCCCCGGCAGATCCCGTACTTCGCGTACACCGCCGTACCGCAGCAGCACATCGATCACCGCCGGAGGGAAGGTGCGCAGCAACACCGAGTTCCGCATGGCCCGACCCCCCTCCGTCGCCACCCAAAAGTCGCGCAGCATGCCGGCGGCGCCGTACATGTCCTGTTGGGTCTTGCCGTACTGAGCACGTATCAGTTCACGGATCTCACCAACCGCCGGATGCCGCGGCACCATCAGAACCGCCGAGTTGGCGACCTGGTCACCCGCACGATGAACAGCGAAACCCGCCTCACTGTCCGCGACCGACCGGAAATCCTCCAGACTGGAGATCACGTTGTCTCCATCGCTGTACAGGCCCCCAAACCTGTCCGCGATCTCCCACCGCAGATTGTCACTGGCAGCCGCCCACCCCGGCCCCGTCTGCTTGGCCATCTCAGTGAGGTACTCCGCCTGCAACCCCATCGGCCAAGCGGAAGAAAACACCTCACCAACATTGACCAGACTGATCCCCGCATCCTGCGCCCACGCCGCCATCCGCTGCACCGCCAGCAACCGCGGATCCTCAGACCACCCCGTCAGCCCCAGGACCGCTTCGACAACCTCACGCGGCACATCGGTGAACACCACGAACAGCGCCTGGCCCTGGAACTGATTGGCCGCACTGCCGAACTTGCTCCAGAACCCCGCAGACGGCCCAGTATCCGAGAGTGGATCACCATGCCAGATGGAGGGCACCACCAACGGCACCCGGTGATGCTCCCCCTGATAGCTGTACATCCCCTCCGTGATATCCCACGTGGCCGGATCCATAAGACCCGGCTCCGGCGTCAGATCCAGCATGTTCATCAAATACAGAAAATGCACCCCGTGATCAGGGCCGAATCCGGAATAGTCATACGGCTGCCCCGTCACCGGATCCCGCAGAAAGTCCGGCGTTTCCGGCGGACTCAACACACCGAAAACATCCACGCCCACCGTCCGGTCCGCCACCACCTGCCCGATATCGGGAAGACGAACCGACGCGATCAGGTCATCCAACAGCTCACCAGAAGAGCTATAACCCGAATCATCAGCAGGTGTCCCACCGAGCAGTCCGACCCGCTGCGACCGCTGCCCGCTGCTGGGCGTGTCGGCGGGAGCGTCCGTGACCGAGTCGTCGGCCGGGCGTACGGGGGGCGCGGGTGTGGGGGCGGGGGTGTGCGGCTGCGTGATGAGGGGGCGGTGCGGCGCGGCGGCCGGGTCGTTGGCGGGGACGGCCTGGCCGGTGTCCCCGTTTGCTGCTTCGTGGTCGGCCCAGGACGCCGACGGTGGCTTGGGTGCCCACCGGTGGTGGAGGGCGTCGATGAAGTCCTGCCGGAAGTCGTTCCTGATGGC
>LRTP01000582.1 GCA_001550305.1 Streptomyces diastatochromogenes
CGGGCGGCGGACGAGGCGTTCCGGTGGATCGGGCGCGCCGTGGGCCGCAGTCACGCACGGCTGGCCGAGGACATCAGGGCGGCCCGTCGCGGCGACCTGAAGTCGGGCCTGCACCGGCTCACCGACCGCAGTCTCGGCAAGCTGCGCGCGAGCGCCGCCGAACAGGGCATCGAACCCGAGGAGTACACCGCCGGGCTGCGCTGCCTGCTGCTCACCGGGGACCCCGAGTGCCGTACACGCGTCTTCTTCGGGGTCGGCGACGGGGGCCTGTTCCGGCTGCGGGACGGCGAGTGGCAGGACATCGAGCCGCGGGTCGCCGAGACCACCGGTGAGGCCGTGGTCGGCTTCGGATCGCTGCCGCACGAGACCCCCGAGGGCGACCGGCTCACCATGGACCTGGGCATCACCACGCCCCCGAGTCCGTACGAACCGGCCTCCGAACCGCCCCGCGAACCCTTCCGTTTCCGCGCCTCCGTCGCCCGACCGGGTGACACGCTGCTGCTGTGCACCGGCGGCCTCGCGGAGCCCCTGCGCGGGGAGCCGCAGTTGTGCGAGCACCTGACGGAACGGTGGTCGGCGGCCGAGCCGCCCGGCCTCGCCGCGTTCCTCGCCGACACCCAGGTGCGGGTCAAGGGATACGCCGACGACCGGACCGTCGCGGCCGTTTGGGAGGCGTGACGGCGCACCGTGTGAATTCATGGACCCGACGGACGAACAGGGACCCGCGGGATCCATGGATCACAAAGAGGTGCGTGCAGCATGGCCAAGCAGAACGTCGCCGAACAGTTCGTCGACATCCTCGTCCGTGCGGGCGTCAAGCGCCTGTACGGCGTCGTCGGCGACAGCCTCAACCCGGTGGTGGACGCGATCCGGCGCAATGCGGCGATCGACTGGATCCACGTCCGGCACGAGGAGACGGCTGCCTTCGCCGCGGGCGCCGAGGCCCAGATCACCGGCAAGCTCGCCGCCTGTGCCGGCTCCTGCGGCCCCGGCAACCTCCACCTCATCAACGGTCTGTACGACGCCCACCGCTCCATGGCCCCGGTTCTCGCCCTCGCCTCGCACATCCCCTCCAGTGAGATCGGCCTCGGCTACTTCCAGGAGACCCACCCGGACCAGCTCTTCCGCGAGTGCAGTCACTACAACGAGATGATCTCCAACCCGAAGCAGATGCCGAGGCTGCTGCAGACCGCCATCCAGCACGCGGTGGGCCAGTCGGGTGTCAGCGTCGTCTCCCTCCCCGGCGACATCGCCTCCGAGCCCGCCCCGGACAAGGCCCTGGAGACCGCCCTCGTCACCTCCCGGCCCACGGTCCGCCCCGGCGACACCGAGATCGACAAGCTCGTCGCGATGATCGACGAGGCCGACAGAATCACGCTCTTCTGCGGCAGCGGCACGGCGGGCGCGCACGCCGAGGTCATGGAGTTCGCGGAGAAGATCAAGTCCCCGGTCGGACACGCGCTGCGCGGCAAGGAGTGGATCCAGTACGACAACCCGTACGACGTCGGTATGAGCGGCTTGCTCGGCTACGGCGCCGCCTACGAGGCCACCCACGAGTGCGACCTGCTGATCCTGCTCGGCACCGACTTCCCGTACAACGCCTTCCTCCCGGACGACGTCAAGATCGCCCAGGTCGACGTCCGGCCCGAGCGCCTGGGCCGCCGCTCCAAGCTGGATCTGGCGGTGTGGGGCGATGTGAAGGAGACCCTGCGCTGTCTGACGCCCCGGGTGAAGCCCAAGGGGAACCGTCGTTTCCTCGACAAGATGCTGAAGAAGCACGCGGACGCGCTCGAGGGTGTCGTCAAGGCGTACACGCGCAAGGTCGAGAAGCACGTGCCGATCCACCCGGAGTACGTGGCCTCCGTCCTCGACGAACTCGCCGACGAGGACGCGGTGTTCACGGTCGACACCGGGATGTGCAACGTGTGGGCTGCCCGCTACATCTCGCCCAACGGCCGCCGCCGGGTCATCGGTTCGTTCTCGCACGGTTCGATGGCGAACGCGCTGCCGATGGCGATCGGCGCCCAGTTCACCGACCGGGGCCGGCAGGTCGTCTCGATGTCCGGCGACGGCGGGTTCGCCATGCTGATGGGCGACTTCCTCACCCTCGTCCAGTACGACCTGCCGGTGAAGGTCGTCCTCTTCAACAACTCCGCCCTGAGCATGGTCGAGTTGGAGATGCTGGTCGCCGGGCTGCCCTCGTACGGGACCACGAACAAGAACCCCGACTTCGGGGCCGTCGCGCGTGCGTGCGGGGCGTACGGCGTGCGCGTCGAGAAGCCCAAGGACCTCACCGGCGCCTTGAAGGCCGCCTTCAAGCACAAGGGCCCCGCCCTCGTCGACGTCGTCACCGACCCCAACGCCCTGTCCATCCCGCCGAAGATCAGCGCGGAGATGGTGACCGGGTTCGCCCTGTCGGCGTCGAAGATGGTCCTGGACGGGGGTGTCGGCCGGATGGTGCAGATGGCCCGCTCCAACCTGCGCAACGTGCCGCGTCCTTGACCGTTCCCTCGGCCCGCCACCGAGCTCCGTGAGCGGAGCGGCGACACCACCACCGAGCCCGGGCCGCCGAGCCGACTCCCCGTCGAGTACGGCCATACCCGCAGCCGAGAGTCGGTAGATGGGCCGAGCGCCCGTGGTCAACACGTCGCCCGGGAGGGGGAGGCGCCGGGTGGTGCGGGTCCGCCGGGTGCGTCGCCGCCGTGCGCCGGGGCCGAACCGTGCGCCTCAACAGGCGTTGAACAGGGCAAGCAGGGCTTTCCACGGGGCGGATCGCCGTCGCGCGGGCCGGCCCCGGAGAGCCCTGACGTACGGGCGGAGGCGCCCCACGAGCCACCGCCTCGGCGCGACGCCGTGCTTCCGCTCGGGATTGGCCGGTGGTTGACCATTCGACATGACTGCCGCGTCCCCGATGGGGCATGGATTCCCGTGAACATGTTCGATCAGGAGGGGAACCCGACATCGGCATGCAGGCGGGGGTCATGAAGAGGCAGGTACGAGGAGGCGGTCCCGTGGCCATCGGGGCCTCCTCGGCACAGGCAGTGGAGGAAGAAGCGACCGACGGTACGAGGGAACCGGCCGCCGCGCAGCTCAGGCGGCGGCTGGCCAGGGCCGACCTACGGGCGGTGCCAGAGGCCCGCAGGGCGCTGAGGGAACTCTTACGGCACTGGGGGAAGCCGGAGAAGTCCGAGATAGCCGAGTTGCTGACCAGCGAACTCGTCACCAACGCCCTCATCCACACCGACCATGACGCGGTCCTGACGGCCACCGTCGGACCCCGCGGACTGCGCGTGGAGGTAAGGGACTTCGTGGGACGCAGGCCCAGACTGCGGGTACCGATCGCCGACGACGGTACGCACGGCAGAGGCCTCGTCCTGGTCCAGTCACTCGCGGACGCCTGGGGGGTACGCCCCCACGGCGTGGGCAAGTCGGTCTGGTTCGAACTGGACGGCGGCGCGGTGTAGTCACCGCGCCGCCGTAATTCCTGTCCGGGGTCCGGCCGTTCAACGGCCGGACCACCCCGGTGTCTCAGCCGAACTGCTGCTCCAGGTCCTTGAGCTTGCGCTCCAGGGAGTCGAGTCGCGGCAGGGCCATGGTGTCGTCCTCCGCGGTGAGATCGACGGTGATCGGGTCACCACTCTTGCGGACGGGCTGAAGGGAGGGCCGTGAGCGTACGGGCAGCTCCGGCGCTATGGCAGGCTCCGCGGTGGCCTGCGCGGGAGCGCGCTCCACGGTCGTCTCCAGCTGCTGCCGGCCACCACCACCGCCACCACCACGGCCGGGCAGGCCCCGGTGACCGCGGCTGAGCGCCTTGAGGTGCGCGCGCTCGACCCGCTCCTCGTTCCGCCGACGCAGACGGTTCTGCTCCTTCTGGCGCTTGTCCTCGCGGACCTCCTCGACCGCCTCGTCCAGCGTGCGGACGTTCTCCAGGAGCATCAGCGACCAGGCGCTGTACGTCTCACGGGGCGCGCGCAGCCAGCGGACGATACGGATCTGCGGCAGCGGACGCGGGACCAGGCCCTGCTCACGGAGCGCGGCACGGCGGGTCTGCTTCAGCGCCCGGTCGAACAGCACGGCGGCCGACAGGGACATGCCCGCGAAGAACTGGGGAGCGCCCGAGTGGTCCACACCCCGCGGAGCGTGCACCCAGTTGAACCAGGCGGCGGCACCGGCGAAGGTCCACACGAGTATCCGGGAGCCGAGCGCCGCGTCACCGTGGCTGGCCTCGCGCACGGCGAGGACGGAGCAGAACATGGCCGCGCCGTCCAGACCGAACGGGACGAGGTACTCCCAGCCGCCCGTGAGTCCGAGGTTCTGCTGGCCGAAGCCGACGAGGCCGTGGAAGGAGAGCGCCGCGGCGACCGCGGCACAGCAGAAGAGCAGTACATAGGAGGCCGTGCCATAGACGGCTTCCTTACGCCTGCGACGCTCCTCGCTGCGCTCCCACGAGTCGTCGTTGTTGCTGCTCGTGTTCTCCCCGGACCGCTTGCTGCGCGCGAGCACCGCCACCGCCGCCAGCAGTCCCAGGAGCAAAACGGCGCCCGGAAGCAGCCAGTTCAGCGATATGTCGGTCAATCTCATCTGGGGTCCCTTGCATTGGGATAGGGCGTAACGCCCGCCATATTGGCCCACGCCCGTCGACCCTCAGGGGGTTTCGGGGCAAGAGGCCGCCAAGAAAGTGCAAGGGGATGCGCAGGGCGACATTCTGCTCGAACTGCCGCACGAGGGACGGGAGCTGAGTGCGAATAAGATTACCCGTACGGATGGTTCTACGGAAAGTTCCTGCGACAAGTGAGGAAGTTGTGAAGTGCCTGTCATCTGTCGGGCACCCGTCGGGAGTCTCAATCGGAGTTGATCTTAGAGCACCCGGGAGGCCCGTCCGTACGGCGGGGCCGGCGCTCAATCCGTCGCGGTGGCCGTCAACTTGGCGATGCGGTCCGTGTCGCAGGTGCGCGGGCAGGTGACGCAGGTGTCCTCGGGACGCAGGGTGTAGAAGAAGCAGCAGCTCGCCCGGTCGCGGGTGGGCAGGGACTCCCCGTTCGGGCCGCTCAGCTCACGGAACGCGGCGGAACCGACGTACGGCAGGGTGGCCCCCGGCAGCAGCATCTCCAGCTCGCGCCGCGCGCGCCGCTCCTCGCCGAGCAGTTCGGCGACGTACCAGAGACCCTCGACGACCTCGTCGGTCGCCATGCCCCACAGGGCCCGGCCACGGCGCCGCGTGCGCGGGCCGAAGCCGCCGAGGATCGGCTCCAGGTGTTCGGCCGCCGCAGCCCGCACCTCGGCCCGCAGTGCCTCCTCGTCCGGGACGACCCGGGCGCCGGGCAGCCGGGCCGCCGGGTCGTCCGGCAGGCAGGCGAATTCCTCGACCCGGACCGCCATCCGGCCGAGCGTGCGCTGGAATGTGACGCGCTCCACAGGGAGGCGGGGCACCCGGCGCAGCAGGAACCACGGCACGGTGATCAGCAGACAGGCCGGCCAGGCGTACCGGTGCAGTCCGAAGCTCGCCACCACGTCCGGGCGTGCCCGCTGTCCGTAGTCCCTGATGACCTGCGCCTCGTCCCAGGCGAGGAAGGTGTCGAGGTCCGCCCCGCCCGCCGCGAGCCCGGCGGCGCCGACCCAGCCGTCGCCCTCCGGGGCCGCTTCCCCGTGTCCCAGTTCCCGCACGCTCAGCCCCGGAAAGACCTCGGTCAGCCGGATGTACGCGTCCGTGACGGCCGAGCGGGCGGGGTGGGCGTCGGTGAGGCCCAGGGTGCCTGTGGCCAGGGCGGGAGCGGACATACGGGTACCCTGCTTCACGATCGTTAAAAGGTTAGGCTTACCTTACACTCGATATCGGATGTTTGAACTGGGGCCATGTGCGCCTATGGTGCTTGACGGACGGGTAACAACCGCCGCAATGACCCCCAAGTACCACCAAGCCCGGAGGAGGACCCCGTGGAGCAGGCCGGTTCGCTGAGCGTGCGCGGTTCCACCGGGTCGGCGGCCCCGGACATCCGTACGGCGTCCGTCCGGGTGCCCGCACAGGCGCGGGCGGCGGACGTCGAGCGGGAGCGGGGCGTGGCCTCGGACGAGTCCCGGTCCGCC
>LRTP01000583.1 GCA_001550305.1 Streptomyces diastatochromogenes
AGGCCGCCCGACCGCTCCCGCCCCGCAACCGGGCCGAGCGCCGCCACGGACGCCGCTGAGCGCGAACCGGGCCGGTTGCCCAACCCGTCTGCGTCGCCGCCCAGTTGACCGACTCGCGCAGCCCGGCGTACGCCGAACCCTCCGCACCCGGCGGCCCTCTGCCGTAGTCCGGCCGGGCGACGACCGGGAGCGGACGACCTGCCCCGGCGCCCGGCCATCACGGTGAACCAGTGGCCGTGCAGCGCTGCAGCTGGGCGTCGGAACAGACCCTTCCGGCGATCATCACGGCCCTGACCTGGCATTACACGCTTCGCGGATCTGACAGTCGGCAGGCGAAGCAGCGCCACGCCCGGAGGTCCATCAAACGTTTGCGGCTCCGCGAGACGCTTCTCTGCGTCGAAACCGGCCGGTCGTCGGAATCGTCCGGCCACTCCTGTGAGGTGCGGGCTCCACCCATGCGATCAGGAACCAGCGGATACACGTTGCCGCGTGAACCCGCACAAGATCGGCGCTCTGAGTACGGAGCGCCGATCTTGCATGTCACCAGCACCCGCCACGCTCCCGGCCTCCCAGGCAACAACCCCAGAAGCCAGCAGGACCTTCAGCTCTGTGCCCGTGCTTCAGCTCTCGATATCCTCGATTTTCGCGGGCCTGCCCCAGGCGCAGTCTCGTCGCCCCGAGCCGCCGATTTCATGCACACGGTGAGCCGACCGGCGTGACGTGCCCGGCGAGGTCGGGGGCGCTGGCCGACCACCGCTCCCGCAGTGACGCGCCCGCGGCCGGAAGTTCCCAGGCCAACGAGCATGCCGATGGCGTCGCCCAGTCCCATCGGATCCCTTCCGCCTCGCCGGATCACCGACGACGTCGGCTTCGCCTTCGTCGTACGGCTGCCGTTCTTGCGCGCCGTCTCCAGCGCGGCCCGCAGCGCGACCCTGGCCAGGTCGACGCCCGACACCTCGCCGCCGCTCAGCGGGGTGGATCGACCAGGCGACGGACGGTCATTTCCGTGTCGCCGGCCCGGGTCGCCAGCGACACCGATCCGTCAGAACAGCTCAGGGCAGCGGGGCCGGTTCCCGGCAGTGGAGCACCCAGTACCTCGCCGCTGACGGCGTCCCACAGCCGGATCGGTCCGCCGTACGGAGCGATGAACAGCACGCCGCCGCCTGCTGCGGTGGCGCAGGCCAGGCGGGTTTCCGGGCCTGGTCGCATGAGCGGTCCGATCGGTTCACCGGTGACCGCGTCCCAGCGCGACAGGGTGCCGTTCATGTCCAGGGAGGCGAGCATGACTCGCCCGTCGTTCAGGGCGAGGGAGACCAACTGCATGTTGTAGTCACCGGGCCCGTGGATGGGGTTTCCGTACGGTTGGCCGGATGTGGCGTTCCAGCGGAGGATGCGGCCTGCCTCGTCCTCCGAGGCGATCAGCGCAGTGCCGTCGGGCAGTGTGATGGCTGTGACGGCCTTGACGCAGGTGGTGTGGCCGACCAGCGGCGGGCCCAGGGGCTCACCTGTCGCCGCGTCCCATCGGTACACCCGAAAGCCGCAATGGCCGGCCCCGGCGATGAACGCGCGGCCGTCCGGCAGGAGCCCGGTGGCCACGTCCCAGATGGTGTCATCGGCGGCCATCTCGTGCCCATCCAGCTCCGCGCCGGTCAGCGCGTCGAGCCGCACGACGCCGTCCTCCGTGGCCACGGCGACCACCGGGTTGCCGCCCGGCGGTGAGGCGACCGCGAGCGCATTGGCAGACCATGCATCAGCCGAACACCACAGCATTCGGCCGGTGAGCATGTCCCAGCGGCGGATTTTCTGGCCTTCGCACGATGAGAGCAGCACCACCTGCCCCGACCGGGCCCGCGCCAACGTCGGCCAAAGGATGTGCCCTGGCTCGGAAGTGAACGTCGTCACTCGTGCCGAGCGCATGCCCTGCCGCATCACGCCTCCGCGCTGCCGTGTCGACTGACCCATGCTGAACTACTGGATGTTGCTGATGCAGTGCTGAAATACCCGTCCGCTTGATGAACTAGATCAGTCTCCTACATCGGTGTAGGGTCCGGTTTCCCGTGGCGGTGCCTCCAGACGTTCAGCGGCCGCTATACCGTTGGTCCAGATCGTTGGCGGGTACAGTCCCGTCCGAGTCCGGCGGCGGATTCCTCGCCCAGCGTGGACGGTCAGCGCGGAAACATGTCGGCGTAGGGGTCCGGTTCGCCGGTGGCCGGGTCGAGTCCTGCCTTCCAGCGGAGTTGCCCCACCCGCCAATGGACGAACGTCGGTGGCGAGCAGTTCCACAGCTCGCCACCGATGCTGATCGGCCAGGACGACCACCCGTCATAGTCCTCGTGGACCAGCCGACGGAGGAACTCGACCATCCCGAACGGGTGGACCGTGAAGGTCGGGCTTGTGTGCCGCCCGTAGACCAAGACCGGCCAGCGGTCAGGGTCACTGTCTTCGGTCAGCCAGCAGAGGATGTCCGGTCCAGACGTGATGCCCCAGGCAAGGATGTGCGCCGGGTCGACGTCGAGAGCAGCCCTGCCGCCCTCCATCTCCCAGCCATGGCGGGCGTTCTCGGTCTCCCCTGCCATGTCGCCGGGATCCCATTGGATGCCTTCCGTAGGGACAGGGATCAGGACTCCGGCCTCACCGTTGATCGACCCGCCGCCATAGACAGACATGAAGGCCTTGTAGTCAGTAGGGAACCGAACGTTCCAAGTGGTCTCAGCGACCGCCCAGTCGACCTGTTCGTCGGCACCGTGCTCCGGCGACATGATCTGCGTTAGCGCTGCCACGCCCGGGTGTTCCACCATCTGGGTGCCCTCCTCTGACCGAATCCAACCAACCTAACGACGCGGTCCGACAGCAGACCCCGCCCGTTCAGTCGGCGTTGCCGAACCACCACTCCGTGTTGTCCACGCTGGCGGCCCAGTCGTTCATGACTCGCTCGATGACGGGGAATCCAACCTCACGGGCAACCGTCCCCACGATGAACCGTCGGTCCGCCGGCGCCTCGGCCAGCCCGTTCAGCGCGGTGAGGCCAGCCTCCAGCCCTGCCAGTTCCTCCGATGAGAAGGGGCCTCCGCGGTAGGCCTGGATGCAGACGTTAGCCCCGCGCCTGGCCACCTCGAACGTCCCGTCGTCGGCGACCTGCAGCACGTCTCCAGCAGCGCATCCCAGCACCAGGCCGGGGCTGCCGCTCAGCTCGAACGAGTGCTCTCCCAGTACCCGGGCAGGAAGCACCTCGAAGACAGGCCGTCCAATGCTGTTGTGGCCCGCCAGCAGCCGTATGTGAGTGTCAGCACCGACGTTGGGCTCATCCATCATGAGCGTGATCCTGTCACATGGGGGCGTCGACAGTGTCTCGCCGCCGATGACATGTCGATCTTCTGTGACCTGCTGGTTCTCTGCTGTCTCACCGCGATGTCACCCAAGATCAGTCTCAGATCGATGCCATTTCCTCGGCGGAACGATGAGTCTGCGGCTGAGCCACCGAGCACGAGGACTACACGTGAGCTCAGATCGCGCACCGATGAATTTCCCGCGCCGCGCCGGTCTGTACGCGTGAGACCGACTCACGGAAGGCTGGCGCCATGCGGAAACTGATCTACAGCATGAACCTGACCCTGGACGGCTACATCGCCGCGCCCGGCGACGACATCGGCTGGAGCGTGCCGAGCGACGAGCTGTTCCAGTTTTGGTCCGACCAGTTGCAGGCGACCGACCTGTCGCTGTACGGGCGCAAGCTGTGGCAGACGATGAGCTCCTACTGGCCGACCGGCGACCAGCAGCCCAACGCCACCCCGGCGGAGATCGAGTTCGCGCGCCGCTGGCGGGACATGTCGAAGGTGGTGTTCTCCTCGACGATCGACAAGGTCGACTGGAACACCCGCCTGGTCACCGGCGACGCGGTCGCCGAGATCACCCGGCTCAAGGCCGAGGACGGCGGCCCGATGGACATCGGCGGCGCGACGCTCGCCGGGGCGGCCATGCGGGCCGGGCTGATTGACGAGTACGTGCTGGCCACCGCGCCGGTCCTGGTGGGCGGCGGCACGCCGTTCTTCACCGCGCTGGACAACTGGGTGAACCTGAACCTGGTGGAGACGCGGGCGTTTCCCAGCGGCGTGATCCTGACCAGGTACGAGACGAGGCGCTGAGCGCCCGTCCGGGAGCCACGGGCCATATGCTCCGCGGGTGATACCCCCTGGGTGACCCGGACTACCAAACGAGTGAAGCCCCTTGTCCGTTCTCATCCATCGTGTCAGGGAGCCATGTCGGCGAGCTGCGCACTGACAACTGCCTTGAGACAAGACGGGCGAGCGATCCGGCTGGGGATCAATGGGCTTGGACGTCACGGGGTCGATGTCCCAATGGTCTTGTCAGCTCCGGTGAGCGCCGACCAGGCAAGTGACAGAACCACAGAGACCCCGCGCGGTGGAATCTCATCGATCTTGTCAGTTTTCCGAGCCAACACCGCCTCATCGGAACGTGGCCTGGCCGCCGAACGGGCGCTCCAACGCGCACCATGCGGCCTGAGCGGAGGTCGTCCGGCGGTGTCCTACTGAAGCGTGGTCCCTCTCGACACGTTATGTGACACCTACGGCTTGGCCGACGAGGTGATCGGCGATCCGGCCCGGGCTGCGGAGTCCGGCCACCCCGCGTAGTCGGGCAGCTCGACGCCGTTGATCGCGCGCCCGACCAGCTCGGTGAACCATTCGCTGGCGAAATCGGGGCGCGGCTCGGCGTCTGGCCCGGGGAGGTCGCGGCTGCGGGCGTTCAACCGGCCGATCTCCTGGTTGGCCTCGACGAACGAGCGCATCCGCGCCTCGTAGCGGGCGAATCCGGCGTCGGGGTCCCATCCGGCAGCGGCCAGCTCTCCGGCCAGCAGGTAGGCACGGACCAGTGCCAGCCCGGTGCCCTGCCCGGACATCGGCGACGAGCTGAACGCCGCGTCCCCGAGCAACCCCACCCGTCCACTCGACCAGCGGTCCATCACCACCTGGGCGACCTGGTCGAGGTAGAAGTCCGGAGTGTCGTCCAGGTGCGCGAGGATGTCCGGGGTCAACCAGCCCAGGCCCGCCATCCGCTCCCGCAGCAGGACCTTCTGGGCCGCGACGTCACGGTGGTCGACGTCGAAGTCAGCCGAGGGGAAGTAGAACATGGCCATCGCCCGGGTAGCGTCCTGGATGGGCCGCAGGAGGGCGGAGCGCCCGGACTCCTGATCCCGGTACTCCAGCAGCCAGCGGTCCAGCCCGAACTCGTTGGGCACACTGTAGAAGGCCAGCACGTGCTCGAGGTGGCGGAGGAACCGCTCATGCGGCCCGAAGACCATCGCTCGCAGCTCCGAGTGCAGTCCGTCTGCCCCGACCACCAAGTCGAAGCGCCGCCGGTTGCCGCCCGCGAAGACCACGTCGACCCCGTCCGCGTCCTGGGCGAGTTCGGCGATTCGGTCGCCGAAGACGTACTCGACGCCGTCGCGGGTGTCGTCGTAGAGCACCCGGGACAGGTCCCCGCGCAGGATCTCGATGTCCGCGATGAACCCGTCGCCACCGTCGTCGTCGGCACGGAAGGTCTCCAGCACCTGCCCGTCCGCGTCCACGGTGTGGGCGCCGGCGGTGTCGGTGCACGCCGCGCGCACCGCCGCGTCCAGCCCCATGCGCCCGATGGCCTCCTTGGCGACCCCGCGCGCGTCCACCGCCTGCCCGCCGGGACGCAGCTCGGGAGCCCGCTCCACCACGGTCACCTCTGCCCCCCGCCGGCGCAGCCAGTGGGCCAGCGCGGGTCCCGCGATGCTCGCTCCCGCCACCAACACCCTGGGACCGCTCACCCGCGTCCCCGGCTCGCCAGTCCGGATGGTGTGCTCCTGCTCGGAGTCGTCGACGCTCATCACAGCCTCCATCTGCTTCCTCCCGCGCTGGAACGTCCCCAGTACAGGCCCACCGCTGTCGGTGTATCCAGCCGTATCGACCACGGATCCGCACAAAACTCATCGGTCACGGCAGACATTGGGGAGAAACGCCAACTCCGATGAGACTCATATCAACCCAAACTGGTGTAAACGAGGCGAGCCAGCCTGTCAGCTAGGCCGCCGCCTGAGAATTCGCCAGATCTGCGCGCAACACAGTGAGACGCTGAAAGGACCAGTGAGAACGGACACCCCTGAACTGCAAGTCTCATGGCCACTTCATAAGTGCAGCCGATATGAAGCGGAGCATGAGACTGTGCAGCGAAATCCGAGACCCTACAAGTCGGTGTGCTACGTCTGGGCCATGTCGACGAAGCGGGAGTAGTGGCCTTGGAAGGCAACCGTGATGGTCGCGGTGGGGCCGTGGCGGTGCTTGGCGACGATGAAGTCGGCCTCGCCGGCCCTGGGCGAGTCTTTCTCGTACGCGTCCTCGCGGTGCAGGAGGATCACGACGTCGGCGTTGTCCTCGAGGGTTCCGGAGTCCCGCAGATCGTTGATCATCGGCTTCCTGTCTGCGCGCTGTTCGGGACTGCGGTTGAGGGTGGAGATCGCGACGATCGGGAGGCGGAGCTCCTTAGCGAGGAGTTTCAGGCAGCGGGCGATCTCGGAGATCTCCTCATAGCGGGAGCCCAGCGGCCTGGTGCCGTAGGTGAGCAGGTGCACGGCGTCGACGACGATAAGCCGCACGCCTGCCCGGGCCTGCAGGTAGCGGCAGTGGGTGCGCAGGTCGTGGACGTTGGAGTAGGAGCCGTCCTGGATGTAGACCGGGGCGGCGCTGACGTCCGGCATTCGCCGGGCGAGGCGGGTCCAGTCCTCGTCGGTCATGGTGCCGGAGCGCATGTGGTGCAGCGCGACGCGGGCTTCGGCGGACAGGATCCGCATGCCGATCTCGTTGCGGTCGGCTTCGAGAGAGAACACGGCGCTGGGCACGATGACCCCGCGCTGAGCAGCAGCTCCTCCACCTCATACAGCCACACCGCATGGGCGGTGATCTCCGCCGGGAACCTGAACCCCTTCTACGACACCGCCGCCCCGGTCCCCACAGCCAGCCCTCCCCGGTGATCAACAAACCCGGCGATCATCCCAGCCCCAAGGCCACCAGCTCAAGTTGACAAGGCCCGACCATTGGTACGCTCCTCGGTCTGAAGCGGCGCTGCGCGTAACGTCAGTCGGTGCAGGTAGCGGTGGCGGGCGTCGGACGACCGGGGACCCCATGCCAGCAGCATCCCGGTGGACAGTGCTGTCACGTGGCCGACGGGAGTGACCCCCAGCGTGGTCAGGCCACTCGTGATGTGCGGTGCGCGCACCGCGAGCGCGGCGAGCGCGGTCCATCGGTGCCACCGCCTGGCCCCCGCTACCGCCACAGCGGCCAGGGCCGAGACGATCACGTAGGACGGGCCGACGTCCAGCGTCGTACGCAGCGCCGGGTCTGCTTGGCCCGCCGCGATCCGTGCTGCCAGCAGCCCTTCGCTCACCAGTGTGCCGAGGACTTGGCCGGCCGCGATCAGCGCGACCGCCCGCACGTTGCCGAACCGGATGACGAGAAACGCCAGTATGGCCCCGGCGAGGGCGATGCTGCGCAGACAGGCCCAGGGATCGGCGCCGAACAGGAAGGCGGAGGTGATGAGCGCCTCCACAGGATGATCACCCATATTGGCCAGGTTGGTCGATGCCCAGGCGTTCACCGCGTGATCACCGCCGTACGTCAGGGACGACGCGGCGGCGAGCAGGGCGAAGCCCCAGGGCACAGGGGAAAGCCATCGGCGGGCGGGCGTCCGGGAGAGATCCATGTGGCCGACCCTGGCAGAGGGTGCCCGCCCCGCGGATCTGACCACGGAATGACCGGCTGATCTCTATCCCTGGACAGAGGCGGATGATCGCCCTCCCGGCTAGGGTCGGATGCATGCGAGGCATGATGGTGAGGCATGACGCGGCGTCCCATGCCGGGAAGCTGACGCCGACTCAGCTGATCGCGCTGGATGTGCTTTTCGCCGTGGTCCTGATGGCGTCGAACGTCGTGTGGTGGACGCTTGGCACGCACCGCACGGGCTGGCCGACATGGCAGACCGTGCTGACGTGCTCGTTGGGCGCGGCCGTCGCCGTCCGGCGGCTGCTGCCACTGCCTGCACTGGCGGTGGCGTCGGTGGTGATGGCCACCGACGGCGCACTCAGCCTGACGGGGGTGCTGGCGACTGCCTTGCTGGTGTACGGGGTGGCGGTTGCCCGACCCACGCGTGTCGCGGCGTACGCGGGCGCGGTGGCAGGCGCCGCACAACTCGCCTTGATGATCCCTATGCAGGGCATAACAGGGCACGACTACTGGGGGTGGCCGGGGATGAGCCAAAGCCTCATCGTCGAGGCCGCCGCCTGGGCGATCGGATGGTCCACCAGACGGGGCCGCGCCTACACCCGAGGCCTCGTCGAGCAGGCCGAAGAGCGAGCACAGCTCCTCCTCGTCGAGGAACGCATGCGTATCGCCCGGGAGTTGCACGACGTCGTCGCGCACAGCCTGAGCATCGTCGCGGTCCAGGCGGGCGTCGGCCACCACGTGATCGGCAGCCGACCTGACGAGGCCGCGAAGTCCCTCTCCGCGATCGAGACGACGAGCAGGGATGCCCTGGGAGAGCTGCGTTCGCTGCTGGGTGTCCTGCGCGATGACGACGGTGCCGAATGGCTGCCCGGCGGCCTGGACGACCTCAACACGCTCCTCGAGCAGATCCGACGGGCCGGTGTACGGGTCGAGTTGACGATCAGCGGTCACCCGCACGCCGTGCCCCGAGGTCTGGACCGCGCCGCCTACCGCATCGTGCAGGAAGCCCTGACCAACGTCGTCAAGCATGCCCGCACCAGCCACGCCCGGGCGACGGTCGTCTACGCGCCGGGCGAGGTCGCTTTCACGGTCGTCGATGCCGGAGCCGGCCGCACGTCCACCCCGATCACCGAGGGCCACGGCCTGACCGGCATGAAGGAACGCGCCGCCCTTTACGGCGGCGAGGTTCACGCGGGCCCGCTCTCGCCGCACGGCTTTCGCGTCGCCGCCCGGCTGCCGTACGCCGCGGACGAGCGAACAGCCCAGTTCCCCGTGGGCGCCGATCTGGAGGGCGCATGACGGTGCGGGTCGTCGTAGTGGACGACGAGACGCTGGTGCGTGCCGGGTTCCGGGTGCTGCTCGAGTCGGAAAACGATCTCCAGGTCGTCGGCGAGGCGGCCGACGGGACCGAGGCGGTCAGGGTGATCCGTGAACTGCGCCCCGATGTAGCCCTGATGGACATCCGGATGCCCGGACTCAATGGCATCGAGGCCATCCGCACGCTGCTCGGCGGCCCGTCCCCGGTGCCCGTCCACGTCCTGGTGCTCACCACCTTCGACCTGGACGAGTATGTCTTCGAGGCGCTCCGCGCAGGCGCCGCGGGCTTCCTCCTCAAGGACACTCCACCCGCACGCCTGATCGACGCCGTGCGGGTGATCGCCACCGGGGAGTCGTTGCTGTCACCCGGCGTCACCCGCAGGCTCATCGAGACCTACGTCCGCCGCCCCGGCTACACAGGCCCGGTCACCCATGCCCTGGACGGGGTGACCGGCCGCGAGCGTGACGTGCTGGGTCTGATCGCACGCGGCCTGTCCAACAACGAAATCGCAGCCGAGCTGTATCTGACCGTTGGCACGGTCAAGACCCACGTCAGCCGTCTACTGACAAAGCTGGGGGCCAGGGACCGGGCCCAACTCGTCATCGCCGCCTACGAAAGCGGACTGTCCAGTACTTGGGGTGCACGCGGGACGTGAGGGAAGCCCATATTGCCCGTCTCATCCGGCAGAGCCTGTCGCGTTCCAAGGGGAGCTGGTATCGGTGATTGCTCCCGCCGCCTTACTGACCGCCCAGTGATGAAACTGCACTGACAGGACTCGGAAAAGGTGACAAACTGCCGGACAACCCGGAGCTATTGAAGCTCTACAGAAACGGATTTTCCGATAAGGAAATTGCCGTGCAGTTCGACGTCACCGTTCAGGCTGTCAATATGCGACTTCAGCAAATGGGAATTAAGCGTGCGCCTTTCCGGACTATGGCAAAGGAAATACTCGAAGCTGCGTGGCCTTCGATAGAAACGCGACGGGGTGAATTCATTCACCTGAATCGTGCGCGTGATCTTTATGCATTCCTGCGTCGGCAACTCAGAGACCCTGCGCTCACTAAAAATCAGCGCACTGCCGCAGAGCGATTCGAGCGCCTGATCAAGGAGCACAACGCCGTTTTGGACCTTCAGCCTGGGATGCCTGGCGGGCCGTGGGTTCTCCTGCCTCGTGAGCCCTCAGACGGGCGCATGGTGATCCGTTGGCCTGAGGGCCGTGAGCTTCCCGCGGAGGAGCTTCGGGCCGCGCTGGACCTCCCGGACGAAGACTAGAATTTAGGGTTATCTAAGTTACCGTAGGTAGTACAAGACCTCCCGCACAAACCGTGTGTCGGGAGGTTTCTTGCTACCCCTGAACGGCGTTCGGCATTACCAGAGTCGGCTCACCCCCGCCTGCGCGGGGAGAACTTGCGCTCCAGCACCATTTCCCCACCATGCAACGGCTCACCCCCGCCTGGGCGGGGGTGAGCCGCTGTACGTCCTCAACCGGTTCGGTGGATTCGTGTCCTCCCCGCGCAGGCGGGGGTGAGCCGGCCCGCTGCTCCTACTGATCGTTTCAGAATGACGTGCGGAGTCGCCTGAGGCAGATGATGCTGCAGGCCAGCTCCAGGAGGCCTTGGTGGAGATCGGCGCGGCGTTCGTAGCGGGTCCGGAGTCGTTTGAACCGGTGGAGCCAGGCGAAGGTGCGCTCGACGACCCAGCGGGCTTTGCCCAGGCCGGAAGCCGTGGGTGACGCCGCGGCGGGCGATGAGGGGCTTGATGCCGCGCTTCCACAGCAGTCGGCGGTACTTGAAAGGCAGGGGAACCGGACGTTCGCCGTCGACTTCATTTTGGGCTCTCATGACGCTACCGCGCCTTGCCGGTGCGACCTCCCCGTAGAAACGTTGTCGAGTCCGAAGGCCAATATGGGGGAAACATGCCAGAGGGTTCTGCGAAGATCGAGTCATGGTCGCCGGCGATCGCCTCGGTGGGGGACGACCTGCCCGAACCGGCGGTCCACCGCGGCCAGTACGTCATTCCGCTGGGCGTGGACGACCAGGACTGGCTCCGGTTCCTCGGAATCAGTTACCACGTCGCTCCCAACATCGGGATTCCGGTCTCCGCGACATCGTTCGGTCTGCGCGTCGTGGACGAGGAATTGGAGCTGACCTGCCAAATCTTCAACGAGACCGGAGAGCACGTCCAGGACCTCGTGGTGGAGAACCCGAAGCGGCCGTGGGGCGGCGACGCCGTGGGCGTGCCCCTGACACTCGACCGTTTCCCTGGGACGTCGCTGACGTTCCGGTTCAACTACCGCAACAGCGTGAACGTCCGTGACCTGATCCTCACCCTCGACTTCGGGGACGCCCTGGTGGTGGCGCTCAACCGCCGTTCCATCAACTTCACCCTGGCCCAGCGGCCGGTCGCGGACACCACCCTCAACCGCCGGGACCGGGACCTGCCCGCCACGGACGCCGACACGCCGCTGCTGTACCTGCACGGCTACGAGGACCCGGACTCCGGCTACGAGACGCCGATCACCCGGGTGCCGCCGATCGCGCTGACCCCGGAGCGCATCGGCGCCGCGTGGCGCACCGCCAAGTCCACCGGCTGGTTCGACCCCGCGGTGTTCCCGAACATCGGCGGCGCGCAGGACGCGACGGGGCTGGCCGGAGTGATGGCGGCGCTGGCGCCGCTGGACGAGACGACCGTGGTGAAACAACTGCTGTCCGGCGCACGCCTGGCGGTCCAGCGCGGGGTCACCGGGGAGTACGACTACCGCTTCCTGGACGTCCCGGCGCACTGCCACCCCGGGCTCGTCCTCGTCGAGAACTACCGGCTGACCGCCTATCCCGCCCGCTACGGGGCCGGCCGGGTGATCAAGACGTTCTCCCTGCTCCCGGGCGAGCGGACGAACATCCGGCTGAACACCTACAAGCGGTCCAGCAGTGCCCTCCAGCAGGCGTCGTCGATCCTGGACTCCACCAACAGCGAGACCGAGCAGGAGTTCACCAACAGCGTCAACCGGGAGCAGTCCACCCAGGAGAACGCCAGCAAGAACTTCGAGTACCGGGCGTCCGCCGAGGCCGAGGGACAGGCCACCTGGGGCTGGGGCAGCGCGAAGGCCAAGGTGAGCGGCGGCGTCTCCGGCGGCAACAACAGCGCCCGGGAGGAGTTCGCGAAGAACCTCACCAACGCGGTCAGCCAGAACGCCGCACGCGCCACCTCCCGCCGCGACATCCAGGTCGACACCAGCCTGGACACCAAGCTGGAGGAGGGCGAGGAGCAGGCGGTCGAACGGACCCTGGAGAACATCAACGTCAGCCGCACCCTCAACTTCGTCTTCCGCCAGATGAACCAGGAGTACGTGTCGCTGCTGCATCTGGTGGACGTGCGGGTGGCGTTCTTCAACGGTCACGCGGAATCCCGCGACGAGGTCCCGCTCGGCGAGCTCCGGCGCCTGCTGGAGGACTGCGTCCTGCCCGAGCGGGTCGACGCGGTGTACGAGAACCTGCTCGGGCAGCTGCGCGGGATCACCGACCACCGCGGCGAGACTCGGGCCGACTTCGTGGAGGTCGTCCGCGACGGCGACGACCCCGCCACCGCCTACGCCCGCGTCAACCCGGACGCGACCTCCTCCTACCCCTCGCCGGACGGGCGGACGCTGACGGTGCCCGGCGTGATCGTTGGCGCCGAGCAGCACGTACTGCGCACCGACGGCGTGGTGGTGGAGGCCTTCCTCGGCGAGGGCAACGGCCTGGACACCTACTCGACCGGCCTGCAGGAGCAGGAGGTACGCGCCAAGGAGGCGGCGAACCAGCTCCGCGAACTGGAGGCGGAACGGCTGCGGCTGGCGCTGAAGATCGTGTCGGACAACGACGAGCAGCGCATGCGGCTGTACCAGCAGATGTTCGTGCGCCCGCAGATCGTCAACCAGATCGACCACGCCGCGATGACGGGAGTGCCGGGCGTCGGCGTCCCGGGCGGCGCCGACGGCGACGGCACCCCGAGTGGGACGGACGGCCTCCGTGTTCCATGAAACCGCGCGGGATCCGCGGTCCGATCGGGCGTTGCGGGCGCAGGCGGTGCTGCCGGGTACGGCGGGGGACGAGGTGAAGGTGCTCGACCCCGCTGCCCTGGGCGGCGAGGACAGGGTCCTGGCGGGCGCTTTGCCCCCCGCTCGCGGCATCACGGAGATCAAAGCCGATGTCGCGGAGCGGTACGGCGTGACCCTGAACGACGGCGACGGCCGGTGGACGGCGGCCGAGGCGACCCGGATCCTGGAACAGCTGGCTTGCGTTCCGGAATGGGACCTGGGGGTTCTGCGGGACTGCTGGATGTACCGGGAAGGCGATCTCTCCAGCCCCCTCGGCCGTGTCGAGGCCAACTCTCACTACAAGTGGAATGACGCCAAGGATGGCGAGAACGTCTACGGGTACACAGACGTCAAGCACATCCACTTCTACGACGCCGCCTTCGACAAACGAGTGTTCTTCGAAGCACGGGAGAACTTCCCCCTCCTGCACGAGCTGGGTCATCTGCGCGCCGAAGCGACCCTGGTGCGCGGGAACAGGAGAGCGTTCCTCGACGGCGTCGACCGGGTCCTCGCTCTCCACGGCGAGGCCGTCGCGCAGGCCGACCGGTTCGTGCCGACCGACGCGGACGCGCCGAAGGTGAGGGAATTCGTCCTACGGCTCCACGGGCGCTGGACGTCCGATTACGCGCGCCTCCGCGAGCACCTGGAATCGCTCCGGCGGGACTTCGACGACCTCTGGGCCTACACGGACGTCTTCGAACGCTACGGCGTCTCGCGTGACGAGATGGCCGGATGGGGACGCGTCGTCAACGGCGCCCGGCACGCGTGCGAGGACCTCGGCGGCTGGGCCTACGGGGTGGGCAAGGAGATCGACGAGGAGATCAAGGCCTACGGGGACCTACTGCTGGCGAAGGCCACCTTCGGCACCCCCGGTCTGCGCGCCCAGTGCCTGGGGTTCCTCAAGGTCTGCGACATGCTCTTCGCCGAGACGCCGAAGGTGCTGCGACAGGCCCTCGCGTACGGCGGATCCGCCCGGTACCTGGAGTACTTCCAGTGGGTGGTCCGGGCATCCGGATTCAACCCCTTCACGGAGTACTCCAAGGTGAGCCGGGCCGAATGGTTCGCCGAGACGTATGAGCTGGCCGTCCTCGACCCCGGGGAGCTGGCGCGCCTGAGCGGGCCGATGGCCGAGTGGTTCGTCACCCGCCGGTTGGCGTTCCCCCTCCATCTCCACCCGTACACCGCCGACGACCTCCTGCCCCCCTGACGCGCGGCCCCGCGTTGCCGCGCTCGGACGCGACGCGGTGACCGTGTCGTCGACCGTGGCGGGGTGCCGGATGGCTTTCCGGCACCCCGCCGCTTCTGCGTTCCGGCTCGGCAGGATCCGCTAGGAGTGCTGTGACCGGACTTGAGACGACTACGCACCTCATTCTGAAACGATCGCGCGGGCGGGGGTGAGCCGGCTTCGCCGTGGTCGAAATTCACGGCGAAGGTGCTTTCCCCGCGCAGGCGGGGGTGAGCCGGCGGAGTTGCCGCCGTTCCGTACGGGCGTCATGTCCTCCCTGCGCAGGCGGGTGTCTGTAAGCACTTTCCCACTGCACGGAGTTCTTTTGGCTCCATAGGCGGGCTGGAGGGGGCGTGCGGGGAGGGTATTCGCGCCCCTGCAGCAAGGTGAATCGGCCCCACTTCGATCGGGTGGTTCTGCTGGTCCGGGTGGGTGCGTCAGGCGGGGTGTTCGACCGTGGCCGGCCAGACGCCCCGTTCGGACAGGTGGAGCACGAGGGCCGCGATGTTCCAGGCATCGTCCTCGCCCCGGTGGTGACGGCCTTCAAGCCGCCGCCCGGCGATCTCCAGGGCCTGTGCCATGCCGGGACGTTTGCGCAGACCATACGCCTCGGTAAAGACCGCCTTGGCGTTGGTGTAGTGGCGGCCGAAGGGGTAGGGCGTCCGTGTGGCCTGGCACTGCCGGGTGAAATGGTTTCGGTCGTAGTCGCCCCAACTGACCCACGGCCGGGTGCCTGCGCGGTGCTCGGCCGCCAGCAGCTGGCACGCCTCGGCGAAGCTGATCCCCTGATCGACCTCGTGTGGGGTGAGGCCGGTCAGCTCCGTGCAGAACTCGCTAACCGTGGACCTGACGGGCCTCACCAGGGTCCGGTGCCGGGCGAGGCGCTCACCGGCGTCTAGGTCGATGACGGTCAGTCCGATCTCGATGATCTCGCTGACCGCACCAGGCGGCTGGGCCCAGAACCCCCACCGGGACGGGCGGCCCTCGCCGGGTGGGGGGCAGACTGCCGGGTCCGGGGAAAGATTCCCGGCTCGGATGACGGATCGCGGGGCCTGGTAGCGCTCCACCAGAACCAGTGGCTGCCTGCGGGTGACAGCCCACCGGGACCGGTGGCCGCCTGCCAGAACAGGTGACGGCCCGCCGGGTCTGGGGGCAGCCCGCCGGGTCGGGTGACGGCCCGCCAGGTCGGGTGGCTGCCCGCCGGGATCGATGGCCATCCGCCAGGACGAGCAGCGGCCCGCCGACGCTCGTGGCAGTCCGCCAGGACGGATCCTCCTCCGCCAGAACCGATGGCCGTCTGCCAAGACCGGCGACCCGGCACCGAAGCCGTAGCCATAGCCGTACGCCAGATCCGGTCGCCGTCCACCACGTCCGACAGCCGTTCGCCAGAACCGGCGACCGTCCGCCAGAACCGGCGACCGTCCGCCAGAACCGGCGACCGTCCGCCAGAACCGGCAGCCGTCCGCCAGAACCGGCAGCCGTCCGCCAAGACCGACGACACACGCCGAAGCCGGTGATCGTCCGCCAGGGCCGTTGGCCGACCAGCCTCCGGCATCGGTTCGCCAAGACCGACGACCGTGCGCCATAGCCGGCGGCCATCCGCCAGGGCAGATCCCCCTCCGCCAGGACCGGCGACCCGGCGCCGAGGCCGGAACCGTCTGCCCGAACCGGTCCCCGTCCACCACATCCGGCAGCCGTCCGCCAGAACCGGTAGCCGTCCGCCAAAGACCGGCGACCGTGCGCCGACGTCGACGGCCGTCCGCCAGGACCGGCAGTCGTCCACCAGGGCACGAGACCACCCGCTCAAGCCGATCGCCGTCCGCCAGGAAAAGGTGGCCGGGAAACGGTGGCCGTCCGCCGGGCAGGGGAAGACCTGCCCGGCGCGGCTCGGCGGTCAGCCGGTTCAGTCGTTCGTGCAGGTGTTCCCCGTGGCCGGGTTCAGCAGACTCAGCAGGTCGAGGGAGTTGCCGCAGAGGTTGAGGCCGAGGTCGAGGGGGATCTGGATGACGTTGCCGGACAGGACACCAGGACTGTTCGAGGCGACACCGACCGGGTTGGGGTCGGCGGCGGCGGTCCCGGCGGTGGCCAGCAGAGCCACACCTGCCAGCCCGGCGGCGGCCATCAGACGAATACGCATTACATGCTCCGATCAGTCGCAGGGGTGCGAGTGCTTCCACCATCACCTCCGCGACCGACGACCGACATCGTTGTACGTCCGAATGGGGCGCGGGCACCCCGAACCCTCCCTGGACAGCGTCTGCACGGGGCGTGTCGCGCGGGGTGTGCGGAATACCCGTAGCGTGAGAACAGGTCAGGTGGAAGAGGGAGAGATCATGCCAACAAGCCAGCCCGATTCGTCCTCACCGTCCGACGACAGGGCGACCCCCGACGCGCTGCTGCACACCGGCTCCGAAGGCCCCGTGACCGCCGAGGACATGGTGCTCGCCGCGGGTCGCGACCTCAGTCCGAAGAACCTCGCCTGGGCCGAGCGCAGGCTGCGGGAGGACGGACCCACAGCCATCGAACGACTGCTTCCCTAGCTCGCCCGGCTACCCGGCTACCCGGCTACCCGACTACCCGGCCACCCAGTTCGCCGGCTCCACTTGACCGGCTCCGATGCGGCGGAGCCGGTCAAGGTCGTGCCGACGGAGCGGGGGGTCAGGAGGCGGGACACTCCTTCCAGGCGAGGTGGTAGATGGTGCTGATGTCACCGTCCGTGGAGTCCATGGTCATGAAACTGCTGCTGCCGGGCGTGGACGTGCCCGCGTTGACGCGCAGCTCGGTGTTGATGTTGAAGTTCCGCTGGACACCACAGGGTGCCCACACCAGTTGGGCCCAGTCGGTGACGTCCGTGGACTGCCAGTTGTCGTTGTAGGGGCCGCGGAAGGGGTGGGTGATGGCCGCCGTGCTCGACGAGCCCTGGAAGTAGTACGAGGCCTTCTCGGAGCTGCTCGCGCCCGACTGGAGTGCGGCGAAGCCGCGGTAGTCCGCGCTGGCGATGGCGTAAGTGAAGCCCTGCGGCACGTGGACGATCAGGTTGAGCTGGCAGTTCTTGCGGAAGGCGGTGGGGTCGGAGTTGCCTCCGACCTGGGCGAGGTAGTCGCTGTAGGTGACCGTGAAGGCCGTGTTGTCCGGGGAGACCGCGACGGCGGCGGTTCCCTGCGGGCAGCCGGAGCCGTTCACCGTGGCGACCTTGATGACGATCTTGTCCGGGGGCGGGTCGACGATCCCGGAGGACGGGTCCGGACCCGGTAGTGCGGTGGCGAACAGGGCGGCTATCGCGCCACCCAGAAGCAGCCCACCAGCCATGGTGCTCCAATCCGTTGCGTTGGTGTCTACGCCGGCACGGAACGTGTGCCGCCGTTAATTGGGGGGTGCGGCGCCTCACGCGGACGTGCGGCGCCGTCGCAGACCAGTGCGTTGGATCAAGCGCGGATCGTTGAAGCATGGACATGTCAAGTACGCGCCCATGCGACCCCGCCCTGTGAAGGAGCTGTGAAGGCCGGGATCGACCGCATCGTATGTACGCCCGTCACGCTTGGGCAGGGCGATCTCCGGCCATTCAGCCCGTACGTCCGTAGCGCCCGACGAGGGTGCCGGAGCCCACGGTGTGACCGGCCAGCGCGCGCCGTACGGCGTCGACGGTGGCGTCCCCGGGAAGGTCCAGCCTCACGTCGGCGGCGAGGACCGAGAAGACGTAGTGGTGGGGTTTGCCCGCGGGCGGGCAGGGACCGCCGTAGCGGCGCTGTCCGAAGCCGTTGCGGCCCTGCACGGCGCCCTTCGGGACGGCGCCCGCACCCAGCGTCGTCTCGTGCGGGTCGACGCCCCACATGAGCCAGTGCACGAAGGTGCCGGACGCGGCGTCCGGGTCCTCGGCCAGTACGACCAGCTCGGCCGCGCCACCCGGCACACCGGAGAGACGCAGCGGCGGGGACACGTTCGCACCGTCGCAGGTGAAACGGCGTGGGACGGTGCCGCCGTCCCCGAAGGCCGAGCTCGTCACCGCGATCGCCCCCGAGGCGCCCGGCGTCGGTGCCACGGACGCGGCGGGTGTCCCCGAGGTGCCCCCGCACCCCGCGGTGAGGGCCACCACGGCTGCCGTCACGACGGTTCCGAGCCAGTTCCCACGGCGCATGTCCGCCACGTTAGCGCCAGGCGTGCGGCCCGGGTGGGCAACCGGGCCGCACGTCTCCGCTCCCCCGGCGCCGGGCGGCGCGCTCCGGGAATCCCGCGCCGCCTCACCGCTCCCTGCGCGCCCCTGCGACACTGAAGGGCATGGAGTCCCGACACCTCAGAATCGGCCGCCGTCGCATCTGGATGCTCAGCGGGGCCTGCCTGCTCGTGCTCGGCCCGATCGGCTACTTCCTCGGTGGCTGGATTCCTCTTACCGCGCTCACCGTCTCCCTCCTCGCGGCCACCACCGTGGCCCACTGGAAGGCCGCCGCCTGGCTCGGACCCGCCATCGCGCGGGGACAGCGGGAGAGTCGCCGGGACGTGGCGACCTTCTGCGTGGTCATCGCGGTCAGCGGCTACGCCCAGCCCCCATCGCGGCCCGCGCCCACCGCCGAGGAACTGGCGGCGCTGCGTCTGGAGGCGTACCGGGCCGCGGCGCACGACGACCTCGCCGAGGATCTCCGGGGCCTGGCGGCCGACGCGCTGGCCGCCGCCGACACCGCGCACACCGAGGACACCCCGGTGGCCTGGCGGGCGGCACGCGCGAGCGCCGAGCGCCTGGCGCACTCCGCGCAGGAGGGCAACCCGTACGTACGCCGGCTCCTCATCCAGTGGGTCGAGGGCAACCCGGCCGCGGACCGCTAGGACAGGTCGCACACGCTCACAGAGGGTCGCCGCATCCACACTGTACTTACGGTCTGACCTTTGTTATGTTTCGCAGATATCAAAGCTGCGGAGGGGTCCCACATCGTGGACTTTGAGCTGACCGAAGATCAGGAAACCATCCGCAAGGCAGTCGTCGGGCTCCTGCGCGACTTCGACGACCGGTACTGGATGGAGAAGGACCGGGACCACCGGTTTCCCGAGGAGTTCTACGCCGCCGTCGCGAACGGCGGGTGGCTGGGGCTCACCATTCCGGAGGAGTACGGCGGTCACGGTCTCGGCATCACCGAGGCCACGCTGCTGCTCGAGGAAGTGGCGCGATCCGGCGGCGGGATGAACGCCGCGAGCTCGATCCACATGTCGATCTTCGGAATGCAGCCCGTGGTGGTGCACGGCTCCGAGGAACTCAAGCGACGCACGCTCCCCCGCGTCGCCACCGGCGATCTCCACGTCTGCTTCGGGGTGACCGAGCCGGAGGCCGGCCTGGACACGACGAGCATCACGACCTTCGCCCGGCGGGACGGCGACCACTACGTCGTCAACGGCCGCAAGGTGTGGATCTCCAAAGCCGTGGAGTCCGAGAAGATCCTGCTGCTGACCCGCACCACGAAGGTCGACGAGGTCGCCAGGCGGACCGACGGAATGACGCTGTTCCTCACCGACCTGGACCGCGACCGGATCGACGTGCGCCCCATCCCGAAGATGGGCCGCAACGCCGTGACCTCGAACGAGTTGTTCATCGACGACTTGCGCGTACCGGTCGAGGACCGGGTGGGCGAGGAGGGCCAGGGGTTCCGCCACCTCCTCGACGGACTCAATCCGGAGCGCATGCTGATCGCCGCCGAGGCACTCGGGATCGGCAGGGTGGCGCTGGAGAAGGCCGTGAGCTACGGCAACGAGCGCGTGGTGTTCGGCAGGCCGATCGGTATGAACCAGGCCATCCAGTTCCCGCTCGCGGACTCGCTCGCCCGGCTGGACGCGGCCGAGCTGATCCTGCGCAAGGCGACCTGGCTCTACGACAACGGCCGGCCGTGCGGGCGTGAGGCGAACACCGCCAAGTACCTCTGCGCGGACGCCGGATTCACCGCCGCCGACCGGGCCCTGCAGACCCATGGCGGCATGGGCTACTCCGAGGAATACAACGTGGCCCGCTACTTCCGCGAGGCCCGTCTGATGAAGATCGCGCCGATCAGTCAGGAAATGATCCTGAACTATCTGGGATCGCACACTCTGGGAATGCCGAGGAGCTATTGATGGCCGACAACACCGGTCTGTTCGATCTCAGTGGACGATCGGCCCTGGTCACCGGCGCCGCGGGGGGCATCGGTTCCGCGGTCGCCCAGGCGCTCGCGCACGCCGGGGCGGCAGTGCTCGTCACCGACGTCGACGGGGCGGCGGCCGCGGCGGTCGCCGAGAAGATCTCCGCGGCCGGCGAGCGGGCGGACAGTGCCGTACTGGACGTACGGGACCGCGCGTCCGCCGACGCGGCGGTGGCCCGGGCGGCGGCGCTGACCGGCGGGAAGCTGCACATCCTCGTCAACAACGCCGGAATCATCGCGCCGGACATGTTCGAGAACCTCCAGGAGGAGGCGTTCCGCCGGATCGTCGACATCCACCTGATGGGCGCCTTCCACTGCGCCCAGGCCGCCCTGCCGTACCTGCCCACCGACGGCACGGGGCGGATCATCAACGTCACCTCGTCGGCCGGCATCGTCGGCACCCTCGGCCAGGTGAACTACTCCGCGGCCAAGGCGGGCATCATCGGCCTGACGAAGTCCCTGGCGCGTGAACTGGCGCGCAAGCAGATCAAGGTCAACGCGCTCGCGCCGCTGGCCGCGACGCCGATGACGGAGACGATCCGCACCGACAAGAAGTTCGCGGACGCGATGCTCGCCCGGATCCCGCTGGGACGCTGGGCCGAGCCCGAGGAGATCGCCGGCAGCTTCGTCTTCCTCGCCTCGGACGCCGCCTCCTTCGTCACCGGGCAGGTGCTGCCCGTCGACGGCGGCATGGTCATGTGACCCGCGGCCGCGGCTCGTGGTGGCCATGAGCATCCGTACTATGCTGAATGGTTCAACCAAAGCAGTGGCATCGGTCCCAGGAGTACGTACATGCCCGGTAGGTCTCACCCGCGCTTCGACGCCCTGACGGTTCCGAAGGCGTCGGACGTGCTGGCGTCGGAGGTACGTGAGCGCATTCTCTCCGGCGAGTTCACCGAGGGCATGGCGCTGCCGCCGGAGCGTCAACTCGTCGAGCAGACGGGGCTGAGCCGCGCCACGGTACGGGAGGCGCTGCGGATTCTCGAGGTGGAGAAGCTGCTCCAGATCAGGCCGGGCCGCGGCGGCGGCGCCTTCGTGCACCGGCCGGGCCGTGAATCGCTCGCCAGTACCGTGCAGTTGGTCATCCGGGGGCAGCGGATCCGGCTGGAGGCGCTGCACGAGACGCGGGAGGCGATCGAGCCCACGTGCGCCGCGCTGGCGGCGGTGCGCCGCACCGACCGCGACCTCGCCGAACTGGACGCGGCCCAGCGGGATCTCGTCGAGGCCGGGGACGACATCCCGCGCTTCCTGCGGGCGAACATCGACTGGCACAGCGCGGTGGCGAGGGCCAGCGACAACGAACTCCTGATCGGGTTCATGAGCGCGCTCTCGCAGTCGATCTACGCCGCCACGAACCTCGAACAGTTCATGGACGCCGAGATCCGCTCGATCACCGCCCGCGCGCACGCGAAGATCACCGACGCGATCCGCGACCAGGACGGCCCGGCGGCGATGCGGCGCATGGCGCGCCATGTGTGCGGATTCGCCGACGCGGCCGCGCGGGTGGACCGGCGGGGCCAGGTGGAACTGTCCGGGCCCACGGAGGACTGACTCCCGCGAGCCCGAGGCGGGCCTCCCCGGATCATTGACACCCATTCGGTCTGACCTTTAATATCATCTGAGTTTGGGGCGACTGAGGCACTGGAGATGGGGTCCCCATGGGCGAGGTCAGCTCCGTCATCACCGTCGAGGCGGACGGCGACATCCGTATCGTCACGCTCAACAGGCCCGAGCGGCTGAACGGCGTGTCCGAGGAGCTCCACCGCCGACTGGCCGACGTCTGGCGGGAGTTGGCGGACGATCCCGGCGCACGGGCCGTCGTCCTCACCGGCGCGGGCCGGGCGTTCAGCGCGGGCGGGGACTTCGAGCACCTGCGGCGCCACCACGGCGATCCGGAGCTGCGCGAGCGGTCGATCCGGCTCGACCGCAGCATCCAGACGGCGATGATCCGCTTCCCGCTGCCCGTGGTCGCGGCGGTCAACGGCCCCGCGGTCGGGCTGGGTTGCAGCCTGGCGCTGGGCTGCGACCTGGTCCTGATGGCGGAGGACGCCTACCTCGCCGACCCCCATGTCTCGGTCGGCCTGGTGGCGGGCGACGGCGGGGTGACCCTCTGGCCCCTGCTCACCAGCCTGCTCCGCGCGAAGGAGTACCTCTTCACCGGCGACCGCATTCCGGCCGCCACGGCGGTCGAACTGGGCCTGGCGAACCGCACCGTTCCCCCCGAGGACCTGCAGAAGGAGGCCCTCGCGCTGGCCCGGCGGCTGGCGGCCCAGCCGGCCGAGGCGCTGCGCGCCACCAAGATGGCCCTCGCCGTGGTGGTCGAGCAGGTGTCCCGGGGCGGCATGGAGGCGGCGCTGATGGCCGAGCGGGCGACCATGACCAGCCCCGACCACATCCGGATCGTCGAGGAGTTGGCATCCCGCGCCCGGCGCCGGCCGACCGAGGCCGATGCTGATGCCGGGGCCGGGGCCGGGGCCGGGGCCGGGGCCGGGGAGGACTGACGGTGGAGGCCGAGGAGTTCCTGCTCGTGCGGGACATGTTCCGCACGTTCGCCGCACGGTTCCGGATCGGCTCGGCCGACGAGGTGAAGCCGACCGCGCGCACCGCCGCGCAGGAGGCGCTCGGCGAACTGGGTCTCGCCGAACTGCGCCGCTCCTCACCCCCGGCCGCCACCGTCCAGGAGTGCGCCCTGCTCGCCGAGGAACACGGCCGGCAGCCCCTGACCACCTCCCTGGTCGGCACCGTGCTCCTCGCCCCGGAACTGCTGCGACTCCTTGAGCGGGCCGAGCCCTCGGCCCACGGCGGGACACCGACGATCGCCCTCGCCCACGACCTGCGCTTCCCTGACTCCGCCCCGTCCCGACTCCTCGCCTGGGACTGCGAGGGAGCGGACAGCGCGCTGTGCGTCACACCCGACGGAACGGTGACCGCCCTCGAACTCGGCGCGACCGCACCGGGCATCGATCTCCTGCGCGGCATCCGCTCGGTGTCGCCCGAGTCGCCCGCACGGGTCCTCGGCCGGCTCGACGCCCAGGAGTACCGGCACTGGCAGGCCTACGCACTCGTCATGGTGAGCAGTGAACTCGTCGGCGCGGCCGGGTCGTTCGTCCGGCTGAGCGTGGAGTACGCCCGGGAGCGCCGTCAGTACGGGCAAGCGGTCGGCTCGTTCCAGGCGGTCCAGCATCTGCTCGCCGACGCGACGGTCCTCGTCGAGGCCTGCACCAGTGCCACCCGGTACGCCGCGTGGTGCCTGGACAACGAGTCGTCCACGAGGGCCCTGACGGCCGCGCGCGTCGCCAAGGCCGAGGTGAACACGTCGGCCCTCGACGCGGTGTACACGGGCATGCAGGTCTTCGGCGGTATCGCCCAGACCTGGGAGCACATCGCGCACCTGTACCTCCGCAAGGTCCGCCTGGGCGCCATGACCCTTGCGTCGACGGCCGACCTCCTGACGACGCTGGCCCAGCCGGAGCTGACCCGATGACCGACACGCCCCTGGACTTCGGCGACCCCGCGGACCTCGACCGGCTGCGCCGTCGGTTCCGTGCCTGGCTGGCCGACCACCCGCTGCCCGAACGCCTCCCGGACGAGCCGGTCCCGGTCTTCCTCCACCGGTGGCACCGCCTGCTGTACTCGGGCGGCTGGGTGGGCCTCGACGTCCCCGTCCGGTACGGCGGCCAGGGCCTGAGCGCGCTGCACCAGGTCGCCATAAGCGATGAACTCGGCGCCTGTCACGCCCCCGGAGTCCCCCGGATCGGCTATCTCGCCCACGCGCTCCTGGAGTTCGGCTCCGAGGAGCAGCGTCGGCGCTGGCTGCCGCGCATGCTCGCCGGTGACGACGTGTGGTGTCAGGGCTTCAGCGAGCCGGGAGCCGGATCGGACCTCGCGGGAATGAGCACGGTCGCGACCCCGCACGAGGACCACTACACCGTACGGGGGCAGAAGCTCTGGACCAGCTACGCGCAGTACTCCGGTCTGTGCCTGCTGCTCGCGAGGACCGACCGGTCGGCGCCCGCGCACCGGTCGATCTCGGCGTTCGCCCTGCCGCTGGACCGGCCGGGCGTGACGGTACGGCCGCTCAGGGCGGCGAACGGCGACGACGAGTTCTGCGAGCTGTTCCTCGACGACGTACGCGTCGCCCGCTCCGAGCGCATCGGCGCCGAGGGCGACGGCTGGCCGCTGGCCATGACGACGGTGTCGTACGAGCGCAACGCCCTGGACACCGGACACCTCTCGAAGTACGGGCTGCTCGTCGAACGGCTGCGGCGCACCGCCCGGGAACGCCGGGCAGACCTCCCTGACGGGCTGCTGTCCGAGATCGGCCGGTGCTTCGTGGACTACGAGGTCCTGGTGGCGCACGCCCGGCGGCGCACCGCCGAGCGGCTGGGCGGACAGCTCGCCGGACCGGAGTCGTCCATCGACAAGCTGCTGATGACCAGGACCGAGCAGCGGCTCTACGAGACGGCCCTCAAGGTCTTCCCCGAAGAACAACTCCGGGGCGAGGGAGAAGAGGGCGAGGAGCGCGCGGGGGCGAGCGAGCTCTTCGGTGACTACCTCTATTCCAGAGCCGCGTCCGTGTACGGCGGAACGTCGCAGATCCAGCGCAACATCATCGCGAAACGGGTCCTGGGTCTGCCGTCCGGCGACTAGCACCTGGATCAGCGGGATTTCATGTCCGATGGGAGTTCACCCGTGCGATACGACCTCGAATACCGGAGCATTCCCCATGTGATCAGAGTTGCCGCCAAGCAATTCGCGGACGCGCCGGCCCTCGTCGACGAGAGTCGCCGGTGGAGTTTCCGTGAGTTGGAGCACCACATGGTCCGGGCCGTGAAGGCCGCCGTCGCGCTGGGGATCGAGCCGGGGGACCGTGTCGGTCTGTGCGCTCCGAACTCCGCCGAGTGGATCCTGGCCGCGCTCGGCATCCAGGGCGCCGGGGGCATCGTGGTACCGCTCAACACGAGGTTCAAGGCACAGGAGATCGCCTACATTCTGCGCAGGTCCGGAGCGAAGGCCGTCTTCGCCTCGTCCTTCCTCGGCCATGACTACATAGCCGGGTTGAGGAACGCGGATCCGGATCTGCCCGCGTTGCGCAGGACGGTGTCGATTCTCGGCCCGCAGGGGGCGGCGGACCTCGCCTGGGAGGACTTCCTTCGCGCGGGAGAGGCCGACTCCTCGTCCATGGCCCACGACTTGATCGACCGGCTGACTCCGGACGACGTGTCCGACGTGATGTTCACCTCCGGCACCACCGGCCATCCCAAGGGCGTCGTGCTGACCCATGGACAGTCGCTGCGCGCCTATGGCTGGATGTCCGAGGAATACACGTTCACGCATTCCGACAGCTTTCTGATCATCCCGCCGTTCTTCCACTGCTTCGGTTACAAGGCGGGGTGGCTCGCTTCCCTGATCCACGGTGTGAAGGTCGTCCCCATGCGCACCTTCGACGCGGGGCGGGCGCTCGAGATCATCGGCCGGGAACGGGTCAGCATTCTCCTGGGGCCTCCGACCATTTTCCTGGACCTGGTCAACCATCCGGACCGTTCCGCGTTCGACCTTTCCTCACTGCGGGTGTCCATGACGGGCGGCACCACCATTCCGGAATCGCTGATCCGCGCCATGAAGTCGGACCTGTCCTTCGACATCGTGATGAGCGCGTACGGGCTGACGGAGTCGACCGCGTTGGTGACGACCACCCGGATCGGCGACTCGGAGGAGACGGTCGCGCGGACCACGGGACGGACCATCCCGGACGTCGAGGTGAGCATCGTCGACGACCGGGGCGTGGCCGTTCCCACCGGGCAGGACGGCGAGGTCCTGGTACGCGGCTACAACGTCACCCGCGGGTACTGGGACGACCCCGAGGCCACCGCCGCGGCCGTCGACGCCGAGGGCTGGCTGCACACCGGTGATGTCGGGCGCCTCGACGAGAGGGGAAACCTCGCCATCGTCGACCGCAAGAAGGACCTGTACATCGTCGGCGGATTCAACGCCTATCCGGCCGAGATCGAGAAGCTGCTGCTCGGGAACGAGGCCATCGAGCAGGCCGCCGTCATCGGAGTGCCGGACGAGCGTCTCGGTGAGGTCGGCTGCGCGTTCCTCGTCGTGAGACCGGGCCACCGGCTGACCGAGTCCGACGTCGTCGCGTGGGCACGCGAGAACATGGCCAACTTCAAGGTCCCCCGGCATGTCCGGTTCGTCGACGCGCTGCCGCGCAACGCCAGTCAGAAGGTACTGAAGGACGGGCTGCGGCGCGATTGGAGCAAGCCGAGTGACAACTGATCGCGTGGACACGCCAGGACACGGCTCGGCCGGTCCCCTCGCGGGCATCACCGTGGTGACCCTGGAGCAGGCGGTGTCGGCTCCCATGTGCACCCGCACGCTGGGTGACTTCGGGGCGCGGGTGATCAAGGTGGAGAACCCCCGGGGCGGCGACTTCGCCCGGCACTACGACGACGTGGTGGGCGGCCTCGGGGCCCACTTCGTCTGGCTCAACCGGGGCAAGGAGTCGGTGGCCCTGGACCTCAAGTCCCCGGCCGGGATGGCGGTGCTGCGCCGGCTGCTCGACCGCGCCGACGTCCTGGTCTCCAACCTCGCGCCCGGCGCGACCGCGAAACTCGGCGTCGCCCCGGCCGACCTGGCCGTGAGTCATCCCGGGCTCATCGCGGTGGAGATCGACGGGTACGGGCCCGGCGGGCCGCTCTCCCACAAGCGCGCCTACGACCTGCTGGTCCAGGCCGAGTCGGGGGCGTGCGCGACCACGGGCCGACCCGGCGCGCCGGCCAAGGCGGGACCGCCGATGGCCGATGTGAGCACCGGTCTGTACGCCGCCCTGTCGATCATGGCGCTGCTCTGCGGGAAGGAGCGCGGCCGGGTGCAGGGGCCCACGTCCGCCGCGGTCAGCCTGTTCGACACCATGACGGAGTTGATGGGCTATTCGCTGACCTACACCCGGCACACGGGCGTGGACCAGGAGCCGAAGGGCATGGGCTCGCCCGCGGTGGCGCCGTACGGTGCCTATCCCACGGCCGACGGTCACACCGTCGTCCTCGGCACCACCAACGACGGCGAGTGGCAACGGCTCGCGCGTGAGCTGCTCGGCCGCCCGGACCTGGCGGACGACGAGCGCTTGCGGAGCAACTCCGGCCGGGTCGCGCACAGTGAGGTCCTCGACGCGGAGATCGGCGCCTGGTGCGCGCGTCATGATCTGGCGTACGTCCAGGACCGTGCGGATGCCGCGGGGATAGGGAACTCCCGCTACAACACCCCGAGCGACGTCGTCGCGCACCCGCATCTGACGGCCCGCGACCGCTGGCGCGAGATCGACACGCCGGGCGGTCCGGTGCCCGCGCTGCTGCCACCCCCGGTCATCTCCGGCTACGAGCAGCCGATGGGGCCGATCCCGGCCCTCGGCGAACACACCGCGGCCGTCCTCGCCGAGCTGGGGATCGGCGCCGACGGGGAGTCGCTGTGAGCGAGGAGCCGGTGCTGTTCCGCGACGACTCGGGCGGCGTACGGACGCTGACGCTGAACCGTCCGCACCGCAGGAACGCGATCGACGAGGAGTTGTGGCGCGCCCTGCGGGACGCGCTCACGGACGCGGGCAACGACCGGTCCGTACGGGCACTCGTGCTGACCGGGGCCGGTGGCGCGTTCTGCTCCGGCGCGGACATCTCGGGGGGAGTCAGTGCCGCGCACCCCATGTACCGGATGCGCACCCTGAGCGAAGTGACCCTGCTGCTGCACGAGTTGCCCGTTCCGACCGTCGCCAGGGTCAGCGGGGTGGCGGTCGGCGCGGGCTGGAATCTGGCGCTCGGGTGCGATCTGGTGGTCGCCACTCCGGAGTCGAGGTTCTCGCAGATCTTCGCGCGGCGCGGGCTGTCCCTCGACTGCGGGGGATCCTGGCTGTTGCCGAGGCTCGTGGGTCTGCAGCAGGCCAAACGGCTCGCGCTGCTCGCCGAGACGATCGACGCCGAGGAGGCGCGGTCGCTGAACCTGGTGACGTGGGTGGTGCGCGCGGAGGAGATCGACGACTTCGTGGCGCGCCTCGGCACGCGGCTGGTGGCGGGCGCCCCGGTGGCCCTCGCCCAGAACAAGGCGCTGCTGAACGAGGGCACCGACCGCACCCTGCGGGACGCGCTCGCGAACGAGGCGCGGGCCCAGGCCGTCAACTTCGCCACGGCGGACGTCCCGGAGGCGTACTCCGCGTTCAAGGAGAAGCGCGCGCCGGTCTTCACGGGCCGCTGGGCGGTGGCGGGTTCGAGGCCATCTCAACGACCGGAAGGGCCGACATGCGGGAAGCAGTGATCGTGGAGGCGGTCCGTACCGCCGTGGGCAAGCGCGACGGCGGGCTGTCGGGCATGCACGCCGCCGACCTCTCCGCGGTCGTCCTGGCCGCGCTCGTCGAGCGGACGGGCATCGATCCGAAGGTCGTCGACGACGTGATCTGGGGCTGTGTCTCCCAGGTCGGGGACCAGTCGAGCAATATCGGACGCTATGCGGTGCTGGCCGCGGGCTGGCCCGAGAGCATCCCGGGGACCACGGTCAACCGGGCCTGCGGATCGAGCCAGCAGGCGCTGGACTTCGCCGCGCAGGCGGTCATGTCCGGCCAGCAGGACGTCGTCGTGGCGGGCGGGGTCGAGGTGATGAGCCGGGTGCCGCTCGGCTCCGCGCGCTCGACCGGCATGCCGTACGGTCCGCAGGTCCTGACCCGCTACCAGGACTTCTCCTTCAACCAGGGCGTCTCCGCCGAGAAGATCGCGCAGACGTGGGGCTTCGCACGGGAGCGGCTCGACGCGTTCTCGGCGCTGTCGCACGAGCGGGCCGCGGCGGCGCAGGACGCCGGTGCCTTCGAGGCCCAGATCACCGCCGTGTCGACCGCGGGGGCGACGACCGTGACCCTCGACGAGGGCATCCGGCGGGGTACGAGCGTCGAGACCCTCGCCAAGCTCAGGCCGGCGTTCACCGAGGACGGTATGATCCACGCGGGCAACGCCTCGCAGATCTCCGACGGGGCGGCGGCGCTGCTGGTGACGACACCGCAGAAGGCGCGCGAGCTGGGGCTGACGCCGCTCGTGCGCCACCGCGCGGGCGTGGTCACCGGCTCCGACCCGGTGCTCATGCTCACCGGTCCGATCCCCGCGACCGAGAAGGTGCTGCGGAAGGCGGGCGTGGGCCTGCCGGAGGTCGGCGTCTTCGAGGTGAACGAGGCCTTCGCGCCCGTACCCCTGGCCTGGCTCGCCGAGACCGGCGCGGACCCCGCGCTGCTCAATCCGCTGGGCGGCGCGATCGCGCTCGGCCATCCGCTGGGCGCGTCGGGGGCCGTGCTGATGACCCGCATGGTCCACCACATGCGGGACCACGGGATCCGCTACGGCCTGCAGACCATGTGCGAGGGCGGCGGCACCGCCAACGCGACCCTCGTAGAGCTCGTATCCCCCGCATCCTGAGCACCCTCACGGAGGACGTCGTGCGCCGAGAACTCCTCACCGCCGACCACGAAGCGTTCCGGCAGCTCGTCCGGGAGTTCGTGGCCAAGGAGGTGGTCCCCCACTACACGGAGTGGGAGCACGCGGGCCGGCTGCCGCGCGAGCTCTTCGAGAAGCTCGGCTCACTCGGAGTGCTGGGCATCTCCATACCCGAGGCGTACGGCGGAGCGGGCCTGCGCGACTACCGCTACAACGTCGTGCTCCAGGAGGAGGCGGCCCGCGCCCTGGTCACGCTCGGCACGGTACGCACCCAACTCGACGTCGTCCTGCCGTACTTCCTCGCGTACGCCGACGAGCACCAGCGTGAGCGCTGGTTCCCCGGCCTCGCGACGGGCCGGCTCCTGACCGCCGTCGCCATGACCGAACCGGGCACGGGCTCCGATCTCGCGGGCATCCGCACCACCGCCGTACGCGACGGGGACACCTACGTCCTCAAGGGGGCCAAGACGTTCATCACGGGCGGTCTCCTCGCCGACCTGGTGATCGTGGTGGCGCGCACGTCGACCGATCCGGGCGACCGGCGGGCGGGCCTGACCCTGCTGGTCGTGGAGGACGGCATGCCGGGGTTCGCGCGCGGCCGGGTGCTCGACAAGATGGGCATCAAGGTGCAGGACACCGTGGAGTTGTCCTTCGACGAGGTGCGGGTCCCGGTCGCCAACCGGCTCGGCGAGGAGGGCGCGGCCTTCGGCTATCTCGGCCACAACCTTCCGCAGGAGCGGATGACGGTGGCGGTCGGCTCGGTCGCGCAGGCGAAGGCGGCACTCGAGACGACCCTCGAATACGTCAAGGAGCGGCAGGTGTTCGGGACTCCGGTCGCCTCCTTCCAGAACACGAAGTTCGAACTCGCCGCGGTGGCCGCCGAGATCGAGGCCGCGCAGACGATGCTCGACCGCGCGGTGCGCGAGCTCGTCGACGGCGACCTCTCCGGCGCGGACGCGGCCAAGGTCAAACTGTTCTGCACGGAGATGCAGGCACGCGCGGTCGACCGCTGTCTGCAACTCTTCGGGGGGTACGGGTACATCCTGGAGTACCCCATCGCCCGGCTGTACGCGGATGCGCGCATCACCCGCATCTACGCCGGCACGAGCGAGGTCATGAAGGTCATCATCGCCAAATCCCTGGGACTGTGAGCAGCATGGCGGACTTCTCCAGCAGGACCGGCGTCGCGTTCGTCGCGGGCGGCACCGGCGGCATCGGCGCGGCCGTCGTGCGCATGCTGGCCGAGCGCGGCAGCGACGTGGCGTTCACCTACCGCTCCAGCCGGGCCGGGGCCGACGCCCTGGCGGCCGAGGTGAAGGCGTACGGGCGCCAAGTCCTCGCGCTGCGCCTCGACCTGGGCGACGAGCGGGCGACAGCGGAGGCGGTCACCGAGGCATCGGACGCCTTCGGGGGCCTGCACACGCTGGTGTACGCGGCGGGCCCGCATGTGCCGATGGTGCACCTCAGCAAGGTGACGCCGAGTCAGTACCGGGCCCAACTCGACGCGGACGCGGTGGCGTTCTTCAACCTCGTCCATCCCGCGCTGCCCCGGCTGCGGGAGACTCGGGGCTCGATCGTCGCCGTCACCACCGTGGCCACCCGACGGTTCCCCGTGCGCGACGGGCTGTCGTCGGGTACGAAGGGGGCGGTCGAGGCGGTGGCGCGGGCGCTGGCCGCCGAGGAGGGCCGCTACGGGGTCCGCGTGAACTGCGTCGGCCCCGGCATGCTGACCGACGGCATCGCCGCCCGTCTGATCAGCTCCGGCGAACTCGACACGGCGGCCCTGGACATCACCCGGCGCAACATCCCGCTGCGCCGATTCGGCGAGGCGAAGGACATCGCGGAGGCGGTGGCGTTCCTCGCCTCGGACCGAGCCGGATTCATCACCGGGCAGGCGCTGGGGGTGGACGGCGGGTACAGCGTCTAGTGGCCCGGGAGTTCACTCCGGCGGCGTGATCCGCCGTCCGCCGACGAACGTCGCGCGTACGACGTCGGCGGACATGAGGTCGAGGGCTTCCTTCAGCGGTACGTGCAGGAGGCACAGGTCGGCGACCGACCCGACCGCCAACCGCTTCACCCGGGAGGGGCGTTGGGGCTCTCCCGCGAACAGGTCCAGCGCCGCGCGCCGGGCCACCGCCTCGCCACCGGACCGCTCGACGGCCGCGCGCATCACCGCCCAGGGGTCGGCACTCCCATACGGCGCGTCGGTCCCGGCGGCGAGCGGAATCCCCGCCTCGGCCAGGGACCGGCAGCGGTACAGGTGGGCCTGGTCGTCCGGGTCCACATCGGTCGCGTACTCCCGTCCCCGCTCCACGGGAAAGTGCGGCTGCGTCACGACCGTCACGCCGAGGCGCGCGAGCCAGGGCATCGTCTCGGCCGGGATCACCGACCCGTGCTCGATCCGGTCGCCCGCGACCGGCCCGGTCTCCTCCAGGGCGAGCAGCGTCACGAGCAACTGCACCCGGGTCACGCAGTGCACGGCCACCGGGCGGGGCCGCACAGCCGCCACGGATGCCGCCAGCTCACCCGGCGTCGGCAGGGTCGCGTCGTCGAGCAGGAACTTCACCGGCGCGTCGCCGATCCCCATCACGACGAGCCGCTGCGGCAGTACCGACAGCAACTCCGGCAGGTCCTGGCCCGGATGCGGATCCGCGTTCGTGAACCCGGTGATCCCGTACGCCGCGGCGCGGGCTCCCACGCCGCGCAGATCCAGCCGTACGGGCGGGGTGAACCCGCGCAGCCGCTCGTCCTCCCGCCAGAACCGCCCGTCGCCCCCGTCGCCGCCGAGGCCCCCGCCGTCCAGCCCG
>LRTP01000584.1 GCA_001550305.1 Streptomyces diastatochromogenes
AAGGAACGCGGTGGCCGGCATGCAGGCGCTGACGTGACGGTGCCAGGGGGTCCACTTGCGGACCTGGTACTGGGCCAGGCCGACGAGCTGTTTGTTGAACTCGCTGTCCTCCTCGATCTGCCACCGCCCGCCGGCCCGGGCGATGATCTCCGAGACCGTGGCGGCCTGGGGCGCGTGGGCGAGGAAGTAGGCGATCTCACGGTGGAGTTGTCCGTCCTTGCCGCGCCGGTTGGGGTGCAGGGAGCGTCGCAGCACCAGCCAGTGAGTGAAGGCCTCGGCCGGCTCCTCGTCCTTGACCTCGACGGCGAAGGCGGTCCAGTCATAGAGTCGCTCGCCCTTGGACCCGGTTCCGCAGGAGCGGCGTTCCCACTGGTCGCGGACCTTGGCGTAGCGGAGCAGGTCATCGGCGCGTTTCACGGTCGGCTGGCGGGGTTTGCCGGGCGGGCCGTCGAGGGGCAGGCCGACCGGGACACCCAGTACGTAGGGCACCGCTCGTTGGTGACACCAGGCCCGCAGCTGCGGGTCGCGGCCGTAGCCGGCGTCGGCCAGTATCCAGGTGAACGGAACGCGGGCCGCCCGGGCCTGTTCGAGCATGGCGATGGCCAGTTCGGGCTTGGTGGCGAAGGCGACCTCGTGGGGGACGCCCGCCTCGCGGCACCGCTCCCGGTCGGCGGTCCACTCTTCGGGCAGATACAGGCGGCGGTCGATCAAGGCATGTCCGGCGGTGGTGGCGTAGGTGAGCATCACCATGGTCTGGCAGTTGCGGACATCGCCGGTCAGCCCGCAGTGCTGGAAGGCCACCCCGACCGATCTCGTGCCCTTCTTCCGGGCCTGGGTGTCGTCGATGACCAGCGAGGCGTCGGCATTGCCCAGGTGCGTGATCACGTAGTCGCGGACCGCGTCGCGCAGCCGGTCGGCGTCCCGTACCGAGCCGTTGAGCAGCCACTGCATCCGGTCCGCGGTCACGTGCCCGGCACGCTCCGACAGCGTCCAGCCGTTCTTCTTCGGCAGCTCCGCAAACAGTCCCTCGATGAACTGCGCAAACACCACCCGCGGCTCCGGCCGGTTGAACAAGAACCCCAACGACCCGGTCAACACCGATAGTTCGGCATCCCACTCGGCTATCTGCTCAGCCGTCACACCCAGCATCATGCCCGGTCAACGACGCACCGCAGGCTCCGTCACAAGATCTCCGGCTGTAGTACAACCAACTCCCTTTCATCCGAGTCCTTTCGTGGATACCTCTGGCTTCAGCCGGGGGAGGAAACGAAACCCCTGCGGAGCAGGGCAGGGAGCGGGGTTTCGCCGCCAGGGCGAAAGACCGTGTCCTGACCCCCAGGTCTGATCTTTACCTGTCGTGACGCTAGTTTGTGAGCGTGACCACGCATGTGAAGCGGGCATTCAAGTACCGCTTCTATCCCACGGACGAGCAGGCAGCAGAGCTGTCGCGCACGTTCGGCTGCGTCCGCAAGGTGTACAACCTCGCACTTGCGGCCCGTACGCAGGCGTGGGCGCGACAGGAGCGGGTCAACTACAACACCACCTCCGCGATGCTGACGGCGTGGAAAAAGACCGAGGAACTGGCGTTCCTCAACGACGTCTCCTCGGTCCCGCTCCAGCAGTGCCTGAGGCACTTGCAGACGGCGTTCACCCACTTCTTCGCCAAACGGGCCAAGTACCCGCGCTTCAAGTCGAAGAAGAAGTCCCGCAAGAGTGCCGAATACACCACCAGCGGCTTCCGCTTCCGCGACGGGAAGCTGACCCTGGCCAAGATGTCCAAACCGCTGGACATCGTCTGGTCGAGACTGCTCCCCGAGGGGGCGAAGCCGTCCACGGTGACCGTCTCCCAGGACGCCGCCGGACGCTGGTCCGTTTCCATGCTGTGCGAGGACCCGAGTGTCAAGCCGCTGGCCGCCACCGATACGGCGGTCGGTATTGACGTCGGCCTGGACCACCTTCTGACGCTCTCCACCGGCGAGAAGATCACCAACCCTCGGCACGAACGCCGCGACCGAGCCCGGCTCGCCCTGGCCCAGCGCCGCCTTGCGAAGAAGCAGAAGGGCTCGGCGAACCGGGCCAGGGCCCGGCGGAAGGTTGCCAGGATCCACGCCCGGATCGCCGACCGGCGGCGTGACGGGCTGCACAAGCTGACCACCCGACTCGTGCGTGAGAACCAAACGCTCGTGATCGAGGACCTGACCGTGCGCAACATGGTCAAGAACCGGAGCCTGGCCCGCGCCATCTCGGATGCCGCATGGGCCGATTTCCGGAGTTTCCTGGAGTACAAGGCCGTCTGGTACGGGCGGGAAGTGATCGCGGTCGACCGCTTCTTCCCCTCCTCCAAACTGTGCTCCGCCTGCGGCACCCTCCAAGAGAAGATGCCGCTGCACGTCCGCACCTGGACATGCGACTGCGGCACGACCCACGACCGGGACGTGAACGCCGCAAAGAACCTGCTGGCCGCCGGACTGACGGTGACAGCCTGTGGAGCTGGTGCAAGACCTCAACGGAGCACACCGGGCGGACAGTCGGCGACGAAGCAGAAACCCTCACGGCGCGAGCCGTAAGAATCCCCCTCGTTCACGAGGGGGAGGAAGTCAACAGATGCTCGGATGAGGCCAGGCCGGTGTCGACGAGCTTGGCCGCGCGGCGGACGTCGCAGTCACCGCCAACACCCCGACGGCCCGCTGGTTCGGCTCCTGGAACGGCACCATCGGCACCGCCACCGGCGCGTACGTGGGCGCCGCCGACTACGGGGACAAGCTGCCCATCCTCGTCGCCTACAACATCTACAACCGCGACTACTGCGGCGGGCACTCCGCGGGCGGAGCCTCTTCGCCGTCCGCCTACGCGAACTGGATCGCCCAGTTCGCGGGCGGGATCGCGGGCCGCCCGGCCGTCGTCATCCTCGAACCGGACTCCCTCGGGGACTACGGCTGCATGACCCAGGCGCAGATCGACGAACGCGAGGGGATGCTCACCGGCGCGCTCGCCGAGTTCAACCGCCTGGCCCCCAACACCTGGGTCTATCTCGACGCCGGCAACCCGGCCTGGGCGAGCGCGGCGACCATGGCCCGGCGCCTCCACGAAGCCGGCCTCCGACAGGCCCACGGCTTCTCGCTCAACGTCTCCAACTACCTGACCACGGCCGAGAACACCGCGTACGGCAACGCCGTCAACAGTGAACTGGGCGCCCGGTACGGCTACACCACGCCGTTCGTCGTGGACACCAGCCGCAACGGCAACGGCTCCAACGGCCAGTGGTGCAACCCCTCAGGTCGCCGTATCGGCTCCCCCACCCGCCTGGGCGGAGGCGCCGAGATGCTCTTATGGATCAAGGTTCCCGGCGAGTCCGACGGCAACTGCGGCGCCGGAACCGGCTCCTCGGCCGGACAGTTCCTGCCCGAGGTCGCCTACAAGATGATCTACGGCTACTGAACGGAGGTGTGCTTCCACCACCGAGGCAGGTCGGAGCACTTCTACGTCTATCCGAACAGGCGTCGCTGAATCTCCCGCCGGTAGTCCTCGAGCGTCCTGTCGAGGTGTGTCGCCGTGGCCTCGGCCGCCTCGTCGGGCCGGCCGTCGCGAATGGCCCGGTAGATCACCTCGTGCTCCACGACCGCAGACTCGGTTCCTTCACCGAGCGTGTCGTGGATCCCGATCGCGCTGGACTGCCGCTGCAGTCGGCGCGCGTCACGCACGGCGCTGACGAGGAAAGTGTTGTGCGAAGCGACGGCAACACCCATGTGGAAGTCCTCGTCCGCCTCGTTGAACACTTCGACCTGACCGTTGACGAACCCGTGCCGACACTGCTGCATGGCCACCTCGATGGTCCGCAGCTCGGCAGGCGTGGCACGGGTGGCGGCCAGACTGCTCGCGGCCATCTCCTGAACCCTGCGGAACTCGAACAGCATGAGCACGTGATCGAGGTCGACGGGGCGGAAGAAGCCGCCCCAGCGGCTGGTGATGAGCATGCCCTCGTCGTCCGCGACGAACAGCCCGCGCCCCTTGTGCGCCCGGACCCGGCCGAGCGCCGAGAGGATCTTCACGGCCTCCCGCACCACCGCCCTGCTGGTGTTCAGCCTCTGGGCCAGATCGTTCTCCGTGGGCAGCCGATCCCCTGCCACCAGACGGGCCTCGGCGATGAACTCGAGGATCCGCTCCGCCACGACCTCGTAGCCGGGCCGGTAGTCACGCCGCTCGCCCGCGCCGTTCACCGCTGCCGCCGCAACGGGACGTGCCTGCGTCGGCAAGGCCGGCTGGGCCGCGGGCGTGTCGTTCATCTGTCCTGCCTCCTGGCTGACGCAACTGGAGCGGCTGATCGCTGTGGAGCCGCGCTCATCGTATCCCAAGCATCAATGAGTAGTACTCATCAGGCAAGTAGATCCACATCACAGATCGGGATCCTAAACGGTATAGACAGTCTCCTATTGGATATTACTCGTTCCACGACACCGCATCGCACGCAATTGGCTGGGATGAAGCCCGCACAAACCCTTGACGGAACCCTCGATAGGGCGGCTAATTTCTTCCGCGACGGCAATCGGGACGGCCGTCGCGGTCCCCGACGCCCGACCGGTTCGGCCCGGCGTCGACCCATCCACGCGCCACCTGCCCATCTGCTCGGGGCGCCCTGTGAAACAAGTGGAGTCGCACATGACCGTCAACAAGCCTTCGTCCGGCCGGGAGAGTGCGTCCAGCAAGAGGCGTGCGGCGTTGCTGGCCGGCTGCGCGGCCTCCGCAGCGCTGGCTCTGACTGCCTGTGGAGGCGGCGCCACGGGTACGACGACCAAGGACGGCTTCGCTCAGGCGCCGCAGAAGGACGGTGCGTTGACCGTCTGGGTGGACGCGACCCGTGTGGAGGCCGCGAAGCTGTACCAGCAGCAGCACCCGGACGTGAAGCTGGACATCGTCAGCTACGACGGTGACGCCAACGGTTCGAACTACCTCCAGACCAAGGTCCAGCTGTTCAACCGCACCGGCAAGGGCTGGCCGGATGTCGTGTTCAGCTCCCAGAACAACGAGGCGAGCTGGGCGGTCGACGCGGGCTTCGCCGCTCCGCTCAACAAGGGCCTGATCCCCTCGGCATCCCTGGGGAAGTTCGCGAGCGGGGCCAACGACGTCTGCACGGCGGGCGGCACCGTCTACTGTCTGCGCAACGACCTCTCCCAGGCGGTGCTCTGGTACAACGCTCCGCTGCTGAAGAAGTTCGGCTACTCGGTGCCGACGACGTGGGAGGAGTACCAGAAGCTCGGCGAGAAGGTGGCCACGGAGCACCCGGGCTACCTCGTGGGTGACGCGGGCGACTCCTTCGCTCCCGAGATCTACCTGTGGGCGAGCAAGTGCGGCGCCAACCACATCACCGGCCCGAAGGCTGTGTCGGTGAACACCTCCAGCGAGGCCTGCACCAAGATGGCCAAGCTCATGGACGTGCTGATCGAGAACAAGTCCATGTCCATCAGCGGGGTCTTCAGCACCGACTTCGGCAAGAACAAAGCCGACAAGGTCCTGCTCATGCCGGGTCCGGCCTGGTATGGCGGCGCGCTGTTCGAGGGCACCTTCAAGACGCCGGCCAAGCAGATCGCGGCCGCACCCCTCCCCCAGTGGCAGGGGGAGACCTCGCCGTCCACCGGCAACGTCGGCGGCGGCACCTGGCTGCTGTCCAAGCACTCCACGCACATCAAGGCCGCCACCGACTTCCTGAAGTGGGTCACCACCGACAACGCCTACCAGGGAAAGAAGGCGCCGGGCTTCCCCGCGTACGCGCCGGCGGCCGAGACGTGGCTGAAGGGACAGGACGCCTCCGGCTACTTCGCGAGCGACCTGAGCGCCCTCAAGGCCGCCTCCTCCCAGGTCTGGAACGGCTGGGGCTCGGGCCAGTTCAGCCAGGAGGCGATCTGGGCCGCCACCGTCAAACCCGGTCTGACCCAGGGCAAGAGCGTCGTCTCAATGCTGCCGGCCTGGCAGGACTCCATCGTCAAGTACGCCAAGTCCAACGGATACAAGGTCTCCCAGTGACCCTCACCCACTCCCCGGCCGGCTCTGCCGCGCGGCGCCGTCGCGGCGCC
>LRTP01000585.1 GCA_001550305.1 Streptomyces diastatochromogenes
CCAGGCATCGGGCAGCCAGGCCGCCGCCCAGACCTCGGGTTCCGGCTCGGCGGCTCTGATCGGGGCCGCGATCGCGGTGGCCGGGGCGTCGATCGGCGCGGCCATCGCGGTCGCCTACACCGGCGCAGCCGCGCTGGCGGCCCTGAGCGAACGGCCCGAGCTGTTCGGGCGGGCGATGGTCATCGTCGGACTCGCGGAGGGCATCGCCATCTACGGCCTCGTCGTCGCGATCATCCTCATCGGGAAGGCGTGACCGTGGGACGCGTGGCAGCCATCGGAGAGCGGACCCGGGTGTCGGGACTGGCTCTGGCCGGTGTGACCGTCCTGGTCGCCGAGGAACCGGAGTCCGTACACCGGGCATGGCAGGACCTGCCGCTGGATGTCGCCCTGGTGATCGTCACCCCGGCCGCCGCCGACACCCTCGGCCCCGCGCTGCTGGACGGCGCCCGAACGCTCACAGCTGTACTGCCGGTGCTGCCGGTATGAGGCCCCCGGCCCACGCCGCGGACTCCGCCCTCGAACCGGTGCGGGAGCGGCTGCTGCGCTCGGCCCGCGCGGACGCGGAGGAACTGCTCGCCCGCACGGACCGGGAGACCGAAGCACTGCTGGAGGGCGCCCGGGCCCAGGCCGCCGCGATCCTCGAGGACGCCCGCCGGCAGGGCGAGGCCGACGCGGCTCAAGGCCGTGCCGCAGAGCTCACCAGGGTTCGCAGGACCATCCGAGCCCGCGAACTCGACATCCGGCGGCAGGCCTACGAGGAGCTGTGCCGCAGCACCGCGGAACGGGTCGGGGGACTGCGGCACAGGCCTGACTACCCGGCCATGCGTGACCGGCTGGCCCGACGTGCCCGGCAGCTCCTCGGACCGGACTGCGAGGTCGCCGAGCACCCCTCGGGAGGCATCGTGGCCCGGGCGCCGGGCCGCCGGGCCGACTGCACCCTGGATGCCCTGGCCGCCCGTGCCCTGGACCGGCTCGGCGCGGAGACGGAGACCCTGTGGGCACCGTGAAGGGCGCGACCGACGCGGTCACCGTCACTCCCGTCGGCGGCCGGGAGCGGCCCTGCCGCGTCCTGCGGGTGGCCGGTCCCCTGGTCGAAATGGAGTACGCGGTCGGTACCGCCATGTACGACGTCGTCTCCCTCGGCGAAGCTGGGCTGCCCGGCGAGGTGGTGGCGATCGAAGGAGGCGTGGTCACGGTCCAGGCGTACGAGTACACCGGCGGCCTGGCCCCCGGGCACACCGCCCGTCCCCGGGGCATGCCGCTGGCCGCCCGCCTCGGCCCCGGTCTGCTCGGCGGGATCTTCGACGGTCTGCTGCGCCCGCTGTCCGGCGGTGGCGACTGGCTTCTCCCTGGTGCCGGCGCGACCGGGGACGGAGGGCGCCGGTGGCGGTTCACTCCCCAGGTGGACGCAGGGGAACGGGTGTCGCAGGGCGAGACCCTGGGCGAGATCCGGGGAACCGGGCCGGTGCGCCTGCGGACTCTCGTACCGCCCGGTGTCGGCGGCGTGGTGGAGCGGATCGCCCCCGAGGACGTGTTTCCCGAGGACGCGGTCGTGGCTGTCGTCGGAGGCACCGAGGTGCGGATGACCGAGGACTGGCCCATCCGCCGTCCGCGCCCGGTTCGTGAACGCCTCGGTGCGGAGCAGCCGCTGAACACCGGCCAGCGCGCGATCGACCTGCTGTTTCCCGTCGCCCGGGGCAGTACCGTCGCCGTGCCCGGTGGCTTCGGAACTGGCAAGACGCTGCTGCTGCAGCAGATCGCCAAATGGTGCGACGCCGACGTCATCGTCTACATCGGCTGCGGAGAGCGCGGCAACGAGATGGCCGACGTCATCACCGAACTGGCCGCGCTGGAGGACCCGAGGACCGGAGGCCGACTCGCCGATCGCACGGTGACCATCGCCAACACCTCGAACATGCCGATGATGGCCCGCGAGGCGAGCATCTACACCGGCGCCACGGTCGCCGAGTACTTCCGCGACATGGGACTCGACGTCGTGGTCATCGCCGACTCGACCTCCCGCTGGGCTGAGGCACTGCGCGAGTTCGCCTCGCGCACCGGCGCGCTGCCCGCGGAGGAGGGGTATCCGGCGGGCCTGGCCTCGGCGATCGCCGCCTTCTACGAACGCGCCGGTGCGGTGACCACGCTCGGAGGCGCCCGGGGTTCGGTGACCGTGATCGGCGCGGTCTCGCCGCCCGGCGGAGACATGACCGAACCGGTCACCGCCCACACCGAACGCTTCGTACGCTGCCTGTGGACCCTCGACCGTGAACTCGCCTACGCCCGCCATTACCCGGCGGTGTCCTGGGCGGGATCCTTCTCGCGCGACGCGCAGATCCTCGCCCCGGGCCACACGGCGGCCGGCGACGCCGACTGGTCCTCCCAGCGTGCCAGGGCCGCCGGCCTGCTGGCCGAGGCCGACCGGCTGGCCGACCTCGTCGACCTGATCGGCATCACCGCGCTTCCCGACCAGGAGCGGGTCAGCGTGCTCGCCGGACGGCTGATGCGTGAGGACGTCCTCCAACAGAGCGCGCTCTCCGCTCAGGACTCCTACTGCGGTGCGGACAAGAGCGCGGCGCTCGTCGAGGCGGTGCTCGCGGTCGTCGACCGGTGCCGAGAGCTCGTCGACGCCGGCGTGCCCGCCGCGGTGGTGGAGGAGGTGGACTTCGGACCCCTGCTGCGCGCCCGCGAGGACGCCGGACCGAACGACGCCGCGGTCGTGGCGACTCGACGGAAGACCATGCTCGCCACGCTCGCCACGCTCACCGGGCTCACCGCGTTTCACGGGACGGCGACGGACGGGGAGGAAGACGGGGTGGAGGGGGAGAGGGTGTGACCGGCTGGAGCGAGGTCGAATACACGGCGATCCGCGAACTGCGCGGCCCGCTCGCCGTCGTCGACGGGGTGACCGGGGTCGGCTGGGACGAGTTCGTCCGGATCACGCTCGACTCCGGGGAGCAGCGGCACGGCCTCGTACTGGAGGTGGACCGCGGACTCGCCGTGGTGCAGGTCCTGGAGGACACCACAGGCATGGATCCGGCGCGGGTCAGGATGGCCTTCGCCGGAGGGCCGTTGCGCATCCCGGTCGGTTCCGGCTGGCTGGGCCGGGTCTGCAACGGACGGGGTGAACCGATCGACGGCGGGCCGCCGGTCTTCGGGGCCTCCACCGCGGCGGTGGGCGGGAATCCGATCAACCCGGTGCGGCGTGAACCGCCGGCGGACCCGGTGCTCACGGGCGTCGGAGCCGTGGACGCGCTGACCACCCTCGTACGAGGCCAGAAGCTGCCGGTGTTCTCCGTCGCGGGCCTGCCGCACCTGGAGCTGGCCGCGCAGATCGCGGCCCAGTCCACGGCGGCCGGAGAGGCCTTCAGCGTCGTCTTCGCCGGAATGGGACTCACCCACGCGGACGCGTCCTTCGTCCGCGACGCCCTGGAGCAGCGGTCCGCCGCCGGAGAACTGGTACTTCTGCTCAACACCGCAGACGACCCGGTCATCGAACGGATCCTCACCCCCAGGATCGCGCTCACGGTCGCGGAGCACCTCGCCTTCGACATGGGCAGGCATGTGCTCGTGGTCATGACCGACATGACCAGCTACGCCGAGGCACTGCGCGAAGTCTCCGCGGCGCGCGGCGAGATCCCCGCCCGCCGCGCCTACCCCGGCTATCTGTACAGCGACCTCGCCTCCCTCTACGAGCGCTGCGGACGCATCCGCGGCCGGCCCGGCTCCGTCACCGTCCTCCCGGTGCTCACCATGCCCGCCGGTGACATCACCCATCCGGTCCCCGACCTCACCGGCTACATCACGGAGGGGCAGATCGTGCTGTCCCGCGAGACGCACGCGCAGGGCGTCTATCCACCCGTGGACGCCCTGTCCTCGCTCTCCCGCCTGATGCGCAAGGGCGCTGGTCCAGGCCGTACCCGGCCCGACCACCTCGATGTCGCCGCGCAGATGCTCGCCGCCCTGGCCCGTGCCCGGCAGGTACGTGAGTTCGCCGACCTGGTCGGGCAGACCGCGCTGAGCCAGGCCGACCGCCGGTACCTCGAATTCGACGAGGCCTTCCTGCGGCGCTTCGTGGACCAGCGGCGCGACGAACTGCGGACCCTCGACGAGACGTTGGACAGCGCCTGGCGGGTGCTGCTCACCCTTCCCCGCGGTCAGCTCGCCATGCTGTCGTCCGCGCTGCTGGACGCGCACGGCGCGGAGCGGGGGTGAACGCGGTGGCACCCATCCGTACTCCGCCCGGGCGTGCCGGCCGGCAGCATCTGCTGCACCGCCTGGCCGTCGCCGCGCGGGGAGCCGACCTGCTGGAGAAGAAGCTTCGTGTCCTGCGCACGGAACACCAGCGCCTCGTACAGGCCGAGGAGGCCTGCGCGGCCGCCTGGCGGGAGCGGCTGGGGGAGGCCGAGACCTGGTTGTCGCGCGGGCTCGTCCTGAGCGGGGAGCACGCCCTGTACGCGGCGGCGGCCGGTCTCGCTCCGGCGGACGTCACCGTCCGCTGGACCGCGTCCATGGGGGTGCGTCGCCCCTCGGGGATCTCGTGCACGGTCCCCGCACGCCCGACGAGCGCAGCCACACCGGGCAACACCGCCCTGGTCCACGCCGAGGCCGCCTACCGGCTAGCGGTACGGGCCGCCGCCGACCACGCCTGCGCACGGGCAGCCGCGCGCATCGTCGGCGCGGAGGTGGCGAGCACGAGTCGGCGGGTCCGCGCGCTCCGGCGCCATTGGATCCCGCGCCTGCAGGAGGCACTGGCCCACGTGGACCTCGCTCTGGAGCAGAGCGAGCACGAGGACTCGGTCCGGCGGCGGTGGGCCGCTCAGGTCCTGAAGGGAACGGAACGGCCGACCGAGCGGGATGGACCGTCCGAAGACCGAAGTGCCCGGCGCTGAACGCCGCGTGCTCGTCTGGGCCATGACGCGTGCCTCTCGTCCGCGCCATGGAAGGTGTCGTGGACGTCGAGTGCCGAGCCGACCTTCAGGGCTGGATGTCGAGTACCTCCGGTACCGGGCGGCGTGGTGTGCCGGGGCCCCCGGGCCCGTAGCCGAGGCGAAGAACCATCTGTACGTGGGCGGAGCCCGACAACGGGTCTCGCAGCGGCCAGCGCAGGTCCGGCCATTCCAGGGCCTGAGTGACGAACGAGCTGGACAGACCTTCGAGGGTAGCCAGCAGCAGCACGTGCTCCATGGCCTGACCGGCACGCAGCCAGTCCTCCGGGCGGTCGCGAGAGGTGCTGAGGAGGGCGAGTTGGGGGGAGCGTTCGAATGCGGTCGCGGTGCGGCCCGCCACTGACCTGGCGCCCGCGAAATCGCGCACCGGAGCCTTGCCGCCGCGCTTGCGCGGCCCGAAGGCGTACTCCGGGACCCCGTCAGCGGCCGACATCACCGATGGGGTGCCGATACGGGTCCAGGTGGCCAGGTCCTCGTCGCTGCCGCGATCGGTCCGATTGCGAGCCTCGGCCTCCTCGACGAGTTCCAGCACCTCCTGCAGATGCCATGCGGTGGCGAAGGACAGTGACGCCCCCTCCAGATGGGCGGCGTCGCTCAGTGCCGTCCGCACGGCCTCGGGTATCTCCGTCTCCTCGAACGGGAAACGACTGCTGTGTCGCTGGTGGATCGCCGGATACAGCGCGGCGAGGTCGCTCTCGCCGCTTCCGAACCCGGTCAGTTGTACGGTCGCGAGCAGGGCGGGGTCGGCGAGGTCGGGCAGCAGCCGGGTCGCCGGGTACCAGCCCCCGTGGGAGACCGAGACCCGCAGGTTGAACAGCGCGGCGCCGCAGCCGAGGTGGAGGGCGCGGGTGTCCGGGTCGCTGTGGGGCATGGCTCGGGCGAGATCGGCGCGCACATGGAACGTGCGGCTGCCCTGGAAGTAGCTGAACCGCCACGGCTGTGCGTTGTGCATCGACGGCGCGGCCGTGGCGTCGCGGACCAGGGTCGCCACACGCTCCGGCGGGAGTGCTAGTGCCGCATCAGGCAACGTTTGCCCTGTCCACGAGGGCGCGTAGGTGCCGGTCATCGGCGTGGCGGTTTCGCCAGATGATGTAGCGGCGGATCAT
>LRTP01000586.1 GCA_001550305.1 Streptomyces diastatochromogenes
GGGCCGGCAACCCCATCGCGGGAGAACCGGCCGCGCGCCCCGCACCGCCGTCGGCCGGGACCGGTGAGGCATGACCCGTTGCAGTCGCCGTGCCCTCCTGCGGGGCGCGGCCCTGATCCCGCTCGCCGCAACGGCCGCAGACGGTCTCCTCGATGAGGCCGGGGCAGAGAACCGCTACTTCTCGAGTCACGGCACGTACGACCATCACACCCTCTCCTACGACCTGCGCCTCGCGTACGACCCGTCGAGCGGCACGCTCGACGGCCACGCACACATCCGCGCCGTTGCCGACCGGCCCCTCGCACGGGTGGAACTGGACCTCGCCCGCCTGACCGCCCACACCGCCCGTGTCAACGGCATTCCGGCGAGGCCTAGGCAGAAAGGCGACAAGCTGTACCTGACCGGCTCGCACGCGCTCGCCGCAGGCACCCCGTTCACCGTGGAGGTCGGCTACCGCGGCCGACCGGCCCCGCTGCGCTCACCGTTCGGACAGATCGGCTGGGACCGCACCGGTGACCCGCATGACGGCACTCTCGTGGTCTCCCAGCCCCTGGGCGCGCCCTCGTGGTTTCCTTGCAACGACCGCCCCGACGACAAAGCGGCCTACACCTTCCGGGTCACCGTCCCCCACGGTCACCAGGCACTCGCCAACGGCACCCTGCGCGACCGGCATGCCACCGCGGCCGCCCAGTGCTGGACGTACCACCATCCCGGCCCCATGGCCCCCTACCTCGCCACCCTCTACACCGGTCGCTTCGCCTACGACGCCTGGCAGGCTCACGACAGCGCGACCGGAGAGACCATCACCGGACACAATCACTACCCCGCACGCCTGTCCCAGCAGGCCCGCCACGACCTGGCCCGACAACCCGACATGCTGGCAGCATTCACCGGTTGGTTCGGCCCCTACCCCTTCGAGACCTACGGCGCCGTCGTCGTCGACGCGGAACTCGACCAACCGGTGGAGAACCAGACCCTGTCCGTCTTCGGCAGCAACCACATCGACGGCCACCGCGGCTCGGAGACACTGGTGGCCCACGAACTCGCCCACCAGTGGTACGGCAACAGCGTCAGCCTGCGCAACTGGCGCGACATCTGGCTCAATGAGGGTTTTGCCACCTACAGCGAATGGCTGTGGTCCGAACACATCGGCGAAGATTCCGCCGACACCATCGCCCGCGCCGAATGGCACACCCTCAATCACCGCCACAGGAGAGACCTGCGCATCGCCGACCCCGGCCCGCACCGTATCTTCGACGACCGCATCTACACCCGCGGAGCCTGCACCCTGCACGCCCTCCGGCTGGCCCTGGGCGATGACCGCTTCTTCCCCCTCGTGCGCACCTGGCATGCCACCCATCGCGGCACCAGCGCCACCACAGCCGCCTTCATCGGACACGCCGAACGCTACTCACCCCACCCCGTCCAACCGCTCCTGCACACCTGGCTCTACGAGAGACCCCTGCCCGCACTTCCCTCCGGCCCGACCTGACACCGTCCGGTTCGTGCCGGAGGGTCCATCTGGTCCCGCTTCTCCGTGCCTCGGCCTTTGACGTACCCGATGTCCAGGCCGCCTCCCGCCTGCGCGGGGACCAATCAACGGTGTAACTGGTGTTGTTGAGGTTGCCGGCGGGCCGCTGGGAGTCGGCCGTCGAAGATGATGTCGATGACGTGCTCCGCGTGTCGTTTATATGCAGTAGCCATCACATGAGATGACTTCTGGTTGTTTGTCCCGCAATGGGGCGCGCACTGGAACAGGAGTAATCGCATGGCAACAAAAGCATCGGCCCGTAGACCCCGTCCCAGCCTGCGGCGGCTGACCGCGGTCACGCTCGCCCTGGGCACGTTCGGCGCGCTCGTCGCCGCGGCGCCGCCCGGGGCCGGGACGCGCCGCGCAATGCCGATCGCGGCTTCCGGGCGCGCGATCTCGTGTCCGACATCCCGGGCAGGGCGGAGAAGGCCGATCCGAACCTGGTCAACCCCTGGGGTCTGGCCCGTACGCCCGCCGGCGAGAACTTTGTCTCGGACAACGGCTCGGACAAGGCCACGACGTACTCGGGCGCCCTCGACAACCAGCCGGCCAACATCCTCCCCCAGGTCGTGTCGATCCCTGAGGGCGGCACCCCGACCGGGGTCGCCCGCTTCCTTTTCGCGGGGGAGGACGGTGACGTCTTCGCCTTCAACCCGGAGGTGAACCCGACGAACGCCGTCCGGGTCGCGCACGAGGACAGCGACGGCGAGACCGCCGTATTCAAGGGCCTGACGATCGTGCCGGGCGAGAGGGAGCACGGGGAGGTCAAGGGTCACGGGGGGGACTGCAAGAAAGGCGGCAAGTGCCACGAGCCGCGCCTGCTGGTCACGAACTTCCGTGACGCCAGCATCGACAGCTTCGACACGAACTTCCATCTCCTGCCGCCGGACAACCGGTTCCAGGACCCGAACATCGAGAGCGGCTTCGCACCGTTCGACGTCAAGCTGATCGGCGACAAGGTCTTCGTGACCTACGCCAAGCAGGACGCCGACAAGCACGACGACGTCGCCGGTCCCGGCAACGGCTTCATCGATGTGTTCAGCACGGAGGGCAGGCTTCTCAAGCGCTTCGCCAGCCACGGCGTGCTCAACTCGCCCTGGGGCCTCGAGACGGCGCCCGAGAAGTTCGGCAAGTTCTCCGGTGATCTGCTCGTCGGCAACTTCGGAGACGGCAAGATCAACGCCTTCGACCTGAAGACCGGCCGCTTCGAGGGAACTCTGCGGGACCTCAGGGGGAAGCCGGTCGTGATCCCGGGGCTGTGGGGCCTCGCGCGCGGCACCGACAAGTCGGGCGGCAGGAACAGCGTCTGGTTCGCAGCGGGAATCAACGCCGAGAACAACGGGCTTCTCGGCACTCTGCGCGCCGAGAAGTAATCCGTCGCCACACCCCGGGTGGGCCCGCGTCGCGGTGAAGCCCTGGCTCTCGTAAATGACGTCACTGGGCGCCGCTCGCCTTGGTGTATTCCCTCACCGCTCGGTGACCTGTACGTAGACGCCCTGGCCTGCGACAACGGCCAGAGAGGCTCCATCCCCGAGTGTCTGGGGTGGAGCCTCGGTGCGTTGCGCACAGGGCTCTCGGCTGCATGCGGGGTGAGCTGTCCGGCGTGGCGATCGTCTGGGTATGCGGCCGGCAAAGGGTGCGTCCTGGCGATGGATGGTGCTGCGGCCAGCCGCATGCCGACGACCAGGAAGCGTTGAGGGGCGGATTACGGCGTAGAGCAGAGCAGCGGACTCATAATCCGTCGGCCGTGGGTTCGAGTCCCACCCGCCCCACCTGTGCAGGTCTGTGACCTGCGGAAACGTCTCCTCGAAGGTGTTCGAACGGTTATTTCGGCCCAACGGACTGAATCCGCTGCTCACTTCGACGAAGTGTTGCGGCTACTCCTCCTCTCAGAGACCACCTCCAACGCTCTGACCTGGACTTCTTTGATTTATCAAGGGCGTTTGTCATCGTGAGTGGACGGCCTTCTGGGCATTGCGCGACTTGTTGGGGCCGTATTGAGGCCGAGAGGACGGGCTGGGCGGGCAGTGTGTTGTCGGCCGACGTGTGGAGTTGAACGTGCCGAGAAGCCAGTGAGGAACGCGCCGGGTCGGGGCCGTCCTCGACTGTGACGGTGATCATCGTGTTGTGATCCGCGAGGCAAGGTCCGCAGGTGCCGGAGAGGCTGCTGTTCACGCCTGCTGTCCGGGGTCCGAGCGGGCAGCGGTCCGGTAGGGGAGACGGTGACGCGCTCGGCCGGGATGTGGACGGGGCGCGTCGAAGACTTCTCTCACTCGTAGACCAGAGCTATGGCGAAGAGGATGAAGATGAGGTTGCAGCCCCGAGTGGTCGGCGGGGTGGCACTGCGGTTGGTGAAGGCCCCGTCCATGTCTGCCAGTCAGTTCGCCGCCCCGTTGGTGAAGCCGACCGTCGAGGAGTTGTCGACGTGGAGTCGTTCGGGTCCTTACGCGCACGTGGTATGGACCACTACCTGGAGGTGCTGCTGCGCGGGCCCGGGGCCCTGGACCGCTCCGAGGTGTTGCACCAGGCCCGCATGGAGGGCACCTTCACCGCCGAGCACGAGGCGTTCTGGGCCATGGCCCAGCAGCAGCTCGGCGCGAGCGAGGCAACGAGAGCCCTGGTCAGGGTCCTTCCCATGCACCGTCGCCAATAGCACGCCGACGTGTGCCCATCGGCATCCGCGCCGCCGTCGAGCTGGGCACCTGCAGCGACGACGTGATCGCCCTGGAGGGCCTTGCGGCCGCCCGGATGGCAGGTCGGACCCCCACCGTCACCGCGGCGCCGGCACCCCCCGATCAACCCGGGCCGCTGGACCCGCAGCTACCGCAGGTCAGCCGCCTCACCCCACCCTGCTGCCCGAAGACGCCCGCCCCCTGCCCCGCTTGGAGCAGTGGGACGGAACTGCTCCACCTGCGCCGGAAGGATTCGCCATGGCCGCCGCCCACCACGCCCTCACCGCCCAGGCGTCCGACGCCGCGAGCGACACTGCCTGCCGCCTGCCCACCATGCACTCGCAGGCCTTTGACACCATCGCCCGCGCCAAACGCGAGGGCCTGTCCTGCGCAGGTTTTCTTGCCGAGCCGCTGATGGCCGAGTGCGAGGACCGCGACCCGCGCCGGGCCGAACGCCACATCAAGGCCGCCCACTTCCCGCGTGAGAAGTCCCCGCAGGAGTTCGACCACGGCGCCGATTCTCATGTCGACCGGGCATGGCTACCGTGCCTCACAGAACCGCGGACTCCTGGACGCAGGGGGAGAAAGAGGCCAAAGAGGGCTGTTCCGGAACGGCCTCGCCGACGTTCGGGCAGGCAGCTGGCGATGGCCTGGTTGCCCCAGCCGGCATTCGACTGTCGCCGGGCCCCTGCCGACAGGCATGCGCCGAACCGCCGTACGGTGACTCGTCCCGGGGAACCGGCCCGGAGGCCGGGAGCCCCCCGGACCTGGGCCAGAAGAAGGCTACGGGGCCTGACGGATCGACGGTCCCGCTCAGGAGCGGGGGGTGGCCTGACTGAGTGTGATTCTGGCGTCTACGAGGTACTGGATCAGTCGTAGGGCTCGCTCGGTGTCCCACAGCCGGGGGGAGGCCAGGGGGCCGCTTTCGGCGCGCAACTCGTCCGGGGGGAGATCCGCCGCGGTGGGCAGGGCGCGCAGGACGTCGTTCAGAAATGCGCCGAAGTGCTCGCCGACCGGTTCGGTGGTCGCCCGGCGTAGTTGCTCCAGTGCCGCCTCCACCGCGGCCAGCCGGGCGAGGACGGCGGCGTCGTCGACCAGTTCACTCGCCGGGGGCGCGAAGTCCATGTACTGCATGATCCGTTCGCCCGCCGCCCCGTCGGCAGGTGCGGCCTGCCACTCGCGGGCCTCCATGGCGTCAAAGGCGCGCTCCACGATCTCGGCGACCGCGCGGGCGATCGGCCGGGGGTGCAGGGCGAGCGGGCGGCCCGGCCAGTCGCCCGCGTACTCGGCGAACGAGGGGTCGCCCTCGATGTCGCTGTCCACATAGATGTAGTCGATGTCGATCCTGTCCCGGGCCTCGGAGTGCTCCCACAACAGCTCCACCGGGTGGTAGGCGTGTTCGTCCAGGAACTTCCACCATGCCTCCCGGGGGACCGGGGCATCGAGCAGCTCAAGCTTGATCCTGCACTGGTGACACACCACGTCAATGAGTTCCGACATGTCTTCCTCCACCCTTCCCGGCCGGGTCTCCACCCACCAGGATCGATCACCTGTACTAACGTCCGTGCGGAGTCGCATCGTCGCCGCGCCGACTGGGGCGGGAGTAGTCATACGCGATGTCGTCGAGGAACTTGCCGATCAGGCCCAGCAAGTTCCGCGTCGACGAGAGCTGCGGGCATGAAGTCTCCCCGGTCGTTGAGGAGGGCCTCCGGCGCGGTGTCGGCCGCGGATGCGAGTGCGCCGGAGAACGCCCGCAGCGCCGCAGGGAGGTCGGCCCGGTCGCCCGGAGAGGACGCGGCGACGCGGTCGAAGGCGGCGCGGGCCC
>LRTP01000587.1 GCA_001550305.1 Streptomyces diastatochromogenes
CGGCCGAGGCGGCGGTCGGTCGGCCCCTGTCGCGTCGGGCGCAGGCGGGGGGATCTCGGGGTGTTCGCGCAGGTCACAGCACGCGACAGGGCGCCGCGCGACAGGCCACGCGACAGGGCGCGCGACAGGCGTCCGGGGAGAATGGGAGGCGTCGGGAGCGGGGGCCGCCCCCTCCCCCGGCCCTGGGGGGCGGGTGCCGGCGCTTTCCTGAAACTTGACAGGGTCGCGTCAAAAGGGCATCACCCCCCGGGGCGGGAGGGGTCGAGATTCCCTGAAACTTGACAGGGACGCGCCAAGTGCGCGACGCCGTCGAGGGCCTCGCCCGGGGCGGCGTTCCCCGTTCGTGGGCGCCCTGTCGGTGGGGTGTGCCACGGTGCCGACATGAACCGCGCAGACCTCACCGCGGATGACCTCCCGATCCGCGTCCCGCTGATCCAGGGCGAGACCCTCGCCTCGTTCCTGATCCGCACCTCGACCGCCAACGGCCTACCGGTCGAGACCCTCCTCGGGGCACTCGTCGAGCGTGCCCCCGAGCTCCCCGACGATGGCCTCATGCCGCAGCGCGAGGAGCTCCGCCTCCCCGCCGAGGGCCTCGCGCAGCTCGCCGCCCTGGTGGGCCGAGAGCCCGAGCAACTCGCACGGGCGTTGCCCGGCGTACGGCCCGGCGGCCTCGTTGACGCACCGAGCGTCGAGCCGTGGCCGAGGGACTTCGGCGCCCCTCCCCTGCCTGCCTGCCCGCTCTGCATGGAGCCCGGGGCATGGCTCGCCGCCGAGGGCCACCGGTGGCGCCCCTGCGGCTGCGGCCGTCGGTGGATGGCCGGGGATGACGGCGGGTACCTCGTCGACACCGGCCCCGTCCCGGACCTCGGTCGGGCCCTGGCCCGACACCGCGCGATGGTGCACCGCTTGGGCCCCGCCGCCGATGCGCTCGTGACGGACGCTCATCAGGTCACCCTTTGGTGGTGGGCGTCCGGACTCGTCGCCGAGGCATGGCGGGAGCGCGAGGACTCCCTCGACATGGCGCGGCACCGCCGCCGGGCGGCGCCCGTCGCTGTCTACCCCGAGGCCGTCGCCCTGGCCGAGCTCATGTGGAAGTGGGAGGAGCGGCGCAGGCGTCCGGGTGCCTCGCCCGAGCGGTGGCTCGACTCCGTCGCGCAGCTCGCCCCCGCCGGCACTCTCACCCGCCGGGAACGTGCCCCGCTGACCTACTGGCTAGAGCAGCACCGGCCCGAACCGCCGGGGAAGCCCTCGGGGCGCGGCGTCGCCGAACGGCGCTGGAACCGCCTCCCCGCGCTGCACCACCGACCCCGCCCGGAGGAACACGGACCGCTGCGGGCACCCTCCTGCCTGATGTGGGTCTACGGCCTCCCGCTCACCTCGACCACGGGCGTATGCCCGCGCTGCAATGGGCGCGCGCCGAGCTGCCGATGGGTGCCCTACTCGGGGTGCACCGGCCTACCCCGGAAGTAGGGCGCCGCCTCCGTTCGCCCTCGACTGTCGGTGCCCTCCGCTACGGTTCTCCCGAGGGCGGGACCGCCGCCCATACCGCCGCCCGTGCGCCCACGCCGTGCCAGGGCACCGACGGTAGAAGGTCCCTCGGGAAACCGGTCCGCAGGCAGTGAGCTGACGATCCGTTCCGTACCGGGCGGGTGGCGTGGGGACTGAGGCCCGGCACTGGGAGGGCATCGCCATGCCGAAGCGTGACGCCGCACAGAAGCGGGCGCGAGAGATCCAAGACACCGAGGGCATCGGGTATCACGACGCGCTGAACCGGGCGCGGGCCGAGCTCGCCGAAACCGCCACCGAGGGGGCGCCGGTACCCGCCCCGGCCGCCGTGGCGTACATCCTCGAACCGACCGCTGCCGAGGCCGAGCTCGGCATCACCGCCGAGGAGCTCGGCATCCGTGCACTGCCTGCCGACGCCTCCCCCGAGCGGCGGGCCCGCGCCGAGGCGGTATGGCGGCCCGAGCCGGACCCGGCCCGGCCGTGCCGGTGCTCCGGGCAGTGCCACCACGGCGACGACTGCGCCGAGGAGTTCACCACCGAAACGGGCGCCGCCGTCGACTGCGAGGGGCGCCTCGTCCACGTCGACCGCTTCCCCGGTTCGCTCTGGGGCATCACGTCATGGTGGGACACCTACCAGTGCGCCGAGTGCGGCGAGAGGGCCGAGGCGTCGGTCGAGCTCCCCGAGATCCCATGGGGAGAACAGCGCCCGAACCCCAACGGTGGCGACGGCTTCACGACGCTCGTCTACGACGGCGTACGGCATCCGAACTTCCCCGGGTTCGACGCCGACGAGGACGAGGAGGAGCTCGACCCCGCCGACTACCCCACGCCCGAGGATGACTACTACGGCGACGAGGACCAGGAGGACGAGGAGCCGCTCGCCGAGGAGGACCAGGAGCCCGAGCCCGACTATCTCGACGACGGCCCCGAGGGCGACGTCGACCCGCCCGAGGACTACGACGACCAGCCCGGCGAGGACGAGCTCGGCCCGCCCTCGGAAGTGCCGGCCGTCGAGCTGCGGACCACGGCCGCCGACTGGTCCCCGGCTTTCGACCTCGACAACGCGCCGCCCTCCCAATGGTGAGGCGCGGCCCCCTCGACCACGACGAGGAGTGCGAGCTCCTCATGTACGAGGGCGGGATCTGCACGTGTCCGGACGAGGACGAACCGCCCCGGTGGGACACGTACGACGTCCCGGTGTACGGCGAGGAGCCGAGCACGCACGACGGCCGCCTCGCCGGTCCGGCGATTGATTGGTGAGCCGCGCATAGGCGAGGGCCCCGACGGGTGCGACCCGTCGGGGCCCTCTGCGTGGGCCTCGAAAGACCTTGACTGCCGAACACGTCCGGCAGTGGTGCGCGTGCACGCCTTGCGCGGTTACCGATTTTAGCGTTCTGCCCCTATCCGGGGTGTGCGTTTCGGCGGTCGCGCTACACCCCTGCGGACAACTGCAAGTTGAGCTGCAACTCGGATTGAGCGTGGGGCCCGGCGGGACGGTTCGCGCGTGGCGGGTGGGCCGTATGTCCCCAGCTCACAGAACATGCGCACTCGTCATAACTCCTGTTGGGAAGGGGGTGCATCGTTTGGCGGTTTCGGTTCCGAGGGGGTGCACCACTTGGCGGTTTCGGGGGTGACCTGCGGTTTCTCGGCGTCCCGGCAGGTTGGCGCGCGGCCTATCCGCACCCGGTGGCGGTTTCGGTGGCGGTTTCGGCGCCGGGAGCTTTATCGGCCGCCCGCAACTTGTAACCACACTTGCAATTCACCTACAACTCGTGCCAAGGTGGGGGCCCGCAGTAAACGAGGAGGGAACCGCTATGGCCGACGCCGCAGACGTCGAGGCGCAGAACACGGCCCGCAAGGTCATCAGTGAGGAGCGGTACGCCTCGGTCGTCGAGTCGACCCGCGACAGCCTCGGCAAATGGGCGCAAGCCATGGGCGAGGAAAAGGTCGAGGAGTTCGTGACGACCGTCCTTGCGGGTGTCGGCTTCCTGCCGCCGCCGCCGGACCCCGAGCCGGGGCAGTGCAGTGCGATGTACCCCGACGAGGTCGGCGACTGGTGGCAGTGCCAGGAGGAGCCGGGCCACGACCCGGCCGACGGCCACGACTCGGGCGAATGGGGCTGGCCCAACGACCACCCGGAAGCGGTACCGCCTCGCGCGTGAGACATGCCGGCAGACGCACCGCGGCCCCGGAGCTCCTCGGAGCTCCGGGGCCGTCGCGGTTCCTGCGGTCTCTCCAATTGGAGAGAAACGGGCGGGGTCAGTCCCGCCAGATGCCGGGCGGGGTGTCCTCGGCCGGTAGGTGGTTGTCGCAGTAGAACGACGTCCCGCGCTTCTCGTCGTCAACCTTCCAGATCACGAGCTCGTCGCACGGCGGTGCGCTCGCACTCTCGGCCGGGGCCGTGCAGCGAGGCGCCCACCTCTTCGTGGCCGGGTGCCCCTTGAGACGCCGCTCGGCCGTCCGGACAGACTTGGAGCGGGGCGAGGGCCGCCATTCGAACCGGTCCACGCCCCGGCTTATGTGTTCCGCGTGCTGCGCCTCGATCCGCTCCGAAAGGAGCTGGAGCGACGGCCCGCCGTTGCTCACGGCGAGCTCGACGGCGACGGCGAGCACGGCCGAGGAGTCGAGCGGCACCCGGTGCCCGAGTGAGAGGTATCCGGCCCACTCTTCGAGCGTCGCCGCCACCGAGGCCGGGACGAGTGCCGAGACGCGGACGGGCGGCGGGTTGCTCGACTCGGAACCCTCGCCGCTCTGCTCCTGGTCCTCGTCGGCGCCCTCGGTCTTCTCTCCATTTGGAGAGGAATCCGCGGATGCCGGCGCCTTGGTCATGACGCGGCGTGCGGCCTCGCGCACAACGGCGACGGCCTCCTCGGCGTTCTCGGGGAGCTCGGCCGGGAGCTCCTTCCGGATCTCGACGAGCACGGCCCCGGTGACCTTCCGGCCGCCCTCCCCGGATGCTTTGTCCGCGCTGCGGTAGAGCTCGATCGCGGGACGCGTCCCGATCTCCTTCTCGATCTTCCGCAGGGGCCGGACGTGACCCTCGGGCGGTGTGCTCGACGTCGCGGCGGCCACCGCCAGGGCGAGGGGCGCGCCGTCCATCCATCGCCGGGCGTGCGCGGGCGACTTCCCGGTTTCAGCCCGTGCGTACTCGTCGAACGTCATGCCCTGGTCCCGGTGAAACTTGCCCTTGGCCGCCACCGTCAGGGCCTTGCCGATCACCCAGATTGCAGCGTCACCGGCCGCGAGGGCGGCGTGAATGACCCTCTCGGTTACGGCCCGCTGCCGGGCCTCGGTCTCGTCGAGCGGGGAACGGTCGTCCTCGGAGACCTCCCGGACGTCGTCGAGGTCGGGGAGCTGGTCGGCGAGCTCTGCCACGCCGGACACGGCCGACGTCAGGTCGGGCAGATGCGCGGCGGTGTTCTTGACTGCCCGGTTCCCCTTGCGGGCCCGGTTGAGGAGCTCGGCGCGGTTCGTCGTCTGCGCCGTCACGCGGCTGCCTCCTTGGCGAGCTCGACGGCGAGGAGGTCCATCGGTGAACCGGCGACGAGCCGGGGTTCGAGGCCGTACGACTGCCCGTAGCCGTCCTGCGCGTCCACGCGTGGAATGCGGGTCTTGAGCACAGTGAAACCGCCGCCGGTCAGGTCCCGGTACGTGTCCTCAGCGGCCTTGGCCGAGGCGTTCGTCAGCGTCAGGCAGATGACGAGGCGGGGGAAGTGCGCGCCGACCTCTTCAAGGTGGTCGATAGCGCCGAGGACGGAACCGGCGCGGTTCATCTCCATGCGGGTCGGGGGGAGCGTCAACACGGCGAGGTCGACGCCGCTCAACACGGCGAAGTGCATGTTCCCGGCCCTGCGGTTCCACGCTCCGGTGTCGACGGCCAGGAGGCCGCCCTCCGGGGTGTACTTCACGAGCTGGTCGCGGACCTTGGAGCGGTTCGGGGCCGGGTACACCGGTCCGCCGAGGTCGGCCTCGTCCGACCACTCCAGGAGGCTGCCCTTTTCCTCGTCGCCGGGCTCGTCGGCGTCCATGGCCGAGGCCGGGATACCGGCCGCGTTCCAGTGCTTGAGCATGTGGGCGATGATCGTGCTTTTGCCGGTGCCGCCCTTGCCGACGAACGCGATCCTGCGCCCCTGTTCGGGGATCACCACGGGGGGTGTGAGAGTCGTCATGCGATGACGTTAGCCCGTGATCAAGCCAGGGCGGCACGGGTTAACCGAGCGCGTCGGCGATCGGGCCGACCGGCAGGACTCCCCCGGCCTCAACCGCCGTACGTGTCACGGCACAACGCCGCGAGGCTCGGGTCGGTGACACCCTGCGCGGCCCGGCATACGTCCCTCATGCCGTACTCGGCCGAGCTCGGCGCCCGGTCCGGGGTGCGCGGCGCGGGGTGCGCAGGCCGCCGGACTGGCGCCGGGCGTTCCCGGCGAGGAGGTGCCGGCGGGCGGAA
>LRTP01000588.1 GCA_001550305.1 Streptomyces diastatochromogenes
CGGCGGCTGGTGGTGCGGCCCGACACCGTGCTGCGTTGGCACCGCGACCTGGTCGCCCGCCGCCACGCCGCCCGGTCCCGGCCGAAACGCGGGGGCCGACCGCGTACCGTGCGCTCCATCCGCGCTCTGGTCCTGTGCCTGGCTCGCGAGAACCCGACGTGGGGCCCGTACTGCCCCGGGCAGGTCCCGGGGCGACGATGACCTGGTCCGCGGCGGCCTGGAACAGAACGATGAAGCTCACCCGCTGGACGGACAGTCCCGGCGTGGCCGTCGTGACATCGCGGGCCATGCGGACCAGCGCCTGGTAGACCGTCAGCAGCGCGAAGATCTCCTGCTCAAGACCGGGGACACTGCGTGAACGCAGCACTCGCCCGTCCAAGATCGTGGACCTCCACCCGCTGCCCGTTCGCCCTGGCGCGGTAGCGGCGCGGCAGGACCGCGGTGAGGTAGGAGCCGTCGGGCAGCGGGCAGCGGGCAGCGGGCGGCGCACGGTCGGGCGCCGCTTGCGGGTGGAGCGCAGCACGAAACGGGCCCCGGTGTCCTGCACGGCCTGAAGGAAATCGAACGCGTCGTAGTAGGCGTCGGCCAGTAAGAGCATCGATGCATCCAGATGTCCCAGCAGACGGCGCGCGCCTTCGGCACAAGGTCGACCCCGCCCTCCAGCAGGCCGCACGGGCCCAGTTGGAGGGCGCACGGCTGCACGGCTGGAGGCCGACGCGGGCACGCGGGACCGCTGGCGAAGATCGGGGTCGACCTGTTCTGCCTCCCGCCGTGTGCAGATCGAGTAGCCGGTCGACGAAGGCGGGAAGTAAGGCGTTCACGAGCTGCCCCCTGCGGAATCCTCCGGTCAGCCCCTGTGCAGGCGGCCCGGTCCGCGGCCATGTGGCGGACGGTCCCAGGCGTCCGCTCGCCGTTCGACGGTAGCCCCACGCCGACGTGGGCGACGTTTCGCCCACTCAAGACAGTCCGGTTGCAGGCCCTCGCTCCCCGCCCGCCACCATTACCGGTAGTTCGTTAAATGCGGTGCTGGCATGGGTTGACGGCTGGTCGGGTTGGTCGTAGGCCGGTGGTAGGAGTCAACTGCCTTGCTGGGGGCTGGAGATGACTGCTCGCCGTCCGTGTCCGCCCGCGCCGGGTCCGTTGGAGGACTACGCGGCCCGGTTCGACGACCTCTTCTTCAGCCTGGCGCAGCGGCGAGGTTTTCGCGAGTACCTGACCGTGTAGGTGCCGAGAACCACGTCCGTGCTGGTCACGCGGCATGTTGGTGCTCGCGGAGGATGCCGCCGAGGCGGTCGCGTCTGCGGACGTCGAGATGGACGAGTCGGTCGGATTCGAGTGGTTCCGGGAGCGGGCGCAGGGGTGCGGCGGCTGCGAGGGTCCGGTGGGGGCGGTGCTGGTTGAAGAACGTTTCGTACTCGTGCAGGGCGTGCAGCAGTTGGGTCTGGTTCCAGATCAGGGTGCGGTTGAGGAGTTCGGTTCTGAACGAGCGGATCCAGCGCTCCATGATCGCGTTCTTGCGGGGCATCTTTACCCCGGTCCGCACGACCTCGATGCCTTCGTCCGCCAGGACAGCGTCGAAGCCCGCTGGGTAGCGGACGTCGCGGTCCGGGATCAGGTACTTGATCTTCGCTCCGGTGTCCTGGACGTCCATGGCGAGGTTCCTCGCGACTTGGGTGACCCAGTCCGCAGTCGGATGTGCCGTGGCGCCGAGGGTCCTCACGCGGCGGGTGGCGTGCTCGATCACCGCCGGCACGGTCAGGGTCGCACCGGACAGGGTCTTGGTCTCGAAGAAGTCTGCGGCCAGGATGGCCTCGGCCTGGGAGCGCAGGAAGGCGGCCCAGGTGGTGTGCTCCCGGTCGGGTGCGGGCGGGATGCCGTGTTCCTTGAGGATGCTCCACACGGTTGAGGCGGTCACTTTGATGCCGAGCGCGGCGAGTTCGCCGTGCACGCGCCGATAGCCCCACCTGGGATTTTCCTGTACGAGGCGCAGGGCCAGGGCGCGGACGGAGTGGATGGTGCGGGGACGGCCTGGGCGTTTGGGGCGGGAGGCTTTCGCGTGGCGTCGGCGCTGGAGATCGCGGTGCCGACGGAGCACGGTGTCGGGAGAGACGATCAGGTGGAGCTGGCGGAGCTGTACCCGGGGGAGGCGGTGAAGCAGTGCGGCGAGCAGCGCTCGATCGGGCCAGGTCAGTTGTGGCTTGTCTACCTGCCTTTGCAGTACGGCGAGTTGGTGGCGCAGGGCCAGGATCTCCAGATCCTTCGCCCGATCACTCATCGGCAACAGCCGTATGAGGCTGAAGGCGGTAGACAGGGCGAGGACAGTCGCAACAGCACAGTTGACCATCCTCGCAGTCGGCCCACGCATGCTCCAAGAGCCTCTTCTCCGCGCGGGAGGCTGCCCCGTCAGGCGCGGTCCGATGACGTCGAATCAGGGCTGTGACCAGCGTGGATGCAATATTCGGCACGTACAACGTCACCGAGACCGAACCCCGTTCATCCTCCTCACCGAATTTGTGCCTGATCCCCGTTCTCGGTTACGAAGCCACTGTGAAATGTTCGCGAGTCGGCGCACCGCGCACAGCCGGGCCCAGGGCACCATGACCGCGCGGTAAGATCAGGACGTCAATCTCCGGCTGGTTCAGTCCTCGTCCGGCACGGCGACCGCTCCGTCCCGGCCGTGCATGCAGTCAAAGATCGGGTTGGCGACGGAGATGCCCCGCTCCATGACGTCGGCCTCCTCAGTGCGGCCTTCCGCTCGGAGGGTGCGGATCACGTCGTGGGCGACCGCGGCCTCGTTCCATTCGTACGAACCGGACCTGTAGACCTCCAGCGCGGCGTCGAAGTCGGCATGGGCCTCCGGGTACCGGCCAAGTTCGCGGTAGGCCACGCCGCGCAGGTGACGTGCCATGGCGCCCGCGTAGGCATCGCCAGCTGCAGCACAGGCGTCCACGGCGTGAGTGAGCGGTGCCTCGGCGTCCTGGGGACGCCCGGCACGCAGGTGCAGCCAGCCGACGTCCCGCTGGGTGTGCGCCACCCACATCTCGTTGCCGAGCTGCTCAAACAACGCGATCGCCTCGCGGGCGGTGGCGGCGGCGTCATCGAGTTGTCCCATGCCGGCGAGGACGCGAATACGTGCGTTGTTCACCCGGCCGACCCACAGCCGCTCGCCCATCGGGCCGAAGATGCCCTCCGCCCTGCTGTAGCAGTCGAGTGCCTTCTGGCGCTCTCCGAGGAGCCGGTAGATCTTGCCGAGAGCGTACTCGGTGGCGCCTTCCCAGCGGCGGTCGCCGAGGAGCCTGAAGTCGTCCCTGGCCGACTCGAGCAGCGGGGCCGCCTCCGAAGGACGGCGCAGATAGCCCAGTGTCTCAGCCAGGGTGCGCCGCAGACGTGCCTGAGCCTTCAGGTCACCCACTTGTTCGGCGATGCGCAAAGCCTCCCGCTGGCCCTGCTCGCCTAGCTCCGGTTTGCCACGCCAGCGCTGCAGCTCGCCCAGCAGCTCGAGGGAACCGAGGGTGTGCCAGGAGTCGTCGGCCGAGCGGAGGCGGTCCACTGCGATCGTCATGCGGTCGAGGGCGGTGCGGTAGTCGCCCTTCATGGAGTGCGCCCGGGCGACGACCATCGCGTCCCGGGCCCATGCGGCCCGGTCCCCGGAGCTCTCCGTTGCATCTTCGCTGTCCGAGGTCAGGAGCGAAAGCACCCTATCTGGGTTGCCTTCGGCTAGGGCAGCCCTCGCGCGTGCCCTGCGGAGGCCGGCCAGCACCCGCGGCCGAGTTTCCCCGGGAGCGTTGAAGAGCCAGTCGGCGGAGTTCGGGGCCAGAGTGATGTCGTCGAGGAAGTACGACAGCGCCTCCCCGATCTCCGCCGCCACCGTGTTCAGCCCAAGGTTTCGCGCACGGTCGATCGCCCAGAGGAGACGGTCCTGCTCTGCGGCGACCCACTCGGCGGCCGTCGTCTGCGAGTCACGGAGGTCCGACACGCGCTCGGGGTCGACCTCGGCGCGCAGTTCCGGGGCGCGCTGAGCCGCCCAGTGGACAACGGCGTCCCTGTAGGCCCGGACCAGGCGTTCCTCCAGAGCGTTCTGTTCCTCCGGCGGCAGCTCGTCGTACTGGCGGGCGGCGAAGACACGGATCAGGTCGTGAATGCGGTACCTGCTTTCGGAGTCGCGGCCCCCTTCCCCGTCCAGTGTCTCCATCATCGCGACCTCGACCAGTTCGTCGCCGGCCGCGAAACCGGCCCCGCGGGTGACCGCGAGCCGGGCGAAGTGCCAGTCCGCCAACCGGCCTGCGGGCAAGGAGGCGAGCATGGCGAAGGAGGAACGAGTGGTCGGCGTGAGGCCCTGGAAGCTGAAGATGAGGCAGGCGGTCAGGCTGCGGTTCCCGAACTTCAGGTGGTCCAGGCGGCTTCTCTCGTCCTCCAAGAGCACGCGCATGCGGCCAAGACTGGGACCGGATCGCTGCTTCAGCTTGCAGCCGACCAGCCGCAGGGCCAGCGGGAGGTTGCCGCAGAAGCGGACGATGTCCATTGCCGCCTCCATCTCGGCGGCAATGCGTTCCTGCCCCGCGTAGTGTGAGAGCACGGCAAGTGCGTTCCGGTCGTCCGGCAGATGTACCGGGACGGGCTCCCGCTGGGTGATGCTGTTGAGAGAAAACGCCCGCCGGGAGGTGATCAGTACCGAGCACCCCGCGCCGGTGGGCAGCAGAGGCTCGACCTGGTCCGTACTGTGCGCGTTGTCTAGGAGGACGAACAGTCTCTGGTCGGAGGTGAGCGTCCGAAACATCGCCGCCCGGTCGTCGACGGAGTCCGGCATGTCCTCCCGCGCCACATGCAGGCTGCGGAGCATGTGGCCGAGGGCGTCCGCGCTGCTTCTCGGAGTCGCCTTGTCACCGTGGAGGTCGAGGTAGATCTGGCCATCTGGGTAGGCGTCCTTCACCCCGTGCGCGGCGTTGAGCGCCAGGGCTGTCTTCCCCACGCCGGGCTGACCATGTACGACGACGAGCTTCGACTGGCTCTCGGCACCGCTCGATGGGAGCGTGCGGTTGCCGGGCGCGGGCACGTCTCGGAAATAGGCGCGTAAACCGTCCAGGGCAGTGGTGTCACCCACCAGCGCTTCCCTGGTGGGAAGTTCGCGGGGCGGCAGCGCCTGGGGCACCGCATCCCGGGCAGGCACTGGCTCCTCAGCACGGTGGGCTCTGAGCGTCCCGTACACGCCCAAGCCTGCCGCGACCAAGGCCGCGCCGCCGCGAACAGCCCAGGAAGCCCAGCCTTCGAAGACTTCGAAGACCATGTCGCCGGTGAGTCCCAGTCCGGCGACCACACCGGTCGCAGTGGCCACCAGCAAGGTGTTACGCCGTGCAGCGACTTGTCCCGACACGCGGCCTCCCCCGAGTTTCGCCGGTGCTCGATCGTATCGGCTCCGGATGGATCTTGGCAGGTGCGGGGAACCGATCCGCCGGGATGCAAGAGACCACTCGAGGACCTTGCTCATCCCTTCGGCCAGCTCAGCTTGTCCATGTCATTCAGCCGGGTGGGGTTCGTGTGTAAACCGATACGGCACGCAGGTGCCGCGACTCGGATCGCCTCGCGTTCAACTCGCCAAATCAAGTGCTCAGTCACAGGCCGTTTGAGCCGAAGCACGATTAGTTGTCACATAGGAAGGCTTATTGTCACCTACGAGGTTTGACGCCGGAAGGTCGTTTTTCTCAACTCTTGACGGCTTCTGCGATCTGCTGGGCGGCCTGGGCGGGTGTGAGGTGCGTGGTGTCGACGACCTCGGCCTCGGCGTGCAGCCATGTGCGGGCCGCCTCGGCGTAGGGCTCAAGGTATTGGAGACGGAACGGGGGGTTGGGGCCAAGAACGGTGTCGCCCGCGATGCGCCCGCGGAGGGTGTCCTGGTCGGCATGGAGGACGAAGTGCCGGACCGGAATGGCGTGCTGGGCAAGGCCCGAGCTGATCTCGCGCCAGTACTGCTCGACCAGGACCGTCATGGGCATCACCAGGGTGCCGCCGGTGTAGTCGAGGACGCGTCGGGCGGTCTCGACCACGAGGGGCCGCCACGGCGGCCAGTGCTGGAAGTTGTCCGTCGCGGGCAGCCCTGGCGTGATGTCCATGAGTGTCTCGCCGACTTTCTCGGCGTCGAACACCCGTGAGTCCGGGATCAGTTGCTGCACGAGCGCACTGGTCGTCGTCTTGCCTGCGCCGTGGGTGCCGTTGAGCCATACGATCATGGACTTGACGCTAGCGTCGTGCGGGCCGCGGGGACAGGCGGAAATGAGCGTGTGTGACAAGTCGGATGCTTCGCCTGTGACAACCAGGATGCTTCGACCGATCCCTTTTGCCAGCTCGTTCGACCCCGCTAGTGACAACTTTTGAGCTTCGGCTCACCGATGAGGGCCGGGCCAGGCGGGGGAGTGGTGGAGGCCGAGGTCTGCTTGGGCGGCGGTCCGGGACGGCGCTGATGGTGCTTGACCTGGTAGATCGTCGTGTGACCGTCGGCGGTGCGCGTGACGAGGTCGACGCCACTGTCCCGGGCGGGGTCGATGCCGTGGCCGACGAGGGCCGTGGTGGCCAGCCACTCGGGGACGGCGGTGGCGGTGCCGTTGAGCCGTCCGCGTTCCTCGAACAGGCAGGCGGTGCCAGCGGTGAGGACGGCCTCGACGTCTTCGGGTGACAGGACGGTGAGCAGGTTCTGGAAGGGCGGGCTGATCTTGTCGGTGAAGGCGGGCGGCCCGTCGGTTCCGCCGTGGGACAGCGGGATGCGCTGAAGACGCCCGGCCCGGCGGCGGGACGGGGGGAGGGGGCGGGTGCCGCGGTCGGCGGTGATGCGGTGGTAGGCGTCGATGTACGGGCGCTGCTCGGCCGGGCTGATGCCGCAGGCGGTGAGGAACGTCACCAACTGCTCGGCGGTGGGCGGCAGCTTCCTGCGCTTGACGATCCGCCAGGCGGTGGTGCGTGGCAAGGGGCTGCGTCCGGGGGTCAGGCGGGCGTCGCTCAGCGAGGGTGCGCCGGCCCGTTCGTAGGCGGCGGCCAGGGCGGCGCCGAGATCGTCCTCGGTGTGGATGAGGGGCGGGGCGGGGGCGTCGAGGTGGCGGAGCCGGTCGCGCTGGGCGGTGCGGCCGCGGGTGCGCAGGAGGCGGGCCCGGGCGTGATCGGCAGGGCTGCCTGAGCATGCGCGTACATAGGCGTCGAGAACGGCCAGCGAGGGCGGCGCGGTGCCGCCAACGTCTCGCGCTGGACGGTGCCGCGCGAGACGTTGGCGGCCCGGGCCAGTGCGCGCTGAGGCAGCCGCGCGGCCCGGCACAGGGCGATCAGGTACTCGGCGAGGTGAGCGAAGGGGCGCTCTGCGGCGCCGTCGACGGGGGAACGGGTCATGGCGGCCACCTACTTGCCTGCGCCGCGCACGGCGGCCTCGACGAGGACGGCTGCCAGACGCCGGCCGCCGCCGGCCGCGGTTAGGGTGGCCGCGCCGATGGCTCCCAGGCCACCCAGCAGAGTGAAGACGTCGTCCAGCGGGGTGCCAGCGAGGAACAGGCCGCTGCCCAGCGACAGGACGCAGAGCAGCAGGATCAGCGTGTGTGTGGGGCCGAACCGCCCCGCGCCCGCAACCGGTTCGGCGGCACCAGGGGTGCAGGAGCAGGGTGGGACCGGGCCGGTCGGGGCTGGGCCGGCCGGGTTGGAGCCGAAGGGGTCGCTCATGGTGCGCAGGACTCCGTCCTGACGGGGCCGCCGGTCAAGCGCCGGGGCCCGGGCTACTGGTCGCAAGGTCGCGCGGCCCAGGGACAGTTGGACCCTGCCGGTCGGCGGGCTGCGCGGCACACAGCCTTCCACGCGCCGCCGTCACCCCGCCTCGCCCCACCGCGCCTTTTGACCGTTATCCGAAGTTCCGGCCTCGCGGGTGTTCCCCGCCCCGCCACGGAATCCGCCGATCGGCCGGGGCGTGAACATCCCCGTGGCGACGACGTCTTCGGCCGCTGCCGGGCCCGGGGCGGCCCACCGTTTGTTCCGGACGGTTTGCGGTCTAGGCCCCTTCAGTAAGACGCTGGTGGACAGCACGACACCGACGGCGAGCCGCCGGTGTCCTCCTGACGGCTATTGGTCGCAAGCCCGAACCCGTTTCAGGACCCTGGCAGGTGCGTTGGACCCGCGCCCGCCGACACGTCGAGCCGGCACCGTAAGCGGTGCCGGCTCGACGTGCCTGTTCGGTGCGGGCCGAGCGTCCGTGCCGCCGGGCCGACGCCTGTCACGTCTGCCGATGCCCGGCCACGGTCCAGCGGACTCGCCGGACCTGGCGCCATACCGGTGCGGACGGGCCGTGGTGGAGAAGGGTCGGCCAGTGGCGCTGCGAGGACGGGGACGTTGTGCAGGAAGCGGGACGGCGCCAACTGCCTGGCAGTCGTGCGCAGGGCGCTGAGATCCGGTTCTCGAAACCGGCGGGTCCGGTGCCGTCCAGGCGAACAGGACGCGGGGGAAGAGCGGATAGCACCGCCGCCACTCCTCCAGCACGGGCTCCTGGAGGGTTGGCCGGGCGCCCCGGGATCGCGGGTATGTAGCGGTAGAGGCGCTCGTACACGGGCAGTTTGGCGGCGAGGCGTTCGGGGCCCATGGTGGCCCGGTCGACCTCCACGAACACTCGCAGCATCGACCCGCCCTCGCCGTCGGCGGGGCCGCGCTTGTAGTGCAGGAGTGCGTCGGGGATGACGGCCTCGCCGCATCCCGATTGGGTGGTGGACCTCGGGGATCCAGTCCAGCGGCCGGCACAGGTCGCCGTGGCGTCGGGCGTCCTGAAGGAAGGCGAGCGCGGTCTCGGTCACGGTCAGCGTGTGGCCGGCCTTCAGCCGCACGGCGGTCGGATCGGACACGGTCCTGGGGGGCCGGTGCCCGCGCATCTCGGGCCATTGAGAGGCGAGTTGCACGCCGTATCGGGTGGGGAACCACACTCGGGTCCGTCCGGCCTGCGGCAGGGTGATGCGGTCGACCAGCCCCTCGGCGCGCAGTCTGGCCAGCCTGCGCCTCGTCTGCTCGATGCGCACCGAGGGGGCGATGACCCGGTGCATCTGCTCGGTGGTGGCCATCCGGTACTGCGTCAGCACCGCCAGCGCCAGCCTCCGCTGCCCACGTCCACGCCAATCATCACGGATCTGCTCGCTTCCCGTCCGGTGCGGCGCCGTCCTGCCCGGCGCCGCGCGTACCGGACAGGCCAGCAGTTGGCCCCCACCAGAACCCCGACCACGAAGGCCCGACCACGGTCACGAAGCGACAACGCCTCCGTGGACCAGGCCCAAATCCCCTCCGACAACCCGGCCGACAACCGTCCGCACCCACTCCCGCACCCGCCCGAGAACCCGCAGGCCACCGCACTGGTGCGGCCGTGGTGGGGTGGGGGGGGCTGACATCCCCTCTACGCCCCCGGACACGCCCCACAGCAGGAAGAACAAGGAAAGTGGGTGGGTGGGACAGGTCCCGGGCGGCGGGCGAGGGGATCGGGCGCCGCCGGTGCTCCTCGCGCGCGCCGGGCGGGGCCGCGCGCGATGTCGGGCGGACAAGTCGCCCGACCGGGGATGCCAGGAAGCTGAGCGGGTCCGTGCCGACTGTGTTCGGCGCGGACCCGCTCACCCCGGACCCTACTGTCCGTGGCCTGCAGCGACTGAAACCGGAGGCGTTGAGGCGGCCCTGACCGTCGGTCGAATCTTTGCCACGCCAGGCTTCGATGTGGCGTCTGACCTGGGATTATCGGGTGCCAGTCGACTCGTCGCGGGGACTCTGCCGTACCCGTGCTGACCGCTGTTCACCGTCCCCAAGGGCATGGATGGGGCACGGGCCCGTCGGTTTGACGTTGTGGAGCCTTGTGGCCGCGTCGGGGATGCGGAACTGACACACTGGGTACCCGCGTGCCGGGCCCTTCACGTGTGCGAGGGGATTCAGCCGTGCTCTTCCTCCTCCTCGGATTCCATGTGCCGGATTCCCTCGTGGGTGAGGGTGACCATCGCGGGGGTGTTGCCCGGTCAGTCGACGGCGATCAGGCCTTCGCCCGCCAGGTAGGTGCAGGCGGCGGCCAGGTCCTGTTCCCGCCGCAGCTGTGCCCCGGTGATGCCGAGGAGGCGGTTGCCTTCGACGGCTTCGTACAGGACCCGGAGCACCTGTTCGCGGTAGGTCTTGCGTTCCCGCAGTGTGGCCATGCCCGCGTCCTCTCGTGGGCGGGGGGTGGGCTCCGGGCCCGGGGCTCTCAGATCTCGTCGCAGTGGGCGCCCGCGCCGGCAGGGGTCCGGCTGGCGGCCAGCCAGGAGCGGGCGGGGCCGGCGGGTGCTGCCGTGTCCACGGTGAGGTGGAGGCGAGTGTCGCCGTCGAGGCCGGGATAGCTGCGCTGTTCCGCTGCGGCGAAGCAGTGACGAAGCGCTTCCGCGACTGCGCGGGCGGCTTCGGGCGTGTGCGCGGTGATCCGGACCTCGGCCTGCCCGAGCGACGGCAGTATCTGGGTCTCGATGTACTTCACGTGGGCGTGTTCCCTTTCGGAGTGGGCGAGAAGCCGGCGGGTGGGGCGCCGTGGCGCCCCGCCCGCTGCCCCGTCGGAGGAAGGTCTGTTCCTCACCGGTCGGCATCCGTGCGGTGGGCTCGACGACTGGTGTCGTCCGGCAGGCCGGGAGGCCTCGGCAGGGGGTCGCTGAAGTGGTAGGCCGCGATCCGCGCGTCGTGCTGGGCGTTCAGCAGGTGGATCCAGTACATTCCGATGCCGGTTGCCAGGATGATCAGCGCGACGAGGACGATGGTCTCCATGTCGCTCACCTCCAGGTGCTTGCGGGCAGAGGGAGGGCGCTTCGTCCCATCGGGATCCCGAAGGGGGACATGCAGGCCCCGCCTTCGCCCTCCCAGGTGGCTTCCCGGCGCGCGGCGTCGCGGATGCCGCGCCTGATGGCGGCTTCGTTGGCCATCAGGACGCCGGCGGTGAGGACGCTGCCGGGGATCGCGGCGGCGGCCATCAGGCGGGCCGCGGCGGCGGGCTCGGTCTCGGGCGGGATGACGAGGAGGTCCCAGCGTCCCACGGTGTAGGAGAGCAGGATCAGCTTGTCGGGGTCCTGTTCGGTGAACCAGGCCACGTGCAGCGTGCGCCCGTCCACGGGCACTGTGTGGGGTATGACCGGCCAGCGGGTGGGGTTCACGGTGACGCGGGTGATGCGCCCCCAGGGTTCCTCCAGGGCGGCGGCGAGCGGTGGGAGCTCGGCTGCAAGGTCGCGGGAGTAGGGCCACCAGGCCCCGTCCAGCTGGCCGGCGAGGGTGGTCTTCGGGGTGAGGGACAAGCGTGCCGGGAGCTCTGCGGCGAGGTCGCGGGGCGCGGTCCGGTCGAGGGTCGTGGTCATGATGCGGACCTGCCCCCGGACTGCCCGTCGGCAGTCCGGTTTTTAGGCGATCGCCGGAAATGACACCCGCATGAAAGCGGGTGCGCGAAGTACTTCCGGTGCTTTCACTGTACGCCTGCTCGATGGGCAATGACCGGTGTGACCAGGTATTTTCCGGCGGAGGCGCTGTGGAGAGCGGCGGTGCGGGCGGCGGGAGCACCGTGAAACGACGGCGGGCTCGCGTACGCCGTCGGAGACGTTCGCGGAGGTCGATCTCTTCGGCGGTGAGCGGGTCTTCTGGCCAGGCGGGTAGCGGGGGTTCCGTGTCGTGGGCTCCGCAATCGTGGTGTGGCTTTCGACTCAGTCCAGGGCGGCGAGGTGATCGGCGGCGCCCCCGCGCCACTCCATCAGGAATCCTCGCCGGACACACACCCGCAGACATCGCCCGCCTGCTCCGCGACTACCCCGCCACCGCCAGCAGCCCCGAGACCACCACCGCGTTCCTTGCCGCGCTCACCGGCTGGCTTTGTACGTGACCGCAGAAACTGACACAGCCACTACGTCGGCGTAGTTACGGCCCGCTGGGGCACAAGCTCAGTGCTCCAGCACGCCAGACACGGGCCCGCGTCCCGGCCACGAGGCGTCACCCCCGTGACCTTGCCGCCAGTCGGCCAGACGAGCCAGCGCGGCCGTGCGCCGGGGTGCGGGACACGCGCTGAACCGAAGAGAGGTCTCCGCCAGGTCCGCGAGGGCGCGCGCGTCAAGGCTGAGCCATTCGTGCACCCGTTGGTACTCCTCGACGACGGTGGTGCCGCAGAAGAGCGGGCAGTCACTGCTCAGCGTCACGGGCACCCCCTCCGCCATGATGGCGGGCAGCGGGTGCTCCGCCAGGGAAGGGCTGACCTGGAGGACGACGTTGGAGGTGGGACAGACGTCCAGGCAGACGCCCTTCTCGGCGAGTTCGCGCAGCAGCCGGGGGTCCTCCACAGCCCGGACACCGTGACTGATCCGGTGCGCGCCCAGTGTCTCCGCGCAGGCTCGGACGCTGGCCGCGCCAGCGCCTTCGCCACCGTGCGGCACCGCGAGCAGCCCTGCCGTCCGGGCCCTTCGGAACAGGTCCGTGAAGTGTTCGGGCGGATGGTTGGCCTCGTCACCTGCCAGGCCGAGTCCCACCACGCCCGCGTCACGGTAGGCGAGGGCGAGTTCGAGCGACTCCTCTGCCGCTGCCATGGGCAGCCCGCGGTTGATTCCGACGATCACTCCCGCGGCGGAGTTCTCGGTCGTGCCGGCACGCATGCCGTCGAGGACGGCCTCCAGCACTCCCTCCGCCGGACCGAGCCGGCCGGAGTAGCTCGGCGGGATCAGATACACCTCGCTCCACACCACTCCCTGGGCGGCCGCGTCCTCGACCAACTCGCGGCCTATCCGGTGCAGGTCGTCCAGGCTGCCGATGAGGTCGCGGGCGCGCTCGTAGGCGTGAACGAACTCGCCGAGCCCGTGGAACGGCCCCGCCGGCGGAGCCGGCCGACCGTGCAGGTCGGCCATCTCCGCGGCGGTGGAAGGGCGTATCGCTCCCTCCAGGTGCAGGTGCAGCTCGGCTTTGGGTAGTCCGAGCAGATCGGGCGTCACTCGTGCCCCAGGTGCAGGGTCCTGCTCCAGGTGCAGAAGTCCATCACAACGCTGTCCTGTTCGTGGAAGGTTCAGGGGTCGGGGCTCCTGGCGCCGGGTCACAGACTCCGGACCAGGCCGCCGTCGCACCGCAGGGCGGTCCCGGTGATGTACGAGGCGGGGTCGCCGCAGAGGAACGCGGCGGCTGCGCCGAACTCCTCCGGGCGTCCGTAGCGGCCGGCGGGGATGGTGCGGCGGGACTCGTCCGCCACCTCGGAGGGCGAGCGTCCTGTGCGTTTGGCGGCGGCCGCGTCCAGGCGGGCCACCCGTTCGGTACCGATCCTGCCGGGCAGCAGCAGGTTGACGGTGACTCCGTCCGCGGCAACCTCCGCCGCGAGAGTCTTGAGGTACCCGGCGAGTGCCGCACGCCCGAGGTTGGACAGGGCCAGGCCGGGCAGCGGGGCGGCGATGCCGCTGGAGCCGATGGCGAGGATGCGGCCCCAGCCGCGCTCGCGCATCCCGGGCAGAGTGAGGGCGATCAGTCGCTGCTGCGGTCGGACCAGGGCGTCGACCGCAGCGGTGACGTCCTGTGAGGTGATGTCGGCCGCGGTGCCGGGCTCGGGTCCCGGCCCGTTGAGGACCAGGACGTCGATGGGGCCGAAGGCCTTGGGGGTGGCGGCGATCAGCCGATCGGGACCGTCGGCGGCAAGCAGATCGACAGCGATGCCTTCGGCGTTGGGTAGCTCGGCGGCGATCGCGCGGGCCTGCTCGCCGGAGCGGCCGCAGACGACGACGTTGGCCCCCTCCGCGGCGATCGCGCGGGCGGTGGCTTCGCCGAGCCCCTGGGTGGAGGCGCAGATCAGGGCGGTGCGCCCCTTGAGACCGAGGTCCATCAGCGTGCCCTCGCCGGCTGCGGTACGGCGCCGAGGTGGCGTCCGAGTTGGTCGACCAGGACTTCGGGCAGGGGGGAGGCGGGTGGGCGCACCGCGGATTCCCGAAGCAGTCCGCGTCTGCGCAGGCATTCCTTGCGGATGGCGAGTGCGATGCTGGCCTGCTGTTCGAAATTGACCAGTGGCAGGTACGGCAGCCATGCCTGCCTGGCCTGCTCGTAGCCACCGGTCTGCCAGGCCTCGACGCAGGCGATCAGGCCTTCGGGGTAGGAGAAACCGGTCATCGCGCCGGCTGCTCCGCAGGCCAGCTCGTCGAGCAGTCCGATACCGCCGAGCCCGCCGAAGACTGGAACGTCCAGCGCCTTCGTCAGTGCCGCGACGGCGGTGGGGGTCGGCGGGGCCTCGGCCTTGACCGCGACGACGAACGGGAGGTCCCGCAGCGCCCGGGCAAGCGCCGGAGCCGCGATGTGCACTCCACTGACCAGGGGGTAGTCCTGGACGACGATGCCGGCGCCGGTCCGCTCGTGGACGGCACGCAGGTGGTTGGTGAGTATCACCGGGTTCGGCGAGTTGACCTGGACCATCACGGCGGCCATGCGGTCGCCGAGCACCTGCTGCGCCAGGCGCGCCTCTTCGGCCACCGGAGCGGTGCCGAGGGAGGTGGCGCCGACCACGAGCGGGAGCGAGGTGGCCTCGGCGACGGTCTGCAGGACTGTGCGACGCTCCTCGGTATCGAGTTGCGCGGCCTCGCCGAAAACGCCGAGCACGGTGAACCCGTTGGCCCCGGCACGCTCGTAGTGCTCGGCGAGGGCAGCCAGGCTGGTTACGTCGACGTCCAACGTGGACCCGGTGAAGGGCGTCGTGAGGACGCCCCAGACTCCGGGCTTCAAGGTGATCGGTGGCATGACTGGTTCTCAGTTCCTCAGTGTTTGTGCAGCCGCGAGAGGCGGCCTCTTAGAGGCCGCAGGGCTCTGTCGCCCGATTCGGGGGGAACGCCGGGTCGATCCTGGCTTTGGTCACACCGCGGACGGATCCACGTGCGCACGGACCTCGCGGGGCAGAAGCTCCACGGGCCAGTTCTGGTACGTGACGGGGCGAAGCCAGCGCTGGGCGGAGCCCGCGCCGATCGAGCCGTAGGTCGGCGAGGTCGTCGCGGGGTAGGGGCCGCCGTGGTGCAGGGCGCGGGTCACGCTGACGCCGGTCGGCCACCCGTTCCAGATGACCCGGCCGGCCAGGGAGCCGAGCCGGTCGACCAGGGATTCGGCGACGGCGTCGGCCGGCTCACCGTGAATCGTCGCGGTGAGGCTCGGCCCGAGGACGCGGGCGATCGCGCCGATCTCGGCCGGATCCCGGTATTCGATCACGACGGCCGCCGGCCCGAAGCACTCTTCGAGCGAACTGCCCCCGTCGGCGAGCACGGTCGCCGCGGGCACCGCGACCAGTGTGGGCGAGGTCCCCGCTCCGCCGGCCACGACCCGCGCGCCAGGCAGGCCCGACAAGGACTTCGTGCCTTCGGCGAAGGCGTCGGTGATCCGGTCGGTCAGTAGTGTGACCGGCTCGATCTCGGCGACGGCAGCGCCTGCGGAGTCGAGGATGCCGGAACCCTCCGGTGCGATCAGCACACCCGGCTTGGTGCACAGCTGCCCCCCGCGGAAGGTGATGCTGGCGGCGAATCCGGCGGCGATCTCTTCGGCTCGTGCGGTGGCGGCAGCAGGGGTCACGAACACGGGGTTGAGGGAGCCGAGTTCGCCGTAGAAGGGGATCGGGTCCGGCCGGCTCGCCGCAATGTCGAACAGGGCCCGGCCGCCGGCGACCGAACCGGTGAACCCGCACGCCTTGATCCGGGGATCCCGCAAGGCGGCCACTCCCGGCTCCACTCCCTGGATGTGGGCGAAGGTGCCCTCCGGGGCGCCCGCCTTCGCCAGCGCTCCGGACACGACCTCCGCTGTTCTGGCGCTGAGCCCGAGGTGGCCAGGGTTGGCCTTCACCACGACCGGGCAGCCCGCGGCCAGGGCCGAGGCGAAGTCGTTGCCCGCCACACTGAACGCGAAGGGGAAGTTGCTGGCGGTGAAGACCAGTACGGGGCCCAGCGGGGTCATCGCCTGTACGAGCGAGGGGCGGGCGGCGACGGCGTAGTCCGCATCGGCGGGTTCGGCCAGCACCCGGAGGAGCTCACCGGACTCGGCCGCCTGCGCAAGGTGTTCGAGCTGGAACACCGTGCGGTTCACCTCGGCGTCCAGCGCCGCCCGGGCTAGGTGGGATTCCGCCGCCGCCAGGTCGAGCAGTTCCGCCCTTTCCTCATCGATCGCGGTACCGACCGCACGCAGCCAAGACGCCCGCTCGCTGCCGGTGGAGTCGCGCAGTGCGGAGGCGGCCTCCTGCGCCGCCGAAAGGATGGCTTCAAGCTCGCCCGCGGTGGTATCCGCGCTGATCAAGGACGGGTTGTTCACGGGACAGGCTCCCTAGCGACGTCGCAACAAACCGTTGACAGAATGAAAATCTTCACTACGTTGTGCCCATGAGTCAAGGCCGGTGGAGTCGCGCAGTGCGGAGGCGGCCTCCTGCGCCGCCGAAAGGATGGCTTCAAGCTCGCCCGCGGTGGCGTCCGCGCTGACCAAGGACGGGTTGTTCACGGGACAGGCTCCCTAGCGACGTCGCAACAAACCGTTGACAGAATGAAAATCCTCACTAGGTTGTGCCCATGAGTGAAGCAGCGAAGCCTCGGTCGAGCGACGGTCCAACGATCGCCCCCATGGTTGCCGCCATCGGTGAGACGGTGCGGTCCATACGCCGGGAACGCACGCTGACACTGGAGCAGCTTGCTGAAGCCAGCGGTCTTTCGGCGGGTGTGATCAGCCAGCTCGAGCGCGGAATCGGCAACCCCGCTTTCGCAACCCTGGTTCAGCTGGCGCACGCCCTGGACGTTCCCGTGGGCCGACTCCTGCTGCGCATCGAGGACAACAAGTCGCCAATCGTCCGCAAGGCGGAACGCCGTCGGGTGGACGGGCACGGCCTGGCGACCGCCGCGGCCACCTACGAACTGCTCACGCCCGACCTGTCCGGCGCCCTCGAAGCCACCTGGGTGACTTCGCAACCCGGCCACGACACCAGTAAGACGCCGTTCACCCACAACGGAGAAGAGTTCGGGATCGTCATCTCGGGCAGTCTCGACGTGTTCATCGACGGCGTGCGTCACCATCTCGAAGCGGGCGACTCCATCCGCTATTCCTCAACGATTCCGCACTGGTACGTCAACCCCGGCGACGAGCCGGCGCACTGCATCTGGGTTTCCACGCCGCCGACCTGGTAGTCACAGCGGCGCTCCCCTTCCCCTATGTCCGACGGTCCGCACTCGTGGCGGCCGTCCGGAAGGCGCAGCCATGTCCACACTTCCCGAAAAGGCGCCCAGCGCCGCCGATTTCACCAACGAAACACCGGCCAGAGAATCCAGGGATCGTCCTTTGACGATGCGCCGCGCGATGCTTGGCCTGGGTCTCGGCAACACCCTCGAGTGGTACGACTGGCAGATCTTCGGCCTCCTAGCGGTCACCATCGGCCCGCACTTCTTCCGCAACGAGAGCTCTGTCGACGCGACACTGAGCACCTTGTCGATCTTCGCCGTCGGTTTCGCGATGCGGCCAATCGGCGGAATTGTGCTCGGTGGTGTCGCCGACCGCATAGGCCGCCGCAGGGTGATGCTTCTGTCAGTGGCGATGATGGCACTGACGACTTTGGTCATCGGGGTGATACCCGACGCCAGCACCATAGGTGTGGCGGCACCGCTGATCCTGCTCGTCTGCCGCCTGCTGCAAGGAATTTCCACCGGCGTAGAAGCACCGCTGTCCACGGCGTACGGTGCGGAGGTCATGCCGAAAGGCCGGTCGGGCACGGCCGCCGGTGTCATCAGCTTCTTTGTCAACTTCGGCATTTTGCTCGCCTCGCTGATCAACTACGTGTTGGGGCTAACGCTGGGCGATGCGTTGATGGGTGACTGGGGTTGGCGCATCCCGTTCTGGGTCGGCGCCGTGATGGGCCTTGCCGTGTTCTGGCTGCGCCGTTCCCTGCCCGAAACCCTGCACGAGGACGACCCCGAATACGTCGGCTCCACCTCGAAGGTCTGGGGCTCGGTATTCACCCGGTGGCGGAGCCTGCTGGCGATCATCTTCGTGGTCGGCGCTGCGCAGGCGTTCAACTACGGGTGGAACGTGGGCCTGCCGACCCTTGCGCGTACCAAATTCCACGAGGACCCGACGACCGTCTTCGGCATCACCACCGTGCTGGCGCTGATCATGATGGGCGGCTCGCTCCTCGTCGGACCGCTCGCGGACCGATGGGCCCTGTCCCGGGTGTTCCTCGGTGGACGGATCCTGATGATCCCCGCGGTCTTCCTGATCCTGCTCTACATGCACAAGAGCATCACCACCTTCACCGTCGTGCTCCTGGTGGGCGCGCCGGTACTGCTGATCAACATGACCCTCTACGTCCTGGTGAGCACCTCGTTGATGCCCAAGGGAGTCCGGGCCGCCGGCGGCGGACTCGGTTACGGCATCGGGGTCGCTGCGTTCGGTGGCACTGCTTCCTATCTCGTGGTCTGGCTCGCCGACGCGGGGCTGAGCCGGCTGTTCCCCGTCTACATGGCCGTTCTCGCGGCCCTGAGCATCGCCTTCTACGTGTGGGCGAAGAAAACTGAAGGAGTGTCCCTCGGTGAGTGATCTTCGAGTCGCGCCCGGCTCACTGGACTGTGAGATCGTCGCCAAGTCCGACGTCGTCGTCGTCGGTGGTGGCCCGGCCGGTGTGTCCGCCGCCGTGACCGCAGCCCGCAGCGGAGCCTCGGTCACCCTGCTGGAGCGCTACCCGGCGCTCGGCGGCCTGGCCTCGGGCGGCATGGTGCTCGTGCTGGACGACATGATCAACGGTCAGGAGATCACCGTCTCCGGAATCGTGGCGGAGTACGTCGAGCGGATGACCGCGATGGAGCTGGCGGTGGTGCCGCCCGAGGAGGACCGTTACGCCTCGACGGAGATGTGGAACAAGTGGGGCCGCTACGGCGTCTTCGACTTCCACCAGTCGCAGAACCCGAAGCCCATCTGCTACTCGGTCGCGTTCGACCCCGACGCATGGAAGAGGGTGTCCAACGACCTGGTGCGCGAAGCAGGCGTGAATCTGCGGCTGCACAGCTGGTTCTCGCGGCCGATCGTCGAGGACGGGACGATGCGCGGAGTGATCGCGGAGACGAAGGAAGGTCCGCAGGCGATCCTGGGCGACGTCGTCATCGACACCACCGGCGACATCGACGTGGCGTCCCGTGCGGGTGCCTCCTACGTCAAGGATTCCTATCTGACCACGCTCGTCTTCCGCCTCGGCGGGGTCGACACGGCGCAGGCCGAGCGGTTCGAACAGGCCGATCCGAAGGCGGCCCGCCTGATCAATAAGAAGATCAAGCGGGTACTGGGCGGAGCCTGGGAGCTGTGGTGGCTCAAGACCCCGGTCCCTGGCGTGGTGTGGTGCAACGCACCGCACATGACCGGTTACGACGGTACGGACCCGGTGTCGATGACCGCGGCCGAGTTCGCGGCACGGGACCGTATCGCGGAGGCCGTCGCCCTGTGCCGGGAGACACTGCCGGGCTTCGAGAACGCCTACATTGTGGATGTGGCGGAACAGATGGGCGTGCGGCAGACCCGACTGCTTCAGGGCGAGTACGTGGTCACCGCCGAGGATGTCCACTCGCGGAGGCACTTCGCCGACTCGGTGGCACGCGGACGGGACTACTACACGCCCTACCGTGCCCTCCTACCGAAGGAGGTCGACCAGTTGCTGGTGGCCGGACGGCACTATTCCGCGACCCCGCAGGCGCAGAAGATGTCCCGGGAGATTCCGCCGTGCATGGCGATGGGCCAGGCCGCAGGCGTGGCGGCGGCCTTGGCGGTCAACGGCGGCTGCACGGTGCGGGAGGTTCCCGCACCAGAGATCCAGGCAGTGATGCGCAAGTTCGGGGCGGACCCGGGCGACCAGCCGAGCGCGAACGCGATGGACGTCACTGCATCGAACGAAGGAACGGCCGTATGAAGGCGCTTGAAGGCATAACCGTCGTCGACTTCACCCAGGTGTTCATGGGTCCCTCGGCCACGCAGCTGCTCGGTGACTACGGCGCGGACGTCATCAAGATCGAGCGCCCGAAGGTCGGCGACCTCTCCCGGTCGTCCGTCGTGGACCCGTCCGGCCTGGACAACCCGATCTTCTACTCCATCAACCGGAACAAGCGCAGCATCAGCATCGACACGCGCGGCGAGGAGGGCAAACAGGTCGTCCTCGACCTGATCCGTGACGCCGACGTGGTGGTCAGCAACTTCCGGGCCGGGGTGATGGACCGCATCGGGTTCGGGTACGAGGCGATGAAGGCGATCAACCCGCGTCTGATCTGGGCGTCCGGAACAGGCTTCGGCGAGAGCGGCCCGTATGCGCACAAGGGTGGGCAGGATGTGCTGCTGCAGGCCCTTTCGGGGGTGATGTGGCGTCGGCAGAGCGAGGACGTCCCGCTGAGCATCTACCCGACGACGTTGTGCGACTACACCACCGGGATGCATCTCCTCCAGGGAATCCTGCTGGCACTGATCGCGCGCGAACGGACCGGCGAAGGCCAGCGCGTCGACGTCCGCATGTTCGACTCCATGCTCCACATGCAGATGCAGGAGGCCGCAACCCACCTCAACCGCGGGACGGAGATCAACTGGGCGGCCATGCCACTCTCCGGGGTCTTCGCGACCACCGACGGCGCGGTGTGCATGGTCGGCGCCTTCAAGCGGGAGCCCCTGCGCGACATCTGTGCCGCGCTGGACCTCCCCGACGCGCTGTGGCAGCGTGCGGACCTCCAGGATCCGCCGGGGCACATGGCGGCCAAGGCGGAGCTGCAGGAACTCTTCCGCAACAGGTTCGCCACCAACACCACCGCCTACTGGGTGCGACGGCTCGAGGAACAGGACCTCCTCTCCGCCCCCGTGCTGACCATGGCCGATGCCTTGGCCGGCGAGCAGGCGGCCGTCAACAACTTGGTCATCAAGATGGAACACCCCGGCGAAGGCGTCGTGCAGGTGCTCAACTCCCCCATCAGCCTGTCCGCGACCCCGGCCACGGTGGAGCGCCGTGCGCCGCAGCTCGGCGAGAACACCGCCGAACTGCTGGCCGAGCACGGGTACGACGAGGCGCGGATCGCACAGCTGCGCGAGAACGGAACAGTGTCATGACCGATGAAGTCCGGTTCGAGATCAAAGACTTCGTCGCCTACGTGACAATCGACCGGCCGGCGGTGTTGAACGCCGTCGACGGACCGACCACCGACCGGCTCAACGGGATCTGGGCGGAGATCGAGGCCTCGTCCGAGGTGCGGTGCGTGGTGGTCACCGGCGCCGGTGACCGCGCGTTCTGCGTCGGCGCGGACATGTCCCAGAAAGCGATCGACAAGACCGGCCTCGAGTACTGGTCGCAGCTCGATCCGAACGGGTTCGGCGGGCTGAGCCTGCGCACGACGCTGGACGTGCCGGTGATCGCGAGGGTCAACGGCTACGCGGTCGGCGGTGGGATGGAGATGGTCCTGGGCTGTGACATCGTCATCGCCGCGGACACCGCCAAGTTCGGACTGACCGAGCCGCGTGTCGGCCGGCTGCCGCTCGACGGCGGCATGGTGCTGCTGCAGCGCAAGATCGCGCACAACGCGGCCATGGGCCTACTGCTCACCGGTAAGCGAGTCCCCGCGAGCGAGCTGTACCGCCTCGGCCTGGTCAACGAGGTCGTCCCCGACACCGAACTCGACGACGCAGTGCAGCGCTGGGTGGACGACGTACTGGCCTGTTCGCCGTCATCGGTTCGGGCGATCAAGCAACTGGCCACCCGTACCGCGCAGCTCAGTGCCCGCGAGGCCCGGGACGCACGCCTGCCCGCCGTGATGGCCGCCCTCGACAGCGAGGACAGCAAAGAGGGAGTGCTGGCCTTCCAGGAGAAGCGCGCGCCCGTGTGGACGGGACGCTGAGGACGGCGCTCGACGAGGGAGCCCGGGTCCGATCGCGCCGCTGATTAGCAAGCGGGAGCGGCCGACCCGGGCGTCGGATCCGGACGGCCTTCGACCGGGTGGGAATTCTGAATCCCGGCAAGGATTTCCGGCCGGCGAGTCGATGGTTCCGGTGCGTCTGGTTCGGGCGAGCGCCGGGGCTGTGCGGTAGATCCCAGTGCGCATCCCCGCGCGCCCGTGCAGCCTGGCCGGGCTGCCGCCGTACGGGCGGTCTAACGAGGTTGTGCTCGATTGAGGTCGGGGTGTGCTGGCCTGGCGGTTTGGCTGGTCGGTGATCACCTCTCGGCGGCGCGATCGGAGACCAGGCCAGCCACGGCGGAGTAGATCTCGTCGAAGTACTCGCGGCGGCCGACATACCGCTGGAGGGGGCGCCATTGCTTGTGCTCGGCATTGGCGTGCTCGACGCAGATCCGTTCCGAGGACTGCTGATGGCGAGCCGCCTCCCAAGCAGTAACATCCTCCGCCGGGGCATCCTTCTTCGGTTTGAGCGGCGGGGCCTGGACCTGGTCGGGGAACTGCTTGGCCAGTCCCCGGTAGCCCGCGTCGACCTTGGCCTTGACCTGCGGGTACCGCTCAAGCAGGTCGCAGATCCCCTCGGCCTTCACAGCCGTCTGGTCGTGCATCCGGCCAGGCCGGCACGCCCCGGCCCACAGGGTGCGGCCCTGCTCGTCGGTGACGACGGTGGCCTTCTTGGTGTTCTGCCGCATCTTCCCCGAGACGAAGGCGCGACGGCCGGGCTTACTCGCCCGCGGACGGCGTACCCGGACCTCCGTGCCGTCCAGTCGCAGCTCAACGCCCTCGGCCGCGGTGTAGGCGAAGACATCTGCCAGCGTGCGAAGCCGCAGGCCAGGGCAACCCGGCACGGCGAAACCCCGGTTGGCGAGCAGCGGCCGGATCTCGTGGACAGCCCGGGTGATCGTGGAGCGGTCCACGCCGTAGAGCACGGCCACGGCTACGTGCGGAAGCTGGAAGCGCAGGACGACCAAGGTGGCGATGACCCGGTCGGTGAACACCAACTGGTGGTTCGGTCCTGCACCGGCGGCGCGCATGCGCTCGTGGCCTCGGCGATCATGCAGTCGCCCCTCTTCTGAGGCCATCCAGGCGTCGGCCAACTCACCGATCAACGAACCGAGCCGACGGCGTCGAAGGCCGGTGAAGACAGGATGGGACAAGCCCGTGCGGCCAAGGTATTGCGTCACAACAACACCTAACCGGCGCGGCCTTCTCCATGTCACCTCCGCAGGAACGATCGGCGGGCGCCTAGACCCGTCAGCTGTGCCGTCGCCGACGTCGTAGAGCAACAGCGGTGTTGATGAGGGCCCCGAGCAGAGTGCCCCCCAGCAGCCATGGCACAGAGTGGACAAGCGATGCCGTGTAGTCGGAGAACGTCCGCGACAGCCCGTACCCAAGCAATCCACCTGTAAGCAGGATCGCCCAGTTCAGCAAGAGAAGCGTCCAACCGTTCCGAGCGCGCAGCCAGTCATTCACGGGAGCATCCTGCACCCAGCAGGCCAGGCCATCAACACCTGATTACCTTGTAGGACCGGAATCGCAAGCCCGATGTCAATCGCACACCACGTCGTTAGCTCGGGCGCTGCGTGGGCGCGTCTGGCCGCGGGTCCTGATTCAGCCGTGCTGGTGCTGGACGAGCGCGGGCGGTGTCCTGCTCATGTACCAACCCTCGACGCGGGGTCCGACGAGGTTGGACGGCCAGCCTGCCGTCTCGACGGCGGCATCGTAGACGGCGTCACCGAACGCCACAATGGCCTGGTGCGGGTCCGCTGTCTCCCTGAGCTTGGCCCACGGCAGACGAACCAGACCGGCGTCGGGATGCCAGGCGGCGCCCTCAACACCCCAGGACCGGCCCCCGAGACCGTCCGGCTGGGGCCAGATGTACGCGTACATGCCGGCGTTCGGCGCCTTGGCATCCCCGAAGGAGAATCCCACCGACACGTACGCGTCACGCTGGGCGTTTTGCATGAACGGCGGCTGGTGGGGCGTCGGCACGGTGGGCTGCGCCCGGTAACGCGTGGCGGACAGGTCGAAGCCGCCCCACATCACACCGACCCGGGGACGGTGTCCCAGGAAGGGGGCCTGCCACGCCTCGAGCCCGTCAGCGGCGAGGTTCAACGCTGTCCAGATCAGCCGGGCCGTGTGGCCATCCCAGGTGCGTTCGACGTGATCGTCCTCGAAGCACGGCGGGGCATCTGGAATCTCGCAGATCAACGAGCTGCGCGGTCGGTGTATGCCGAGCTCGTCTGCCGCATCGCAGAAGGACGCATAGAACATGGCGACTGATCCCTTGGACAATGGCACCGTCCGCGAGCCATTGTCGGCCTCGATGACCACACCACCGTCGAGCAAGTTGTAGTGCACCGTGAAGGTCACACCTCGCTGCCGAAGGGTTGGCGTTCTGAGCCCCCGGGGGGTGACATCGAGGACGGTGTTTCCCCAGCCGACTTCGAAGGGCTCGTCGAGGGTGTACTTGCCTGCGACCTGTACCACCCGGTTCACGTAGTCAACCATGGGTGCCAGGTCCTCATAGTCCAGCGTCGGCCACGCATTGAGACGTTCGCTCACAGAGAGCCTCCCAGCGTGTCGATGGGATCAGCGGGAGGAGACGTCAGGTGATGCGCCCGCTCCCGCATGCAGCGACGGGCGGGCCTCGGACACCGAACTGCGATCCAGTACCCAATTCTCACACGCAGATCAGGGTCCTGCCCGCTCGGGTGGCGCCGGGCGTCCGACGTGCTGGACCAGCAGCCGCGCATCTTCATGCCGGCACGGTGATCACGCCGAATCGCCGCGTGCAGCTCGACCTTGGACATCTGCGGCAGGACCTTTCACCAGGAGCACCCCGGTGCTGGCCTGGCAAGTACCCCAGCTCTGTCAAAACTCGTGAACAACACCCGACCGTGGATCTGGGTGCCTCCCAAACCCGCGAACAACTGACGGCACTACTCGTGAACAAAGCCATCAATAGTTGTCACCTTCGGAACGGGGCGAACTGGGTCTTCGGCTCACCCGAAGCAGGCTGGCCGTCACCAGCGAGGCATACCGCGTGGCACAGTCGGTCTGAGGCCGCGGCGCCCCCAACAACCACTCCTTGCCGCCCTGTCACGTTGGCGCGGCTGCTCAGCCCTGACGGGGAGGATTTCGGCTGGCCACGGCCATCTCCTTCCTCACCCGACCTCGGTCAAGGCACCACGCGCCCAGACCCACCAGCACGGCCGCCCCGAACCCGTACGCCGGCAGCCACAGGGTCGTAGTAGCTGACAGGCAGTCGGCAACAGCATCATGGACCTTGGCCTCCTGCGCATGAGCCAGGGCAGCTCTGTCTCGACCAACCAGGTTCGCCAGCGCGGCCTCCGCCTGGATGCCCTCGTACCTGCCCGTCTCAGGACACCCGCGTCGAGTGCCTGGCATCGGAAACAACCACGCCGAGCGCTGCAGCACGGGGGCCAGCGTGATCGCTACGCACAGGCCGACGACCAGTGAAAACGCGGCCAGATTCCGCATGTACGCAGATCCGAGGCCGGGCATCCATGTCGGCAGTCGGTAAAAGGAGAAGATCACCGCAAGAAGCGTCAACCCGATGTAAGTGGAGAACCATTGCCAGGAACCCTGCGCGAGTGCGGCCGTCAGCACGGCGGCGAGCGCAATGCCGATGACCCCCGGCTGACCGGGAGTGTCACGGCCCGCACCAATGGATGTCGATTGCCAGGCTTCTTGAAGGCTGGGGTGGTCGTCCATGGTCACTCCTGCATGGTTCGGAGGCCATCAGCATCCGGGCATGATGCGCCTCGACATGGCGCCATGCCGGACCCGCCCGGATGTACCGCCCGGTTGGCGGGGATTCCAGGCCGGCCGCTGCCGCCTACGGGCCGGAGCCGTAACGCCTCGCGCCACGGGCGGCGGCCCGGGGTGCCAAGCGCCCTTCCCGGCAATCTCCCCTTCACCGAGCCGACCCGTGCCCGGACGCTCCTGAAGCCCGAGAGCGACATCCAAGGGCCGAGTCGCTGAGCATCGACCGCGAGGCGTGACCCGCCGAAATACCGGATGCCGGGCTTGGTGACAGCAAACCTGCCTTGGTGACAACTATCGCGCTGCGGCTCACCTCACCGGGGCGACCGCCTGCCGGCCCGGCCGCCCTCCCAGCGCATGCCGAGAGCGTCGAGTTCCGCGTGGCGCTCGGGGGTGAGTTTCGAGGCCCTGCGGCGGGTGTTGTCGAGGAACCCACCCAGCTTGACCGGGACGCCGCCAACGTCTTCGACGTGCTTGCGCGGCACGTTCAAGTGCCCCTCGCGGGCGTGGAACTGACGAGCCGCAGCGAGATGGCCAGCCCACCGGTCGGCTTGCGTCCGGCGCGCAGGCGGCTGCTCTGCCACGCCGGCGGCCTCAAGACCCAGGACGCTGTCGAGCATCCACTGCTGCGCGGGCGTCAGCGCATCCCAGCCGACCCGCTGCGCCATCGTCCAGGCTCCGAGGTCCTCGCCCTGCACGAGCACTTCGCCTGCCCGTACGGGCAGCGCCAACGCCGGACCGGACATGCATGAGCGTGAGGTGGAAGCCGCGCTGCCAGTCGATACCCCACGCGGGACACCACGCCGGATCGATCGCATCCAGTGCCTCCATTGCCTCACCAGTCGGCAACTCGCTTCGCGTTGTCGAGGGCGGGAAAGAGGGCGCGGGCGACTTCTGGGGCAGGTGCGATGAAGGTGCCGTCCGCCTCTACGAGGATGGTGGACGGGGCGTCTTCTGTGGTGATCGTGCCTTTCACGAAGGTCTTGCGGTTGTGGGTTCTGGTGACGTGGGCGCCTACCAGCAAGGGGGTTTCCAGGGGTACCGGGCCCTGGTAGCGCGTGTGGAGTGAGATGGTCATGCCCGGTCTTGCGGCGGCGGCACACTCCCGCTCCTAGGGACTGTCGTCAAAGCGATCTTGACTAGTGGATCATGGTCGGGTGATACGTCGCCATGAGTTGTCCGATGTCGAGTGGGATCTGCTGCGGCCTTTGCTGCCGACATCCTCGACGGGCCGTCCTCGGTTGGACGACCGCACAATCCTGAACGGGATTGTGTGGAAGTTCCGGACCGGGGTGGCCTGGCGGGACGTGCCCGAGCAGTACGGGTCGTGGGCCACGCTGCACACCCGGTTCCGTCGCTGGGCCAAGGACGGCACCTTCGAGCGGATGCTGCAGGCCGCGCAGGCTAAGTGGTCTGCGTCGTAAGTCCTTCGGGGGTTGATCATGTTTCCGGTGTGGCGGAGGATTCTTCTGGGTGATCGGCGGTGTGCCGGTCGAGTCTGGCCAGCAGATCGTCCAGGTCGGAGGTGGTGAACTTCCACTGGAACGGCTGTGCCGTGGCGTTGTAGCGGTCTTCGAAGGCTCGGAGCCGGTCTTGGACCTCGTTGAGGTCGGTGAAGTTGTTGGGTGAGACGACCTTGCGCTGGACGATCGAGAAGAAGATCTCGATCTGGTTCGTCCAGGAGGCGTGTACCGGGGTGTGGACCATGACGGCGTTCGGAAATCTGCTGGTCAGGCGGTCGATGGCCTTCTTCCCTCTATGGGAGGACCCGTTGTCGACGATCCAGAAGACGCGTCTGGCGGTGGCGTAGGGCTCTTGTTTCATGACCTCGGTGACCAGGTTCATGAACGGCACGATGCCGGTGGTGGGTTCGCAGCGGCCCAAGACGCGCGCTTGGTGGACGTCGTAGGCCGCCAGGTAGGCCAGGGCGCCGCTGCGCTTGTACTCGTGGTTGACGCGCGTGGCCCGGGCCTGTCCGGGTGCCAGGGTCGGGTGGCAGCGGCAGCGGGCCTGGATGGAGGTCTTTTCGTCCGCGGAGATCACGTACTCGTCATCGTCGAGTGGCTTGCCCTGCCAGGTGCGGGCGTACAGGTCCATCACACGGGCGGCCTTGGCACGGAAATCCGGGTCGCGGATGAAGATCCAGGACCGGTACTGCCAGGGCTTGAGCGCGTCCTCGCGTAACCAGCGGCGCACCGTGGACGCGGAGATGCTGTCGGTGATCCCGCGCGCGTTCAGCTCGGCGGCCAGTTCCGGACATGACCAGCGCGACAGCGGTAGGCCGGTCTCGGCCGGCAGTTGGCAGGCCAGGGCCTTGGCCTCGACGACCTGCACAGGGGTGAAACGGGCCGGGCGCCCCGAGCGTTTGCGGTCGGCCAGGGCCGGCAGCCCGCCGTCGGCGAACCGACCGCGCCAGGTGCGCACGGTGTCCACATGCAGCCGGGTCTCGGCAGCTATCCGGGCGTTGCCCCGGCCGCGCGCCGCGAGCAGAACGACTATGGCCCGCTGCCGAGCCCGGTGCTCAGTCTTGTGGCCGTAGGCCATCTTCTTCAGGCGGTGGCGCTCCGCGGCGGTCAGGGTGAGGCACACGGCGCGGCCCAGGGGCATGGGAGGCAACGGCCAATCTCGGGAGAGTCATTCGGGTGATCGACACCCTCTCCCATCTCCTCGGCTGTGTCTCACGCTGATCTGATGAGCCAGCTGGCCAGGACTCCAAGAGCGGCGACTGCCCCGGGGGTCAGGATCCCGAGAAGAGCATCTGCGCATGCGCGGGCTGCCCGGTATGCAGTCGAGGGTTCGTTGAGGCCAAGTCCGACGGCCGCATGCCGAGAGATCTTCACGGTTCCCGGTGAGCCTGAGATCCCCGAACTGTGAACCATCGCCTGCCCCATGGGACCCATGAGTACCTCCTTGTCCGCAAGGAGGGCGACGCCTCGGCAGTCCTTGATCCAGAACTGGTCCAACCAGCCAGTCTTGCTGGGGACACGAACTCGACGTATCTGCGTCAGCTTGCTCAGATCGACCGTGCGGTCGCCCGTGACAGTCCGAGCAGTCACAAGCTGCCAACCAGGGCCGTGCCGTACCGAACGAAACGTCGTGTACAGGAGCGGAAATCCCAGCGCCAAAGCCAACCCCGCGAACATGGCGGGCACCCACGCACCGGACCGCATTACCCCGAATCGCTCCAAGAGCGCAGGTACAACGATGGCGCCCCCTACGGCCCCACCGAGAACTGCAGCACCCACGTGCAAGCGACGACGGGATGTCTCGGCCGGAACCGCCGCCCGTGACGCCTTCTCGACGACGATGCCCGTGCCAGCGGCGCGGGCCGCGGAGCGGAACTTCTTCTCCTGCTTCTTCGACACCAGCGGAGCGTACCTGCAATCTTCTGAGGCGTGACCCCTGCGCCGAGTCCAACCTCACCGAGACGTCAGACCTCGGATCAGCCGCCCGTTGAGACGATGCCGGTTGAGCCCCTGACAACTGCCCAGCACTGCTTGGACTCCGACGTCAACCCCCGAAGGATTTCCGGAGCCGACCACTAAGGCGGACGCGGCCAGTGACATTGACTGGCTCACCTCGGTCGACTCCACCGTCGTCCGCGCCCACCAACACGCCGCCGGCGCCCGAAAAGGGGGCTCCGCAACCGGGCGCTCGGCCGCTCGCGCGGCGGACTGACCAGCAAAATCCACCTGGCGGTCGACGGACTCGGCCGCCCACTCGCTCTGGTCCTCACCGGCGGGAACACCAATGATTGCACCCAGTTCACCACGCTGCTCGACGCGATCCGGGTGCCCCGGTTGGGCGTGGGTCGCCCCCGGGTCCGGCCGGCGCACGTCATCGGCGACAAGGGCTACAGCTCGAAGGCGATCCGCACCTGGCTGCGGCAGCACAACATCACCCACACCATCCCCGAGCGAGCGGACCAGATCGCCAACCGACTCCGGCGCGGCCGTTCCGGTGGCCGCCCACCGTCGTTCGACAAGCAGCTCTACAAGCGCCGCAATGTCGTCGAACGATGCTTCAACAGGCTGAAGCAGTGGCGCGGCATCGCAACGCGATACGACAAAACGGCCGAGTGTTATCAGGCAGCCGTCACCCTAGCCTCACTCCTCATGTGGGTGTGATCTTTGGCGCCGATACCTAACCGACCAGGCGGCGGCACCAGTCCAGGGGGGTGACGGTGATAGCCCGGCCTGGGTCACGGTCCCACTCGGCGTGGAGGCCGACTGCTTCTAGAGCAGCCACGACCTCGTGGCCGATGACTGCAGTGGTCTCGGACGAGCCGTCGAAGCCGCCGTAGAGGAGCATCAGTCCGTGGCCGGCTGCGGCGGAATCCGTGCACTGGGTATGGAAGTAGACAAAGCCGCGGGCGTTGGGCCCGCCTTCACCGCCTATCTCGGTCTGGCCGCAGCTACGGCAACAGGTGAAGTTCTCGCGGGAGGTGATACCGGCCTCCTGCAGGGCGGCGAACGCGCGAGTGAGTCGCTCAGGGTCGGTCTCGCCCTGCCATGCGGCTTGCTCCGCGACCCGCTCCAGCCACAACCGGTCGGCCAGCGCCTCCGCCTGCTCTCGCGAAACGGGCCGGCGGTCCTTGGTGACCAGGTACTCCTCAGCAAGCTCGGCCAGTTCGGCGCGGGAGGCGTAGCCGCCGACCAGCACTTCGCGGACGCGCTTCCCCAACTCCTCGCGCTCGTCTTCGTCGAGGTCGAGCGGCGGCACCTCGCGGGCGGGGCCCATGTCCAGCAGCGACCAAGCCAGACCACCGTCCCAACCGGCCTCCTGGCGGGCCCAGCCGGCAATCGCCGCAATCACGGCCTCGGGCCCGTCGGCGATCGCCTGGAAGTGCCGGTCAGCGGCACCGTCGCGGTACTCCAGCGTGTAGTCACCACCGGCCTTATGCCAGACCTGGGCGAAGACGTCAGGCAGGTCGGGTATCCGCTGGACCACCAGGAACCGGTCACCGTCACCACCGATTCGCCGAACCAACCCAGCTAGCTCCTCGGCGGACGCACGGACGTACCGCTCCCAGTTCTCCGTCTTCACCACGATCTCGAGCATGCCCAGACTCTGACACACCCCTCTGACTACAGACCTCCCGGGACCCGACCAGCCCTGATCCTGGGTGGTCGTTGGCCAAGGTTTGACGACAGTCCCTAGCCGGGCCCCGCCCACGGCCGCGGACCCGGTGTCCTCGCTCGTCAGGGCGGCGTAGAGGTCGGGGTCGCGGATGTCGAGGCACAGCACCTGGTACGGCGCCACCAGCCCGAGCCGGATTGCTTCCGAGAGCCTGAGTTTGTAGGCCACGGGACCGACGGCCCTCGGTCAACAGCCGCAGTGCGCGCACCAGCCGCCGATCTTCCAACGTCTTTCCTCGTAGGCGCCGGCGGAGCCGCGGAGTCAGTGCAGGTCATCGTTGGTGTAGGGGTGGCCCGAGATGGCGGTGGCGATGGGGGCCCAGAGGTCTTCCCATGGCTGGCCCTGGCCCTGGCCCTGGCTCTGGGCGAAGGCGAGTGGGCGAAGCAGATCGATGGCGCGCTGTGCCTGGTCGCGGAGGCGCTTGCACTACCTCACGCGCACCGACCACGCCCGTCGAGCGGCGCGTGAAGCCGGCCTGACCGTCACCGACCGCACCCTCAAAGCCTGGCTCGACGGGAAACGCACCCCGTCCAAGCGGAACGTGGAACGCGTGGAGATCGCCTACCGTACGGTCCGCCGGCAGAACGTGGCCCGTTACCTTCTGGGCCGTCTGAACCGTGAGGGCCGCGGTACGCGCGTCGAACTGCACCCACTGAATCAGTCCCAGGTGGACCGTCCGCGCCAACGGATTTTGGAGTACCGGAGCTTGAATGTCCGTCACTGGGACGCCGTCGTGCGGGCCTGGGCAGCCGGCGACGACCGGGCACTGGCGGAGGCATGGGTCGATCAGATCGTGGATCTCGGCTCGCAGTGGGGACAGTACGAGTACGTGACGAACGTCGGCTTCGCCGCCTGACCAGCGGCAACACCCCGAAACACACCGGCGCCCCGACTCCGTCACCGTCACCCGACACCGAAGCCGGGAGGCACCCACCGTCCCGGTGACCCAGTGGGGTGAGATCTTCGCCGGCGGCCGTGGCTTGGGCTCTGTCGACGACGAGGAACTGCGCCTGCTGGCCGAGCACACCTCATCCAGTCCTGGGCAGCAAGCAGGGGATGTGGGGTGCGGTTTGGGCGCCTGCGCAGCCTCCCTCGCCGATCTGGGGTACCGGACTTCGGCCGTGGACTGGACGCAGTCCTCGGTCGCCGCGGTGGTGTCAGCGCGGTCTGCGCCAGGTGAGTTCGGCCGTGCGGTGGGTGCCCCAGAGGCGGGTGGGGGTGGGCAGGCTCAGCTTCAGGAGCTCGTCTTCGAAGGTGACCGTTCTGACCTGGGGCCGTCCGACCCAGTTGGGGAAGATGCTGGTCGTGACGTGATGTTCCACGGTCGTCGGATCGGCCACGTGGAAGGGGCCTCCGTAGGCGACGTAGGTCAGCGCTGCCTGGGCGAGTTCTTCCGTGGCGGCTTCCTCGAGACGGTCGGATCCCATGTGCGGGCGGTCGCCGCGGCACAGCTGGGCGGACATGTGACCGTCGGGGGTGTAGACGATCAGCCCCTGGGGCCGGGGGCCGAGTGGGTGGATGACCTGGCCGTCCGTGCTTGTGGCGGTGTACGACACCAGGTTCCATGCGCCCAGCAGCTTGTTGCGTACCTCTTCGCAGGCCTTGCGTTCGCTGCTTGCCGTGGCGTGGTCGTCGGTGGTCATGGATGAGTTCCCTTCCTCGGTGGGTTCGTTGTCCGGCCCCGTCGCGTGGGGTTCCCCGCGGCGGCGGGGCGGGCGGGCGGCGGCCGGCCTCGTGGAGCGCCTGCTGGTGTTCGGGGACGGCCGGCGCAG
>LRTP01000589.1 GCA_001550305.1 Streptomyces diastatochromogenes
CGGCCGAACCCGCCGACGGGGCCGGGGACGGGCGGCCCCGGAAAGCCACGGGCCCAACCGACGTCGAGCCCGAGCCGCCGGAACCGTCGGGCTCGGCCGCGTCGCCTCGGACGGCCCGGCCCGGACCCACCGAAGTCCAGACGACCGCCGACGGCTCATCAATTCCCGGGACCGAGACCCCGGGGGGAAAGCCGCCGACGCCCGAACGACCGGCCCCTGCCGGTCGAACCGAGCCGGCCGAACCGAACCCGCCGGGGACCCAGACCCCGCCAATCCCCCGCCAATCCCCCGCCACCCGACGACAAGGCCCGGCCCGTCGATCCCGGACGGCCGAACCCCGAGGCCACCGGGACCCGAGCAGCGGACGCCGAACGGGTGAACCCGGCCGTCCAGTTCCGGAGGGCCAAAATCCGCGCCCCCGGCGCTCAGACCGCCGGCGTCCGAGCGGCCGGCCCTGGCCCGTCGATCTCAGGCTGTCGTACCCCAGCGACCGGCTTCGGCTACGCGTCCCGGTACATCTCCAGCAGCCGCAGCCACACTTCGCTCACCGTCGGGTACGACGGGACCGCGTGCCACAGGCGGCTGATCGGAACCTCGCCGGCGATGGCGATGGTCGCCGAGTGGATCAGTTCGCCCACGCCGGGGCCGACCAGGGTGAGGCCCACCAGGATCTCGCGGTTGATGTCGACGACCATGCGGGCCTTGCCACGGTAGCCGTCCGCGTACAGGCCCGCGCCCGCCACGGAGGACATGTCGACGTCGACGGCACGGACGCGCAGGCCCGCGCGCTCGGCCTCGGCGAGGGAGAGGCCGACGGCCGCGGCCTCCGGGTCGGTGAAGACGACCTGGGGGACGGCTCCGTGGTCGGCGGTCGCCGAGTGCGCGCCCCAGGGGTCGGTCTCCAGGAGGGGCACTCCGGCGGCACGGGCGGCGATGGCGGCGCCCGCGATCCGCGCCTGGTACTTGCCCTGGTGGGTCAGGAGGGCTCGGTGGTTCACGTCGCCGACCGCGTACAGCCAGTCACTGCCGGTGACTCGCAGGCTGTCGTCGACGTCGAGCCAGGAGCCCGGCTCGAGCCCGATCGTGTCGAGGCCGAGGTCGTCGGTGTGGGGCACACGCCCGGTGGCGAAGAGGATCTCGTCGGCCTCGATGCGGTCGCCGGTGTCGGTGAGCGCCACCACGGTGGAGCCCTCGCGCGTCACCGCGGTCACCGAGGTGCCGGTGCGGACGTCCGCGCCCGCCTCCTTCAGCGACTCGGCGACCAGCTCACCGGCGAAGGGCTCCATGCGGGGCAGCAGTCCCTTGCCGCGGACGAGGACGGTGACCTGGGAGCCGAACGCCTGCCAGGCCGTGGCCATCTCGACGGCGACGACACCGCCCCCCACCACGATGAGCCGACCCGGCACCTCGTGCGCGCTGGTGGCCTCACGGCTGGTCCAGGGCCGGACCTGGTCGAGCCCCGGCAGGTCGGGGAGCAGGGCGCGGGTGCCGGTGCAGACGGCGACCGCGTGCCGGGCCGTGAGCACCTGGCGCTCGCCGTCGGGCCCGTCGACGGTCACCTTGCGCGGCCCGGCGAGGCGCCCGTGTCCGCGATACAGGACGGCGCCGATGCCGTCCAGCCAGCCGACCTGTCCGTCGTCCTTCCATTGGGAGGTGTAGTAGTCGCGGTGGGCGAGGACCGCGGGGACGTCGAGGGGGCCCTGCACCGCCTGGCTGAGGCCGGGCACGTGGCGGGCGTCGGCGCGGGCGATGACCGGGCGCAGGAGAGCCTTGCTGGGCATGCAGGCCCAGTACGAGCACTCGCCGCCGACCAGTTCGCTCTCCACGACCGCGGTGGAGAGGCCGGCCGCGCGGGCGCGGTCGGCGACGTTCTCCCCCACGGGCCCGGCCCCGAGCACCACGACGTCGTACGCGATGGATTCCGTTTCCGTCATGGGCCCAGTCTGGTTGTTGGTGTGCTCGGAGGCCACACGGGTACGTGCGCGGAATACGCCGCCCAGGGGTGGCGTTGTGCACACCGGCTTCGCCCCGAGGCCCGAGGCCCGACATCAGGAAGAGGTAGTCACGCCATGAGCAGCACGATGGAGCTGACCAAGGAGAACTTCGACCAGACGGTCACGGACAACGAGTTCGTCCTGATCGACTTCTGGGCCTCCTGGTGCGGGCCGTGCCGTCAGTTCGCCCCGGTCTACGAGAAGGCCGCGGAGGCCAACCCGGACCTGGTGTTCGCGAAGGTCGACACGGAGGCGCAGCCCGAGCTGGCCGCCGCCTTCGACATCCAGTCGATCCCGACGCTGATGATCGTCCGCGACCAGGTCGCGATCTTCGCCCAGCCCGGGGCACTGCCCGAGGCCGCCCTGACGGACGTCATCGGACAGGCCCGGAAGCTGGACATGGACGAGGTCCGCAAGTCCATCGCGGAGCAGCAGGCCAAGCAGGCTCCGCAGGGCGAGTAATTCCACCGGGCCGCACGGCGAACAGGTACAGCGGGCCGCAGGTCAGCGAGCCCCGCGCCACCCTTCCGTCAGAACGGGTACGGCGCCACATCTCCGCGCACCGTCGTCCAGCGCACGTCGGTGAAGGCCTCCAGATTGGCCTCACCGCCGAAGCGGGCGCCGGTGCCGGAGGCGGCGATCCCGCCGAAGGGGGCCACGGCCTCGTCGTTGACGGTCTGGTCGTTGATGTGGGCGATCCCGGTCGGGATGCGCTCGGCGAGGTCCAGGCCGCGCGCGGTGTCCCGGGTGACGATGCCCAGGGAGAGGCCGTAGGGTCCGGCGGCGGCGAGGGCCGCGGCCTCGTCGGCGTCCGCGAACGATCGTACGGGTGCCACCGGGCCGAAGACCTCCTCGGCGTACGCGGGCGTCGCGTCGTCGACTCCCGCGAGGACCGTCGGACGGTAGAAGAGCCTCTCGTGCGTGCCACCGGCCGCGAGCTTCGCGCCGCGCGCCGTGCTGGACTCCACCAGCCCCTGGATCTTGGCGAGTTGGGCGCTGTCGATGATGGGCCCGAGATGCACCTGCTCACGGTGCGGGTCGCCGACGGCGAGCGAGTCGGCCTTGGCGGCGAGCCGCTCGACGTACTCCTCGTAGAGGGAGGCGTGGACGAGGTGGCGGCCGGTCGTCATGCAGATCTGGCCCTGGTGGAAGAACGAGCCCCACGCGGCCGTGGAGATCACCGCGTCGATGTCGGCGTCCTCAAGGACGATCAGCGCCGAGTTGCCGCCCAACTCCAGGTGGGCGCGCTTGAGGAGGCGGCCCGCCGCCTCGCCCACCGCGCGTCCGGCGGCGGTCGAGCCGGTGAAGGAGATCACCGGTACGTTCGGGTCGGCGACCAGCGCCTGGCCCGCCTCCGGACCGCCGGGCAGAACGTGCAGCAGACCCTCCGGGAGCCCCGCCTCGGCGAAGACGGCGGCGAGCGCGAGTCCGCCGCAGACGGCGGTGCGCGGGTCCGGCTTCAGGACGACGGCGTTGCCGAGCGCGAGTGCCGGGGCCACCGACCGGATCGAGAGGATCAGCGGGGCGTTGAAGGGGGAGATCACGCCCACCACACCGACCGGGACACGTCGGGTGTAGGACAGACGCGGCGCCTCGGAGGGAAGGATCTGGCCGCTGGGGCGGGAGGCGAGGGCGGCGGCCTCGTAGCACTCCTGGGCCGCGACGTGCAGTTCGAAGTCGGCCTTGCCCGGGATCGAGCCGGACTCGCGCACGATCCAGTCGCGCAGTTCGTCGGCGTGGGCGGCGAACAGGTCGCCGGCCCTGCGCAGTACGGCGGCGCGCACGAAGTGCGGTGCCTTCGCCCACTCCGCCTGGGCGGCACGGGCGTCCCGCGCGGCCGTGCCGATGTCCTCGGCGGCGGCGAGCGTGACCGTGGCCAGCGTCTCGCCGGTGGCGGGTTCGGTGACGGCGTACTCACCGCCCGCCAGGGTGCGGGGCTGCCAGGTCTTGGGGTCGAGCAGCGGCATGTCGGCTCTCCGATCGTTCACTGTTCACCACCGGGCCTCACGGTCCCAGCGGCAGTCCCGTGTAGTTCGCGGCCAGTTCGGCGGCCGCGTGGCGGGATGCCGTGATCCGGCGCAGCCGGGCGAGCTGGATCCGGTGGTCGAAGACATCCCCATTTGGTTGAGCGTGCAACATCCTAGTCATGTCGTACGAGAAGCGGGTGGCCTGCCATACCCGCTCGAGACACAAGTCCGAGTACTGGTCGAGAAGTTGGGTCGATCCCGTGCGATGCGACTCGATGAGCCCGCGGGCCAGCACCCGTACGTCGGAGACGGCGAGGTTGAGTCCCTTGGCCCCGGTCGGCGGCACGATGTGCGCGGCGTCCCCGGCGAGGAAGAGCCGGCCGTGGCTCATCGGCTCGTGGACGTAACTCCGCATCGGGGTGACCGACTTGGAGGTGATGGGCCCGCGTCCCAGGCGCCAGTCGCCGTCGACCGCGAAGCGCGCGGCGAGTTCGTCCCAGATGCGCTCGTCGGGCCAGTCGGCGACGTCGGTACCGTTCGGGACCTGGAAGTACAGCCGGGACACGGTCGGCGAGCGCATGCTGTGCAGAGCGAAGCCGCCGGCACCGCGCGCGTAGATCAACTCCTCGCCCGAGGGCGGCACATCGGCGAGGATCCCGAGCCAGGAGTACGGGTAGTCGTGCGCGTACGCGCGGCTCCCGTCGGCGGGAAAGGCGTTCCGGGAGATGCCGTGGTAGCCGTCGCAGCCCACCACGTAGGCACAGTTCAGGGCCTGTTCACGGCCCTCATGCACAAAGCGCACGACCGGCGCGTCGCTCTCCGGGCGCTCGACCGCGAGGGCCTCGGCCTCGAACAACAGCGGTGGCCCGGCGGCGAGTTGGAGGGCGATCAGGTCTCTCACGATCTCCGTCTGGGCATAGATCGTGACGGTACGGCCACCGGTGAGGGCGGGAAAGTCGATGTGGTGGCGCTCGCGGTCGAAGCGCAGCTCGATGCCGTGGTGGATCAGGCCCTCGGCGTCCAGCCGGTCGGCGGCTCCGCACGCGCGCAGGGCGTCGACCGTGCCCTGCTCCAGCATCCCGGCGCGCTGGCGGTGCTCGACGTAGGCGCGCGACCTGCTCTCCAGCACGGCGCAGTCGATGCCCGCGCGGTGCAGCAGCCGGGCCAGCAGCAGCCCGGCGGGGCCACCGCCGATGATGCCGACCGTGGTCCGCATGGCGCGCCTCCCGTACCTGATCGGGCCACATCCGGTCCGAACGGGTCGGATGCGGCCGGGGACCAGCTACAGCCTCTCTCAGGTCGAGTCGCGGTGCACCACCCGCGCGCCCAGTACCTCGTGGCTCTCGGGCGCCGCGCCCGGTTCGCGCACCACCCGGTCGACCAGTTCCGCGAGGTCGCGCCCGGACGGCAGTTCGATGTGGACGGTGCTGAGGCGGGGCCGCAGCAGCCGCCCGAGCATGAGGTCGTCGGCGCCGATGACGGCCGTCTCGTCCGGGATGCCGACGCCCTCCTCCTGGAGGGCGCGCATCAGCAGCATGGCGTACTCGTCGTTGTAGGCGAACACGGCGTCCAGGCCGAGCGAGCGCCAGCGCGCCGCCAGCCGGGCGGCGGCTCCCTCCTCGTACGCGAGCGGCAGCGCGGTCGCCGTGGCGTCGGTGCCGGTCAGGGACCGGCGTACGCCGTCGAGCCGGGACTTGGAGAAGATCTCCAGGCCGGATTCCTCGGGCACCACGACGCCGATCCGGCGGCGACCGCGGGCCAGCAGGTGGACCCCCGCGCTGTGGCCGACCTTGTCGTGGTCCATGAGCAGCGCGTGGGCGCCCTCGACGCGCTCGGGGCCGAGCGTGACGACGGCCCGGGCGCCGGAGCGCTTGAGGACGGCCACGCCCTGCGGGCCGA
>LRTP01000059.1 GCA_001550305.1 Streptomyces diastatochromogenes
CGACGGCGACACACAGCAGCACGGCGGCGGCGCCCGTGCCCCAGGCGAGCGGGACACGTGCCGAGTCGGGTGCCAGGGAGACGGCGACGACGACCGCGACCGCCGCCGCGAGGGCGGTGAGCAGGGGCGCGGGGGCGCTCGCGCGGAGGGTGGGTCGTTCGCCGGAGGGGATGGGCGCGGTCATGAATCGTGTCCTCGGTCGTGTCCGGGGCGAAGTTCCTGGGGGCGAGGTTCCTGGAGCGAGGTTCCTGGGCGAGAGGCGACACCGGTTGCTCAACTTGCCGTCACTATATGAGAGTTCGTGATCGCATTGGGAAGGTTCCGGATCCGAGCTCGTAATCCGCTGGTGATCGGTCTGTGATCGCGACGGCGATCGGCCGGTGATCGGTCAGGGACGGGTCAGGGACGAGTCAGGGACCGAACAGGGGCCGATCATGGACCGGTCAGTGATCGGCCGGTGATCGGCCGGTGATCGATGCGTCACGGTTACGGACCGTTGTCGGTGCGCGGGGTCATCCTGGAGACATGACGGATCTTGGCGCGAAGGACGGCACGAGCGGCGCGGCCGACCCGCCCGACGTGGACGGGCTGCGGGCCGCCCTCGCGGCAACGATGCGCGGCGAGGTCGCCTTCGACGTGACCGCGCGGGCGCTGACCACCATGGACGCGTCCAACTACCGCCGGGTCCCACTCGGCGTGGTCCGCCCGCGCGACGCCGACGACGTGGCGGCCGCCCTGTCCGTGTGCCGGGCCCACGGGGTGCCGGTCGTGCCGCGCGGCGGCGGCACGTCGATCGCGGGACAGGCGACCGGCACCGGGGTCGTCCTGGACCTCACCCGCCACATGAACCGGATCGTCGCGCTCGACCCCGAGTCGCGCACGGCCGTCGTCCAGCCCGGTGTCGTCCTCGACCGCCTCCAGGAGGCCGCGGCCCCGCACGGCCTGCGCTTCGGACCCGACCCCTCCACGCACAGCCGCTGCACCCTCGGCGGCATGATCGGAAACAACTCCTGCGGCTCGCACTCGGTGGCCTGGGGCACGACGGCGGACAGCGTGCGCGAACTGTCGGTGGTCAAGGGGAACGGCTCCGTCGTACGGCTGGGCCAGAGCTGGCAGGGCGCCCCGGACGGCCTGCGGACCTTGGTCGAGGGCGAGCTGGCCCGCCTTCGCACGGGCTTCCCGGAGCTGCCCCGCCGAATCTCCGGCTACGCGCTCGACGCGCTGCTCCCCGAGAAGGGCGCCGACGTCGCCCGCTCCTTCTGCGGCTCCGAGGGCACGCTCGGGGTGCTCACGGAGGCGGTCGTACGCCTGGTCGAGGCCCCCCGCGCGCGGGCGCTGGCCGTGCTGGCGTACGCGGACGAGAGCGCGGCGGCCGAG
>LRTP01000590.1 GCA_001550305.1 Streptomyces diastatochromogenes
GTCCCGCGCGGCGGCGTGCGCGGCCTGCAGTTCGAGCCGGTGCCGCGTGGGCAACGCCGAGCCGGCCCGCCCGAGCCCGATCCGGGCCTGGGTGTGCCGGCGCAGGGAGTTCCAGAGGGCGGCGTCCGAGTCGGGTGCCATTACTTGACGTTCCGTCATGCCGCCAGCCCCCGCCCGATCGCCGTCAGCGGATGGCCCGTACCCGCCACGTCCCGTATCCCGCCACCTTCGTCCAGCAGACCGATCCGCCCCAGCCACGTCTCGAACTCCGGTGCCGGGCGCAGTCCGAGTACCTCGCGCAGGTACAACGCGTCGTGGTACGAGGCGGATTGGTAGTTGAGCATGATGTCGTCGCCTCCGGGGGTGCAGATCACGAAGGAGGCGCCGGCGACACCGAGCATGGTGAGCATCGTGGCGATGTCGTCGTCATCGGCGTCGGCGTGGTTGGTGTAGCAGATGTCGAGGCCCATGGGCAGGCCGAGCAGTTTGCCGCAGAAGTGGTCCTCCAGGGCCGCGCGGAGGATCTGGCGGCCGTCGTAGAGGTACTCCGGGCCGATGAAGCCGACCACCGTGTTCACGAGCAGCGGGTCGTAGCGGCGGGCGACCGCGTACGCCCGCGCCTCCACCGTCTGCTGGTCCACCCCGTGGTGCGCGTCGGCGGAGAGCGCGCTGCCCTGCCCCGTCTCGAAGTACAGGGCGTTGGAGCCGACCGTGCCCCGGGCCAGTGAGCGCGCCGCCTCGTAGGCCTCGTCCAGGAGCCCCAGCGTGACCCCGAACGAGGCGTTCGCGGCCTGCGTACCGGCGATGGACTGGAAGACCAGGTCCACCGGGGCGCCGCGTTCCATCAGGTCGATGCTGGTGGTCACGTGGCACAGGACGCAGGACTGGGTGGGGATGGAGTAGCGGTCGATCACTCCGTCCAGGAGGTCCAGCAGGTCCCGTACCGCCCGGGGGCTGTCCGTGGCCGGGTTGATGCCGATCACCGCGTCGCCGGAGCCGAGGAGCAGTCCGTCGAGCAGGGCCGCCGCCACGCCCGCAGGGTCGTCGGTGGGGTGGTTGGGCTGGAGGCGGGTGGCCAGGCGGCCCGGGAGGCCGATCGTGGAGCGGAAGGCGGTGACGACCTGGACCTTGCGGGCGACCGCCACCAGGTCCGCGTTGCCCATCAGTTTCGACACCGCGGCGACCATCTCGGGGGTCAGCCCGGGGGCGAGTGCGGCGAGTGTCGCCGCGTCCGCCGCGTCCGACAGCAGCCATTCGCGCAACTCCCCCACCGTGAGGCCCGAGACGGGGGCGAAGGCCGCCGTGTCGTGGCTGTCCATGATGAGGCGGGTCACGTCGTCGGTCTCGTACGGGATCACCGGCTCGGCGAGGAACCGCGCGAGCGGGACCTCGGCCAGCGCCCACCGCGCGGCGACGCGCGCCTGCGCGGAGTCGGCGGCGAGCCCGGCGAGGCGGTCGCCGGAACGCTCGGGGCTCGCGGCGGCGAGCAGCCCAGCGAGACCGGCGAAGGAGTGCGTCCGGCCGCCGAGGGTGGCGGAGTAGGTGCTCATGCCAGGGACCGTACGGAGGGGCGTCGGGCGCGGTCCACGATTCGGCGCAGAGTTAACAAGGACGTTCGCTCCGCCCGAACTCCTAAAGGTCTGGTTGACGCACATTTAACGTCCCGACCCGTGACAGGACTCATTTCTCGTGCAGCATTCCGGTTCGTAATCCACTCCGCCGCGCCCAGGGCGCGGACGGTGAGCGACCACGGGAAGGGGCCACTCGATGGCAGTGCAAGAGGGCGTGGTCCCTGAGGCGGCGGGCACCCAGGAGGCCCACGGAGGCGCAGTTCACCGGCTCAAGCCGAACGCGATCGGACTGCTGGGCGTGGTCTTCATGGCCGTCGCCACCGCCGCCCCGATCACCGCCATGACGGGCAACGTGCCCTTCATGGTCTCCGCCGGCAACGGCATCGGCGCCCCGGCGAGCTACCTCGTCGCAATGGTCGTCCTGGCCATCTTTGCGGTCGGCTTCACCTCGATGGCGAAGCACATCACCTCCACCGGCGCCTTCTACGGCTTCATCTCCTACGGCCTCGGCCGCACCGCGGGACTCGCCTCGGGACTCCTCGCGACCTTCGCGTACGTCGTCTTCGAGCCGGCCCTGATCGGCATCTTCTCGACCTTCGCCACCGGAACCCTCAAGGACCAGACGGGACTTGACGTGCCCTGGTGGGCGTTCGCGGTCCTCATGCTCGCCGTCAACGCGACGGGCACGTGGTTCGGGGTGTCCGTCGCCGAGAAGCTGCTCGTCGTACTGCTGGCCACCGAGGTGACGATCCTGGCCGCCATGGCCGTCTCCGTCGCCCTGCACGGCGGCGGACCGCACGGCTTCACCTTCGGCCCGGTCAATCCGGTCAACGCCTTCAAGGGGACCTCGGCGGGCCTCGGCCTCTTCTTCGCGTTCTGGTCGTGGGTCGGCTTCGAGTCCACGGCGATGTACGGCGAGGAGTCCCGCGATCCGAAGAAGATCATCCCCAAGGCGACGATGATCTCCGTCCTAGGTGTCGGCGTCTTCTACGTCTTCGTCTCCTGGATGGCCATCATCGGCAACGGCGAGAGCGAGGCCGTCACGGCCGCCTCCTCCTCGAACCCGCTCGCCCTGTTCTTCAACCCCACCGAGCACTACGTCGGCCACTGGGCCGTCGACGTCATGCAGTGGCTGATGATCACCGGCTCACTGGCCTGCGGCATGGCCTTCCACAACTGCGCCGCCCGGTACATGTACGCACTGGGCCGCGAGGGCGTCCTCCCCTCGCTCCAGCGCACGATCGGCCGCACCCACCCCCAGCACGGCTCCCCGCACATCGCGGGCCTCGTCCAGACGGTCGTCAGCGCCGTCCTCATCGCCGCGTTCTGGCTGGCCGGCAAGGACCCGTACACCGGCACGTACGTCCTGCTCGCCATCCTCGGCACGATGGCCATCCTGGTGGTGCAGGCGGTCTGCTCCTTCGCGGTGCTGGCGTACTTCCGCAAGAACCACCCCGAGAGCAGGCACTGGTTCAAGACCTTCACCGCCCCGCTCATCGGCGGCCTCGCGATGCTCGGCGTGGTCGTCCTGCTGGTGTCCAACATGGGCGCCGCCGCCGGCACGGAGTCCGGCTCCCTCGTGCTGAAGGCGACCCCCTGGATCGTCGCCCTGATCGCGGCGGGCGGCGTGGCGTACGCGACGTACCTCAAGCGCCGCGCACCGCAGCGGTACGCCCTGCTCGGGCGGACGGTCCTGGAGGAGACCAAGGAGCGGTAGGAACCATGGAGCGGTAGCCGCTACGGGCGCGGTCGGAGCGCCGCTTCACCCCATTCCTTCGGCGAGGGCTCTCAGCCCTCGCCGAAGTGCTGCTCCCGGTGGACCCGCCAGCGGTCCATCATCGACTCCAGCTCGCCCTCCATGAACTCGAAGAAGGCAAGGGTCTCCGCGAGCCGAGCGCCCGCCGGGGTGTCCGCGCCCAGGCTGACGACGCCTTCGCGCAGCGCGTCCTCCCAGCGCTTGATGATCGCCTCACGATTGGTGAGCGCCTCGTACCACTGGTCGCTGTGCACGCGGTACCGCTCCCGGCGCGAACCGGGTTCCCGCTCGCGCGACACCATGTGCACCTGCGCCAGATAGCGCACCGCACCGGAGACGGCCGCGGGGCTGATCCGCAGTTGCTCGCCCAGTTCGACCGAGCTCAGAGCGCCGGTGTCCGAGGCGAGCAGCGCCCCGAAGACCCGGGACGGCATCCGGGGCATCCCGGCCTCCACGAGTTGCGCCGCGAAGTGCTCGACGAACCGCGAGACCGCCTCCGCGTCCCGACCCACCGCTCCTGCCGCTCCCAGCGTCTCCGGCTCTGCCATCCCTCGATTGTATCCGAGCGTTTTAATACAATTCGTTAACTTCACAAATTTCTGAAAGAAGCGTACGTTCTGGAGCATGACGAAGGGCAGGGCCAAGGGAATGACGAAGGCCACGACGAAGGCGATCACCGTCTCCGGGCTGCACAAGTCGTTCGGCGGGACACACGCGCTGGACGGTCTCGACCTGGACGTCGAGGCCGGCGAGGTGCACGGTTTCCTCGGTCCGAACGGCTCCGGGAAGTCCACCACGATCCGGGTCCTGCTGGGCCTGCTGCGCGGCGACGCGGGCGCGGCGCAGGTGCTCGGCCGGGACCCCTGGGCGGACGCGGTGGAGCTGCACCGCCGGGTCGCCTACGTTCCCGGTGACGTCACCCTGTGGCGCAACCTCTCCGGCGGCGAGGTCATCGACCTGTACGGGCGGCTGCGCGGGGGGCTCGACCGAGCGCGTCGGGCGGAACTGATCGAGCGCTTCGAACTCGACCCCACCAAGAAGGGACGCACCTACTCCAAGGGCAACCGGCAGAAGGTCGCCCTCGTCGCCGCCTTCGCCTCGGACGTCGACCTGCTGATCCTCGACGAGCCCACGTCGGGTCTCGACCCGCTGATGGAGGAGGTCTTCCAGCGGTGCGTCGAGGAGGAACGCGACCGCGGCCGGACCGTCCTGCTCTCCTCGCACATCCTCAGCGAGGTGGAGGAGCTGTGCGACCGCGTCAGCATCATCCGCAAGGGCCGCACCGTCGAGAGCGGCACCCTCGCCGACCTGCGCCATCTGACCCGTACCAGCGTCACCGCCGAACTCGCGGGACCGCCCAACGGGCTGGCGCACCTGCCCGGCGTGCACGACCTGGACATCCAGGGCCACCGGGTCAGGCTCCAGGTCGAGACCGACAAGCTGGACGCCGTACTGCGCTCGCTCACGGACTCGGGCGTACGGTCTCTGACCTCGACGCCGCCGACCCTGGAGGAACTGTTCCTGCGGCACTACCAGGACGACGTCCAGGACGACGTCCGGGTGAACGGCGAAGGGACGATGGCGCGATGACCACCGCGACCACCGCGACCGCTGCCGTACGGAGTGGGGTACGGGCCCGGAGTTCCCGCCAACTCGCGGGGACCGGCACGCTGTTGAGGTTCTTCCTGCGCCGCGACCGGCTGATGATGCCGCTGTGGGTCGGCGTGATCGGCCTGCTGGTGCTGTCCATGCCGAACTCCCTGAAGTCCGTCTACGGCACCGCCGCCGAACGCGCCGACCTCGCCCGCCAGATGCTCACCAACAGCTCCCTGCGCGCCACGTACGGGCCGGTGTTCGACGACTCGCTCGGCGGACTCACCGCCTGGCGCATCGGCGGCTACGCCGGTCTGTTCGCCGGGATCATGAGCCTGCTCGTCGTCGTACGGCACACCCGCGAGGAGGAGGAGAGCGGGCGCCAGGAACTCCTCTCGTCGGCGATGGTGGGGCGCCGGGCCCCGCTGACGGCGGCGCTGCTGGCCGCCCTCGTCGCCAACGGCGTGCTCGCGCTGCTCATCGCGGGCGGGCTGGCAGGGCAGGGGGGTGCCGGGGCGCTGGCCCTCGGGCTCGGCGTCGGGGGCGTCGGCATGGTCTTCGCCACCATGGCGGCGATCGTCGCCCAGCTCACCGAGAGCGCGCGGCTCGCCAAGGGGCTGACGGGCGGGCTGCTCGGCGCGGCGTTCGTGCTGCGGGCGGCGGGCGACTCGTCGACGAGCGACGGTTCCTCCGTGCTGACCTGGGTGTCGCCGCTGGGGTGGCTGGAGAACGAACGCCCCTTCGCGCACGAGCGGTGGTGGGTGCCGGCGCTGTTCGTCGCGGCCGTGGTGATCCAGGGCGCGGTCGCCTACGAACTCGCCGGGCGGCGCGACGTCGGGATGAGCTTCCTGGCGACCCGGCCGGGGCCCGCGCGGGGGCGGCTCGGGTCGGCCGGGGCGCTG
>LRTP01000591.1 GCA_001550305.1 Streptomyces diastatochromogenes
CGCCAAGGGGATCGCGGCGCACCCCGACCGGCGGGCGCCGCGGCGGCCCTCCCGGGGGTCGTCCATGTCCGCGAAGTACGGCGCGGCCGGGGCGCGGGGCGAGGCACGCGCCGGATTCCCGCACGTACGACGGGCGTTGGACGCGCTCGCCGCCTCGCGCTCCGCCGGCGCGTCCGAGCCGTACGCCCGGCTCGACGCGCTCCTCACCGTCATGTCCACCCTCCAGGACACCGAGTTGCTGTACACGGCGGGCCCGCACGGGCTCCGGCACGTCCAGGCGGGTGCCCGGGGCGTGCTGGAGGCGGGCGGTACGGCGACGGAGGCCGGCCGTGTGGCTCTGGCCGCCTTCGACGACGACCTCCACACGCGCGCGTGGAGCCCCCGTGGCACGGGAGGACTGCTCGCGGGCGCCCTGTTCGTGGACTCGCTTCCGGTGGTGGTCAGTTCGCCGGTACGGGTTGCTGCTTGACCCGGTCTTGGTCCTGCTCCTGGTTCTGATTCCCGTCCTGGTCCTGGTCCCGGTTCCGGTTCCGGTCCTGGTTCCGGACCTGATTCCGGTCCCGGTACCGGCGGTGGGCTGTCGCCTCGCGCGTGGCGGCCCACCGCACCGCCGGGCCCATCCCGTACGACGCCCCCAGCATCAGTCCCCCCAGCAGCAGCCAACCCGGGGTGCCCCAGCCCACCAGCAGCGCGGTCAGGACCAGCGGGCCCGCGGTGCGCGCCACCGTGACGCCCGTGCCGAAGAAGCCCTGGTACTCGCCCATGCGGTCGGCCGGGGCGAGGTCGAAGCCCACCTGCCAGGAACCCGCCGACTGCTGCATCTCGGCGACGACCTGGAGCACCGCGCCCGTCACCAGGACCCCTGCCGCGACCCACGGCGAGGCACCGGCCGACAGCGCGAAGACCGCGCAGGACACCAGCATCACGAGCCCGGAACGGCGTATCGCGCGCGTGGCCGAGGCGAGGCCCGTGACACCGCGCGCCATCCGCACCTGGAAGACCATCACCGCACCGGTGTTGAGGACGAACAGCGCGGAGACCAGCCAGGCGGGCGCCTGGGTGCGCTCGGTGATCCACAGCGGGATGCCCAGACTGAGCAGCGGCATCCGCAGCAGCAGCACGGTGTTGAGGAACGTGACGAGCACGTACGGGCGGTCGCGCAGGACACCGGCCCCGTGACCGCGCCGTACGGTCACGCGCGGCACGGACGGCAGCCGCAGCAGCACACCCGCGCAGAGCAGGAAGCTCACCGCGTCCAGCGCGAACACCCCGAGATACGCGTCCCGTGTACCGGCGTGCAGTGCGAGCCCGCCGAGGCCGGCCCCCACCGCCAGACCGGCGTTGAGGGTCGACTGAAGATGGGCGAGCAGCCCGGTCCGCTCCCCGGCCGGTATCAGCCCGGCGAGCAGCGCCTGCCGGGCCGCCCCGAGCCCCGACTGTGCGGAGGCGTACGCGCAGGCCGCGAGGACGAAGGGCAGGAAGCCGCGGACGACCAGGAAGGACGCCACCGCCGCTCCGGTCGCGAGGGCCAGCAGCACCGCCGTGCCACGCGGCCCGCGCCGGTCGGCGAGCCGCCCCAGCGGTACGCCCACAAGGGAGCCGATCGCCCAGGCGACGGTCAGCCCGAGCCCCACGCGCGCGGGGGCCAGCCCCACGACGTGCGTGAAGTACAGCGCGGAGGTCACGTAATAGGCGCCGTCCCCCACGGAGTTGGTCAGCTGGGCGAGGGCCAGGACGCGTTGTGGTCCCGCGGGCGGGACGAGGCGGCTCGACCGCGCGGATGCTGCCGGATTCGTCATGACTTCGACGCTACGGGCCCGGTGGACCTGTCAACAGGCCCAATCCTCACGCCTTTTCGCGATCCAATTGGCTCCCGTACGACACCCGCTGACTCCCGTACGACACCCGTCGGCTCCCGCCCGACACCCCCTGGCTCCCGTCCAGCACCCGCCCCAACGCCTCCAGCGCTTCCGGATAGATCCGCTCCCGGGGAGTCCCGTAGCCCACGACCAAGCCCTGAGGTCGCCCCTCGCCGCGCTCGTGCCAGTGCTCGCCGAGATGCCCGACCGCGAGCCCCTCCTCCTCCGCCCGCGCCAGCACCTCCGCCTCGTCCGCCACGTCCACCAGTGCGTGCAGCCCGGCCGCGACACCGCGTACGCTCCTGCGCGCCCCCAGCCGGTCGAGCAGCTGGTCCCGGCGTCGCCGGTACCGCAGCCGGCAGGCGCGCACATGACGGTCGTAGGCGTGGCTGGTGATCATCTCGGCCAGCGCCAACTGGCCGATGGACTCGGTGTGATGGTCGCTGTGCAGCTTCACGTCGGCCACCGCGTCGACCAGGTGCGGCGGCAGCACCATCCAGCCGAGCCGCAGGGCGGGGCCGAGGGTCTTGGACGCCGTGCCCAGGTAGGCGACCTGTCCCGGTGCCATGCCCTGGAGGGCGCCGACGGGTTGCCGGTCGTAGCGGAACTCACCGTCGTAGTCGTCCTCGACGATCAGTCCGCCGCGCGCGCGTGCCCAGTCGGTGAGCGCCCGCCGCCGCTCGGGGTGCAGGGTCACCCCGGTCGGGTACTGATGGGCGGGCGTGACGACGACCGCGTCCGCCGACGAGGAAGCCAACTCCCCCGCACAGGCGCCTCGTTCGTCCACCTTCAGCGGCACCACCGTGCCTCCGCCCCGCCGCACCACGTCCCGGTGGAACGGCAGTCCGGGGTCCTCCATCGCGACCACCCCACCGTCCAGCACACGCGTGAGGAGCGCGAGCCCCTGCACGTATCCCGAGGTGATCACGATCCGCTCGGGCGGCGCGATCACGCCCCGGGCCCGTCCCAGGTAGCCCGAGAGCGCCGTCCGCAGTTCGATCCGGCCGCGCGGGTCCCCGTAGTCGTACGCCAGGGAGGGCGCCGTCGCGATCGCGCGGCGCAGCGCCCGCAGCCACGCCGCCGCCGGGAACGTACCGACGTCCGGGCTGCCCGGCCGCAGATCGAAACGGGGCGCACGCGCGCGGGGAGCCCCGACGGCTTCCGACACGGCGTCCGCGGGAAGCACCGCGACCTCGGTGCCCGACCCCTGCCGGGCTGTCAGGTATCCCTCGGCGACCAGTTGGTCGTACGCCCCCTTGGCGGTCCCGCGCGAGATGCCGAGTTCGGTCGCGAGCCGCCGGGTCGGGGGCAACCGTGTGCCCGGAGCGAGCCGGCCGTCGCGCACCGCGTCCCGCAGAGCCCGTTCGAGGCCGGTCCTGCGCCCCGCGGCCACGTCCGGCTCCAGATGCAGATCCACCCCGACACCGGACCAGAAGTCGTCGCCCACTCATCCCCCCGTGAGTTCCCGCGCCCGAAGGGGCGCGGGGCCGTGACACCATGCGGCTCCGCCGCGTGGGCGCGACCGGCCACGACCTACCCGCAGACGAATGGCCGGGCACTTCTCGTACCCGGCCATCAGCCCTATGCCAGCCCTACGCCGGCCCTACGCCAGTCCTACGTCAGCCCTTCAGAGCCGCCATCCACGCCTCGACCTCGTCGGAGCGGCGCGGCAGCCCCGCCGACAGGTTCCGGTTGCCGTCCTCGGTCACCAGGATGTCGTCCTCGATGCGCACGCCGATGCCCCGGTACTCCTCGGGGACGGTCAGGTCGTCCGCCTGGAAGTACAGGCCCGGCTCGACCGTCAGGCACATGCCCGGCTCCAGCGTGCTGTCCACGTACGTCTCGGTCCGCGCGGCGGCGCAGTCGTGGACGTCCATGCCGAGCATGTGGCCGGTGCCGTGCAGGGTCCAGCGGCGCTGCAGACCCAGCTCCAGGACACGCTCGACCGGGCCCTCGACCAGACCCCACTCGACGAGCTTCTCGGCCAGCACGCGCTGCGCGGCGTCGTGGAAGTCGCGGTACTTGGCACCGGGCTGCACGGCCGCGATACCGGCCTCCTGGGCCTCGTACACGGCGTCGTAGATCTTCTTCTGGATCTCGCTGTAGCGGCCGTTGACCGGCAGTGTGCGCGTGACGTCGGCGGTGTAGAGCGTGTGGGTCTCCACGCCCGCGTCGAGCAGCAGCAGGTCTCCGGAGCGCACGGGCCCGTCGTTGCGCACCCAGTGCAGCGTGCAGGCGTGCGGGCCGGCGGCGCAGATCGAGCCGTAGCCGATGTCGTTGCCCTCGACCCGCGCGCGCAGGAAGAAGGTGCCCTCGATGTAGCGCTCGCTGGTCGCCTCGGCCTTGTCCAGGACCTTCACGACGTCCTCGAAGCCGCGCACCGTTGAGTCGACGGCCTTCTGCAGCTCGCCGGCCTCGAAGTCGTCCTTGATCAGCCGCGCCTCGGAGAGGAAGACCCGCAGCTCCTCGTCGCGCTCGGCGGTGACCTTGTCGGTCAGGGCCGCCTCGATGCCGGCGTCGTAGCCGCGCACGACCCGGACCGGGCCGGTGGCCTCACGCAGCTTGCCGGCCAGCTCCCGCACGTCGGAGGCGGGGATGCCGTACAGCTGTTCGGCCTCGGTGAGGGAGTGACGACGGCCGACCCACAGCTCGCCCTGCCCGGACAGCCAGAACTCGCCGTTCTCGCGGTCGGAGCGCGGCAGCAGGTAGATCGTCGCCTTGTGGCCGCCGTTCCCGTTCGGGGAGACGGTGGGCTCCAGGACCAGGACGCCGTCCTCGGTCAGGTTGCCGGTGAGGTAGGCGTACTCGACCGAGGCGCGGAAGGGGTACTCCGTGTCGTTCGAGCGCGTCTTCAGGTTGCCCGCCGGGATCACCAGGCGCTCGCCCGGGAAGCGCGCGGAGAGCGCGGCGCGGCGGGTGGCGGTGTACTCGGCCTGCGCGATCGGCGTGAGGCCGCGCAGCTCGGTGTCGGCCCATCCGGACTTCATGTTCTCGGCGAGCTCGTCGGACACGCCCGGGTACAGGCCGTTCTTGCGCTGCTTGATCGGCTCTTCTTCGCCCGCTTCGTCAGCGGCATCGTCGAGCACGGCTTCCGGGGTCTCCGGGTTGAGCGCCTCCGACACGGTCTGCCTCCTAGATACGACTCTGGACCTTCCCCCCAGCTCTCCGCTGTGCTCGAGCAGGGGGACACCCATCATCGTACGGTCGTACGGGAGCGGGCCCAGGGCCGGAAGTCCTGTTACGCGCAGAGCTCAGCGCGGCGGCCCCACGGGACCGCACTCGAAGTACGGACCGCACTCGAAGCGTGGACCGACCGCAGTCGAAGCCTGGACCGACCACACTCGAAGTGTGGATCGACCGCACTCGAAGCGCGGACCTCAGTCGAAGCGCGCCGCCAGGAGTACGACGTCCTCCCCGCTGTCCGCCTCGTCCAGCCCGTCCGGCAGCACGGACCGCAGAACATGGTCGGCGAGCGCGCCGGGATCCTCACGCAGCGTCCTGGGGACGCTGGCGGCCGCCGCGTGCAGCCGGGCGAAGGCGCGGTCCATGGGGTCGCCGGTGCGGTGCAGCAGGCCGTCGGTGTAGAGGAGCACGGTCTCGCCGGGCTCGGCCGTCAGTTCGACACTGGGCGCCTCCCAGCAGGCGAGCATGCCCAGGGGCGCGGACAGCGAGGTCTCCACGAACTCGGTGCGCCGCGCGCCGATCACCAGCGGCGGGCTGTGTCCGGCCCCGGCGAGCGTGATCTTGCGCAGGGCGGGCTCGCAGTACGCGAAGAGGGCGGTCGCGGAGCGGGCGGGCTCGGTCAGGCGCAGCAGCAGCTCGAGGTCGGACAGGACGGCGACGGGGTCCTCGCCCTCCATCACGGCGTACGCCCGCAGTGAGGCCCTCAGCCGGCCCATGGCGGCGACCGCGCTGGGCCCGGCCCCGGTGACGGAGCCGACCGCGAGGCCGAGCGCGCCG
>LRTP01000592.1 GCA_001550305.1 Streptomyces diastatochromogenes
GGCGCGCACACGGTGCGCGCCGGGCCGCCCGCCCGCGCCCGAGGACGGCTACCGGCCGTCCTGGCCGGCGTGGATGTCGACGCCGAGCTGGCGGAACAGCCCCGCCATGTCCAGCTGGTCCCAGTGCTCGGCCAGCAGCCCGTCCTCGACCCGCCAGAAGTCGATCGACTGGAAGTTCAGCGGCCGCCCGGTGGCCTCGACACCGAAGAACGTGCCCCGGTGGGTGCCCGAGTACTCGAAACGCCCGGCGATGCGGTCCCCCTCCACGACCAGGTCGTGGGTGACGACCTTGACATCGGGGAACGCGGCGAAGATCTGCTCCCAGAACGCCGTGTTCGCCTCGATGCCGTCCTCCACGACCGGGTTGTGGTCGATGTGCCCGGGCGCGGTGTGCTCGCTCATGGTGCTCACGTCATGAGCGTTGATCATGTCGACGAAGCGCTGGACGAGTTCACGGTGGTTGTCTGCCATACCTCAAGCCTTCCTGGGCTCGCGTCACCGAAGCGGGCAGGCGCAGCCGCCCGCCCCGCCGTGTCACCCGAGGATCCCCACCGCCTCTCGAGCCGCCCTGGAGGGGGCCTGTGGGCGCGGCCCATCCCCCATCCCGGCTCAAGTGCCCGCTCCTAGCCTCCCCTTCATGAAGGCTCTCGTACTCTCCGGCGGGGCCGGAACCCGCCTGCGCCCCCTCACCCACACATCCGCCAAGCAGCTGGTGCCCGTGGCCAACAAGCCGGTGCTCTTCTACGGCCTGGAAGCGATCGCGGACGCGGGCATCACCGAGGTCGGGATCGTCGTCGGGGACACCGCCGACGAGATCATGCAAGCCGTCGGCGACGGCTCCAAGTTCGGCCTCACCGTCACCTACATCCCCCAGGACGCGCCGCTGGGCCTGGCCCACGCCGTCATCATCGCCCGCGACTTCCTCGCCGACGACGACTTCGTCATGTACCTGGGCGACAACTTCATCGTGGGCGGCATCTCCTCCCTCGTCGACGCCTTCCGCGCGCAGCGGCCCGCCGCCCAGATCCTGCTCACCCAGGTCCCCGACCCGCGCCAGTTCGGGGTCGCCGAATTCGGCGCGGACGGACGGGTCATAGGACTGGAGGAGAAGCCCGAGGCCCCCAAGAGCGACCTCGCGCTGGTCGGCGTCTACCTGTTCACCCCGGCCGTGCACGAGGCCGTCCGCGCCATCACGCCCTCCTGGCGCGGCGAACTGGAGATCACCCACGCCCTGCAGTGGCTCATCGACCAGCAGCGCGACGTACGCTCCACGACGATCTCCGGCTACTGGAAGGACACCGGGAACGTCGGCGACATGCTGGAGGTCAACCGCACCGTCCTGGAGCACACCGAGCCGCACATCGAGGGCGACGTCGACGACACCAGTGAGATCATCGGGCGGGTGCAGATCGACGAGGGCGCCCGGGTGAGCGGCTCGCGCATCGTGGGCCCGGCCGTCATCGGCACCGGCAGCGTGATCGCCGGCTCCTACGTCGGCCCGTTCACCTCCATCTCCCACGACTGCCGCATCACCGACAGCGAGATCGAGTTCTCCATCGTCCTGGACGGCTCCTCGGTGCGCGGCGCCCGCCGCGTGGAGGCCTCGATCATCGGACGCAACGTGGAGGTGACCCCCGCACCCCGGGTCCCCGCCGCCCACCGGCTCATCCTCGGCGACCACAGCAAGGTGCAGATCTCATCTTGACCTCTCCCCCTCGTGAACGAGGGGGATCCCAACGGTCACGCCGTGAGGGTTCGTGCTTCGTCGCCGACTGCCCGCCCGGAGTTCTCCGTTGAGGTCCTGCACCAGCTCCACACCCGGACACTGCCGGCCCGGCGGCCAGAAGGTTCTTCGCCGCGTTCACGTCGCTCCTCGCCCGGCTCCGCAGGAGTCCGTTTCCTCTCCGCCCGAAAAGCGGAGTATCCACGGAGGGATCAGATGACCACCACACGCATCCTCGTCACCGGCGGAGCGGGGTTCATCGGCTCGCACTACGTACGCACCCTGCTCGGCCCGGCAGGCCCCGGCGACATCGAAATCACCGTCCTGGACAAACTCACCTACGCCGGCAACCCCGCCAACCTCGACCCGGTCCGCTCCCACCCCGCCTTCCGCTTCGTGCACGGCGACATCTGCGACACCCGGCTCGTGGCCGGTCTCGTCGCCGGCCACGAGCAGATCGTGCACTTCGCCGCCGAGTCCCACGTCGACCGCTCCATCCTCGGCGCCGCCGAGTTCATCACCACCAACGTGCTGGGCACCCAGACCCTGCTGGACGCCGCGCTGCGCCGGCCCGGCGGCCCGGCCCGCTTCCTGCACGTCTCCACCGACGAGGTCTACGGCTCCCTGGCCGAGGGCTCCTGGCCCGAGAGCGACCCGCTGCGCCCCAACTCCCCCTACGCCGCCTCCAAGGCCTCCTCCGACCTCGTCGCCCTCTCCTACCACCGCACCCACGGCCTGGACGTCCGGGTGACCCGCTGCTCCAACAACTACGGCCACCACCACTTCCCCGAGAAGGTCATCCCCCTGTTCGTCACCAACCTCCTCGACGGACACCGCGTCCCGCTGTACGGGGAGGGGCTCAACGTCCGGGACTGGCTGCACATCGACGACCACGTGCAGGGCCTGGAACTGGTGCGCACCGGCGGCCGGCCGGGCGAGGTGTACAACATCGGCGGCGGCACCGAGCTGAGCAACAAGGAACTGACCACCCTGCTGCTCGACCTCGCCGGGGCGGGCTGGGACAGCGTCGAGCACGTGCCCGACCGGCTCGGCCACGACCTGCGCTACTCGGTGGACTGCACGAAGATCTCCCGCGAGCTCGGCTACCGCCCCCGCAAGGACTTCACCCAGGGCCTGGCCGAGACCTTCGCCTGGTACCGCGACCACCGCGCCTGGTGGGAGCCCCTGAAGCACAAGGCCGCCCTTTGAGCCGGTGAGCGCGCTCCCGGGGGCGGCACCGGGCCCGGAGAAGACGCGTTCCCTGCGTTCCTGTCACATCCTGCCGGGCTGGTCCGTCAGGAAGGTGTAACCACCGGCAACGGCACAGGAGCTCACCATGGACGCCCGCTTGAACCTCTTCGGCAACCCGGTCGCAGGCAAGGTCCTCAGGCACATCAACTCGGCAGGCAAGGCGGTCTCTGACTCGGCGCTGCCGGCCGCGACGCAGGAGCTGGTGAAGATCCGCGCCAGCCAGATCAACGGCTGCGGTTTCTGCACCGACATGCACACCAAGGACGCCGCGCACGCCGGGGAGACCGCGGTGCGCCTCCACCTGGTCGCGGCCTGGCGGGAGGCCACGGTGTTCACCGACGCCGAGCGCGCCGCCCTGGAGCTGACCGAGCAGGGCACCCGCATCGCGGACGCGGCCGGCGGGGTCACGGACGAGGCCTGGGCGAACGCCGCCAAGCACTACGACGAGGACCAGCTCGCCGCGCTGGTCTCGCTCATCGCCCTGATCAACGCCTACAACCGCGTGAACGTCCTCGTCCGGCAGCCCGCAGGCGACTACCAGCCCGGCCAGTTCGGATAACCGGGCCCAAGGCTCCGGCAGACACGCCCGCGCCTCAAAGGCGCGGGCGTGTCACTTGCCCCGGCGGTCAGGGCTAGGAGGTCTTGGTCGGCTTGGCGGTCATGGTCGGGTGCGCCGTCTTCGTCGGCTTCGGCGTGTACTTGTGGGTCTTCGTCGGAGTCGGCTTCGGCTTCGGCGTGTACTTGTGCGTCTTCGACGGAGTCGGCTTCGGCTTCGGCGTGTACTTGTGCGTCTTCGACGGAGTCGGCTTCGGCTTCGGCGTGTACTTGTGCGTCTTCGACGGCGACGGTTTCGGCGAATGCTTGGTGGTCGTCGTAGGCGACGGCTTGGCGGTCGTCGTCGGCGCCGGCGCGGTGGTCGTCGTCTTCGACGTCTCCGGCGCCGATGCCGAAGGTGTCGCCGCGGGTGCGGCCGGATGCTGGGATCCGGTGGCCGCTATCGCGGTACCGCCCGCTGTCCCCCCGGACAGCAGGGCTGCGGTCAGGGTTCCTACGGCGAAGGTGCGCCCCCAGTGGCTGCGGAATGTGGCATTCACGATGTTCTCCCATCTTGAACAACTGCCCCATTGGTCACTGTCGGCCTCAACCGAGGTTAGGTCGGTGCCCCCCGATCGGCGACCGGAGCACATCGGTTCGCACTTTCAACAGAAATGGCGGGTGCCCGTGCGCGGCCGCACTCCCCGGGCGGGCAGAAGTTGACGCCCCCCTCGCCTCCCGCCCGCGGAACTGTTGGCCTCCGCCACAGCGTGCGGGGTCCGTGCCTGATCGACTGGCCGGATGCTGATCAACCTGATTCTCCGCGCCCTCCGGTTCCGGGGTGAGCGGAGATCCGCCGGGCCGCGAGAGGAAGCGTGTGAAGTCCTGTGCAGGGCTCGCTCCAACCTGCGGAGGGGGCAGGCCGGTTCACGCCCGGCGGCCGGATTCACCGTGCCGGATCCGCCAGGGCGGCCAGATCGGTCCCGGCCGTCACCGCGGCGCGCAGCAGTGCGGCGATCTCCTCCGGCTCCAGGCTGAGGGCGTCGAGCGCCTGGATGCTCAGCGGGACTTCCTCGAGCCGGTACTCGCCGCGGTCCGGGTCGGCGAACTCCGGACCGGTGCGGTCCGCCTCGGACCATGACCCGATGCGGGCCAGGTAGAAGTACTGCCGCTGGTGCGCGTCGGCCAGTACCTGCAGCAGGCCCGTGATCTGCGGCTCGGCGCCGGTCTCTTCGCGTATCTCACGGACCAGGGCCGCGCGCAGGCCCGGATCGTCCGGTTCGACGTGCCCGCCGGGGAACACCCGATAGGGCGTGGCGCCCGGCCAGGTGCGGCGGATCAGCAGCAGCCGGCCGGCGGGCGTGACCAGTACCGCCCGGACACACTCGATCACCGCACCTCCCGCTGCCGACGTCACCCGTCAGGCCATCGAATCAGCATGCGCGGGCCCGCGCAGCCGGTTGCCCGGGATGCCGGGCCGGCAGCGCGCCGGGCCCGGGCCGGCTGGGAGGGCTGCGGACTCCCGTACGCGGTAGCCCGGTTACGGGTGACGGCTGCCGGGGACAGCGGTGCGGTAGGAGGCGAGGGCCTGTTCGTAGGTGGGCAGCAGGCCTCGGGCGGCGGCCTCGGAGAGGCTGGGGGCGTGGGTGTCCTTGTCGGAGCGGATGAGTTGTCCGGTGGTGTTCCAGGGGATGCCGATGTCGGGGTCGAGGGCCTGGATGTCGACCATGGTGCCGGGCACGTACTCCTCGGAGCACAGGTAGTTCATGCAGGTGTCGTCGCTCAGGGCGAGGAAGGCGTGGCCGAGGCCGTCGGCGAGGTAGACGCCGATGCCGGAGCCGGCTTCCTGCAGGGTGGTGTCGAACATGCCGAACGTCGGGGAGCCGACGCGCAGGTCGACGACCACGTCCAGGGCGGCGCCGCGCACGCAGGTCACCAGCTTCGCCTGGCCCGGCGGCAGGGTGGTGCCGTGGATGCCGCGCAGTGTGTTGCGCCGGGAGACGGAGAAGTTGACCTGCCGGACGGTGAACGGCTGGCCGCCGGCCGCGGTGAGGCCGCCCAGCCGCCAGGCCTCGAAGAACAGGCCCCGGTTGTCCGGAAGTTGCGACGGTGTGATCCGGAAGGCGTCGCGGACCTTCATCTCCTCAATGGCCATGCGTCCTCGGTTCGTCGGGGCGCTGGGGCGCCGGTTCACGGGATAGCGCCGGGCCGGCGCCACCCGTGGGGTGGCGCC
>LRTP01000593.1 GCA_001550305.1 Streptomyces diastatochromogenes
CCGCGGCGGTCCGCGACCGCCGCGAGCGCGTCCAGGGGTGCGGCGACCTCCGCGGCGAGTTCGTCCGCCACCGACGTGGGCACCACGCCCCGTGGCTGTCGTTCGAACAGCTCCCGTCCCAGTTGCTCCTCCAGTGACCGCATCTGCGTCGTCACCGTCGGCTGGGACAGACCGAGCAGCCGCGCGGCCGCCGTGAACGACCCCGCGCGGTGCACGGCGAGGAAGGTGCGCAGCAGGGAGATGTCCAGGGGAGCCGTCGAGGTATCGAGTTCGCTATGGGGCACGGAGGTGAGCCTACGGTTCACCTATTTCGGGGTGCCGGCGTTCCCGCCCGTGGCGGAGCCCGTCGTCACCGTCCGCTCCGCCGAGAACCCGCCCCAGGTGCCGTCCGGCAGCTTCGCCCTGATCCGCACCCGGTACGCGACCCCGGCCTCCCGTCCCACGTAGAAGCTGTAGGTGGCCCTTCCGCTGGGCGGTGTGCCGCCCCAGACGAGTGAGGTCGCCTGTCGGCCGTCCAGGTCGATCCGGTACTCCGTGATCACCCCGTCCGTCCGCGGCGGCAGCCAGGACAGGTCGAGGTAGTACGCCCCGTCCGTGCGGTGGGAAGTCGCGCGGAACCCGGTCGGCGCGGTGCCGCGGCCGTCGTCCGCGCCCGGCGCGGTGGTGAGCCGGACGGTGGCGCTCGCGGGGGAGAGGTTGTCCGCCGCGTCGCGGGCTCGCACGGTGAAGGCGTACGCGGTGCCGGGTCTCAGCCCGGTGACGACGGTCGCCGTCTGTCCGCCGCCCACGCTGTGGATCTTCGAGCCGCCTTGGTAGACGTCGTACGAGACCACGCCCCGGGCGTCCGTCGACGCCGACCACTCCAGTTGGGCCGCCCGGCTGCCGACGGCCCTGCCGTGCGGCCGTCCGGGGCGGGTCGGGGGCGTGCGGTCGGCGGCGACCGCGACCGGTGTGGTGGCGCGCACCGGGTCGCTGGGGGGTCCGGGGTTCCCGTCGGTGTTCAGGGCGCGGACCGTGAAGACGTACTGCGTGGACGGGGCCAGTCGGGTGACGTCCACCATGTGTTCGTCGCCGGGCACCCGCTCGACCCGTGTGGTGCCGCGGTACACCTCGTATCCGGTGACCTTCACGTCCCCGGAGACACGGTTCCACATGACGTGCACGCTGGTCGCGCTGCCCGCCGTCGCGGTGACCCCCATCGGGGCCGGGGGCAGTCGCTCGCCCCCGGCGTCGGCTCCCGCACCTCCTCCGCACGCGGTGAGGACGAGCAGCGAGCCGCAGATCACCCCAAGGGAAACGCGTCGCACCGGCCTGCCTTCCCTCGACGGGATTGGTCTGTACCTATAAGACATGGCTGACGCGGCCACATCAAGGGGGCGGTGGCCGTTCGTCGGACCGTCCTCGGGCTACGTATGCTGATGCCTGACGCGGTGTGAACTCACCCTCTCGACAGGGGAGTTCGCGCCCACGGCGCGGACCGCTGTCGTCGCTGATGCCGCGCCGGCGAGGGCGGTCGAGAAGCCCGGGTCCACCAGGGCTCGGGCTCTCGGCCGCAATGCACCCGCCGAATCCGCCGCGTTCCCGCCGATCCGCGTGTACCTGCCGATCCGCGTGCACTTGCCGAATCCGCCGTGTACCCGCCGTGCCCCCGGCGGGCCCGCCGTGCACCGTCCGGCCCCTTCCCAGTGGACGTATCGTCAGAAACCCGTCAAATTTTGCTGAACAACCGTCAATGTCCTCCAGGAGAGGGTCCTTTATCGTGCGTGTTCAGTCGCTGACGCTGGTCGCGGCCGGCATGGCCCTGCTCGCCCCCGCCCCGCTTCCCGCCGCCCGTCAGAGCCCGCCCGTGGCGGTGCGGGAAGGAAATGTGCGCGCCGCCGATCTGCTCGCCAAGGTCCGTGACTGCGTACCCGTCTCGAAGGGGCGCTATCGCTCCGACGCCCGCAGCCGCGCCGAGATTCCCGTCTGCGGCGCGCGGGGCGCGGTGTTCTGGAAGGCCGACATGGACATCGACTGCGACGGCCGCCCCGGTCTCCTGTGCAACGGGCGGAACGACCCGCTCTTCTCCGGGACCACCGCGTACCAGCAGTCCGACGGGCGGTATCTGAGCGCCGAGACCCTCCCGTACGTCGTGGTGCCCACACCCAGTGGCATCTGGGACTACCGCGTCCACGACATCCGAGGCGGCTCGGTGGTCGCGGTGATCTATCGGGACCGTGTCGAGTACGCGGTGGTCGGCGACACCGGGCCGCGCGAAATCATCGGCGAGGCCTCGTACGCCACCGCCAAGGCGCTCGGGATTCGCCCCGGCCCGCACGGTGGCGGGACGAGTTCCGGGGTCACCTACATCGCCTTCAAGAACTCCCGGGTGTCGCCCATCGAGGATCACGCGGCAGCCGTGACGGTGGGTGAGCGACTGGCCCGGAAGTTCGTGCGCGGCGGCTGAGTGGCCGCGGTGGAGGTTCCTTCAGGCGATCGAGGGCGTCAGACCGCCGACCAGCCGTTGTCGACGGGCAGGATCGCGCCGTTGATGTTGCTCGCCGCGTCGGAGGCGAGGAACAGGATGGCGGCGGCCTGCTCCTCGGCCTCGGCCGCGGAGCCCACATTGCCCATGTACGAGGCGAGGACCTGCGGTCCGAGGGCGTCGCGGTCGGCGTCCACGGCGATGGCGGTCTTCGTGCCGCCGGGGGCGATGGCGTTGGCCCGGATGCCCTTGTTGCGGTACGTCACGGCGAGGGACTTGGTGAGGCCCGCGATGCCGTGCTTCGAGGCGGTGTAGGCGGCGCCCGCGGCGCTGCCGCGCAGGCTGGCCTCGGAGGCGGTGTTCACGATGGCGCCCTTGCCCGCCTCCAGCATGTGCGGGAGCACCGCCCGGGTGAGCAGGAAGGGAGCGGTGAGGTTGACCCGGATGACCCGCTCCCACTCCGCGTCGCCGACCTCACCGGCCGCCGACATGCGGTCCATGATCCCGGCGTTGTTGACCAGCACGTCCACCCCGCCGAACTGCTCCACGGCGGTCGCGGTCACCCGGTCGACCACGGTCTGCTCGCTCAGGTCGCCCGTCACGGCCACGGCGGTGCCGCCGGCCGCCGCTATCTCCTCCACGACCTTCTCGGCGCCCTCGGCGTTGAGGTCGGCCACCAGGACCCGGGCGCCCTCCGCGGCGAAGGCCAGGGCGGTGGCCCGCCCGATTCCGGAGCCCGCTCCGGTGACGATGACGCTGCGGCCGGCCAGTCCAGTGGTGCTCATGACGTGCTCCCAGAAGTGCGTACGTGGTGCGACGAGGTCGTCGTGCGCCACACAGTACGACTTATTGTCTCTCCATGACATAAAGTCTGGAGCCGTTTTCGAGATCGTTAGAATCGCGGCAGCCCGGGCGGCAGCCGCCCGTCGTCGAGTCGAGGGAGTCGCCAGTGCCGGACGGCGCGATCACCGAACCCCCCGGCCGGGGCCGCGGCCGGACGGGCCGGCCACCGCTGACCGAGCGGCGCAAGACCGAGATCCGGCTGGAGATAGCCCGCGCCGCGGTGGAACTGTTCGTCGCCCAAGGCGTGGCCACGACCACCGGGGAGCAGATCGGGCAGGCCGTCGGGGTCTCAGCGCGGACCGTGTGGCGTTACTTCCCGAGCAAGGAAAGCTGCGTGAGCCCGCTGTTCGCGGCCGGGATCGACGCGATCGCCGCCTCCCTGCGGGCATGGCGCCCCGGCCGGCCGCTCGAGGACGCCCTGGAACGGGCGGCCACGACCGGTGACCCCTCGACGCCCCGACCGCACCTGCCCAAGATCCGGGCGCTGATGAGACTGACCCGGACCGAGCCGGGCCTGCGCGCCGTCTGGCTCCAGGCGCACGACGAGGCCGAGCCGGCCTTCGCCCGCGCCCTCGCCGACCGGGCCGGGCTGCCCGCCGTCGACCTGCGTTCGGAGATCCAGGCCGCCATGCTCAACAGCGCCCTGCGCACGGCGGTCGAGCACTACGCGTGGCGCACGGACGAGGAGCAGCCCGACGCCGCGGTGGCGGAGGCCGAACTGGTGTCGACCGTGCGCTCGGCCCTCGCCATCGTCGCGGAAGGGCTCGCCTGAGGGCTGGGCCGGGCGCCGACCGACCGCGGTCGACGCCCGGCCGTCGAGACCTTCGTGCCCCAGCGCTCAGCGCTTCCGGTCCAGCGTTCAGACCTCCTGGCCCTCGCGTTCAGCCCTCCCGGTCCGGCGTTCAGACCTCCTGGCCCTCGCGTTCAGCCCTCCCGGTCCGGCGTTCAGACCTCCTGGCCCTCGCGTTCAGCCCTTCCGACCCCGCGTTCAGGCCTTCCGGCCCCGCGCCGAGCCCTTCCGACCCGCGCTCCGACCTCCCGGCCCGGCGATCACCACTTTCGGGCCCTGCACTCACACGCTCCAGCCCGTGCTCTCACGCCTTCCGGTAGGTGTACGCCTCCGCGGCCGCCGCCTCGACCGCCGCGAGGTCGGCTCCGGTCGAGGCCGTGACCACCGCGGCCACCGCGCCCTCGACGAAGGGCGCGTCCACCAGGCGGCTGTTGTCGGGGAGCTCGTCCCCCTCCGCCAGCAGGGCCTTCACGGTGAGGACCGCGCTGCCCAGGTCGGTGAGCACGACGACCCCGGCGCCGCGGTCCACCGAGGCGGCCGCCGCGGAGATCAGTTCGGCGCTGGTGCCGAGACCGCCGTCCACGGTCCCGCCGGCCGCGGCGACGGGAGCGGTCGTCTCGCCGCCCGCGAGTCCCGTCGCCAGCTCGGCGACCGAGGCGGCGACGGCGGCGCTGTGGGAGACCAGCACGATGCCGACGAACTGGTTCGTGCTGCCCGGGGATTCACTCATCGCGGGCCTCCACGAGCGCGCCGATCAGCAGGGACGAGGACGTGGCACCCGGATCCTGGTGCCCGATGCTGCGCTCACCCAGATAGCTGGCCCGGCCCTTGCGGGCCTGGAGCGGTGTCGTCGCGACGGCACCCTCCTCGGCGGCCGTCTTCGCCGCGGCGAAGGACTCGGCGAGCGCGTCCACCGCGGGCACCAGTGCGTCGATCATGGTCTTGTCGCCGGGCGCGGCTCCGCCCAGCGCCATCACCGCGTCCACGCCCGCGCGCAACGCGTCCGTGAACTGTTCCTCGGTGACCTCCGCGGCGTCCCCGAGGGCCTTGCCCGTACGGCGGAGCAGGGTGCCGTACAAGGGACCCGACGCGCCGCCGACCGTGGAGATCAGCCGGCGTCCGGCGAGGGTGAGCACGGCGCCGGGGGTGTCCGGTGCCTCCTTCTCCAGCGAGGTCACCACGGCGGTGAAGCCGCGCTGCAGATTGCTGCCGTGGTCGGCGTCGCCGATCGGCGAGTCCAGAGCGGTGAGCCGCTCCGCCTCGCGGTCCACGGACGCGGCGGTCGCCGTCATCCAACGGCGGAAGAACTCGGCGTCGAGCACAGAATCTCCTTGCGTGGTACGAACGTTGACCGGGCGGGGGGGGGCGACATCATGCCGATGCCGCCGGGGTTCACACGCCCCAGCGCAACGCGGGCGTCTTCACCGGCGCGTCCCACAGCCGCAGCAGCTCCTCGTCCACCTGGCACAGCGTCACCGAGGCGCCCGCCATGTCCAGCGAGGTGACGTAGTTCCCGACCAGCGTGCGTGCCACGGGCACCCCGCGCTCGGTGAGCACCCTGTTCACCTCCGCGTGGAACCCGTAGAGCTCCAGGAGCGGCGTCGCGCCCATGCCGTTGACCAGCAGCAGGACGGGATTGCGCGGGTTCAGGTCCTCCAGGATCGCGTTGACCGAGAAGTCGGCGATCTCGTGCGAGGTCATCATCGCGCGCCGCTCCCGGCCCGGCTCGCCGTGGATGCCGACGCCGAGCTCCAGCTCCCCCGGCGGGAGGTCGAAGGTGGGGCTGCCCTTGGCCGGCGTGGTGCAGGCGCTCAGTGCGACACCGAAGCTGCGGGAGTTCTCGTTGACCTGCCGGGCCAGCGCCTGCACCCGCTCCAGCGGCGCGGCCTCTTCGGCCGCGGCGCCCGCGATCTTCTCCACGAACAGGGTCGCGCCGGTGCCGCGCCGCCCGGCGGTGTACAGACTGTCGGTGACGGCGACGTCGTCATTGACGAGGACCTTCGCCACCTGGATGCCCTCGTCCTCGGCGAGCTCGGCCGCCATGTCGAAGTTGAGCACGTCCCCCGTGTAGTTCTTCACGATGAACAGCACGCCCGCGCCGCTGTTCACGGCCGCCGCCGCGCGCAGCATCTGGTCCGGCACCGGTGACGTGAAGACCTCGCCCGGACAGGCCGCCGACAACATCCCGGGGCCCACGAAACCACCGTGCAGCGGTTCGTGTCCCGACCCGCCGCCGGATACGAGTCCCACCCTGCCGGGCACCGGGGCGTCCCGCCGTACGATCACCCGGTTGTCCACATCCACCGTCAGCTCGGGATGCGCGGCCGCCATACCCCGCAGCGCGTCCGCGACCACCGTCTCCGCCACGTTGATGAGCATCTTCATGGGTACCTCCTGGTGAGACTAACAGGTGAGCCTCTGGCCTCTATTTTTGCAGGTCAGACCACGTTGGGCGAGCAAATGATCTTGGCGGTTCATGCTGGTCGGGGGTGGGTTCCGGCGGTGCTGACGCCGACCCGGCGCCGACTTTGGTGACAGGGTGTCAGACGGGGTCGGCATGCATACGGATCGACCCGAGAAGCCTGCCCCGGGAGGAGTCGGCGTCGGGGATGCGGTGATCATCTGTGCGAATGCGAACGGAAACGTCTGCGGCTGTCGGGCTGCCGGGCGAAGCCCGCCCTCGGGGCGGACTGTGGAGACACTGGCCGACGGAGTGTTCATCGGAGGCTCGGAGGGCTCCGGCGCGAGTGTAGTAAGCACTTCGTGTCTCGATCCCAGGCTCGGGCGTGTTCCCCATTCCATGCAGGCCCGGTGGTGGAGAAGTCTGTTACGGCCCGCTGAACCGAGCATCCCCGAAATCCTGGCTGGCTGCCAGATGTCCCCGCCGCCCACTCCCGAAGTCCCGCCGCTGCCGCGGGGCGGGGTCCGTTGGCCTGTGGTCATGCTTTGGAGCGGGCGTCCGTGGGACGTGGTGGGTGCGCCCTGGTTAGGAACGACCCAGAGGGAGGGGCGCTTCTCGGGGTGGTCGATTCCGGCCGGGCTGCAGCGTTGCACGTGAAGGCGTCTGTGACCAGGTCTGATCAGGCACGGCCCACTGCCAATGGGCACCCGTGGCCTCCTCGTTCATTCGGCACGGCGCACGCCCACCCCCGCTCATCACGGTGGGCCGGGAATCAGCAGTTGCGGGAACCGGTGGCAGAGAAGCCGGCGGAGGGCCGGGCGTCGGAGCAGAGAGGGGACAAAGGGCAGTCCGCCCACACCGAATATCCTCTCAGGCACGGGACTTGGCATGGTTGTGGTGCTCGACCGAGTCGCCGTGGGCGACGAATACGTCGGCGACCAGCGTCGGAGGGAACAGGCCGTGCTCGACGACGCCGGGGGTGGCGCCGAGCAGCGCCGCCAGGCCCGCGGGGTCGTCGACGGCACCGTGGTAGTCCGCGATGACGCCGCCGTCGGGGCTGCGTGGCACGTCGCGCAGGGAGACCGGGTGGAGCAGGCGCATGGTCGCGGCCAGCCCGAACTCGAGCAGCTCGAGCGGGACCGGCGGGTGCAGCGCTGTCACTCGTTTGCTCGAGTCGGCGATCACGACGAAGCGGGCGGCGGCCGCCGCGACAATCTTCTCCCTGGTGTGCGCGGCGCCGCCGCCCTTGACGAGCCAGCCGTCCGGCGTTATCTGGTCCGCACCGTCGATCGTGATGTCGAAGCGGTCGATGCTGCCGAACGGTTCGACCCGCAGATCGAGCATCAGGGCCGCCTCCTCGGTCTGCGGCGACGTCGCGACACACCGCAGGGACAGACCGCGGCGGGCCAGCGCCGGCAGGAGGTGGGCGACGGTCGATCCGGTGCCGAGGCCGACGGTCATGCCGTCCTCCACCAGCTCGGCCGCGGCCTCGGCGGCACGTTGCTTCTCATGCTCGACGCTCACGGTCCTCCTTCTTGGGTCAGGTCTCAGGCTGAGGGCGGCCAGGCCCGGGCTTGCGGTGCCGCGGGTCAGAGGATGAACTGCTCGACCGCGTTCGCGAAGCCCTCCTCCTCGTTGCTCGTCGTCACCCGCCTGGCCGCGCGCTGGACCTCGTGGCCGGCGTTGCCCATCGCGATGGACAGTCCCGAGTGGGCGAACATCAGTACGTCGTTGGGCATGTCGCCGATCGTGGCGATCTGTTCGGGGGAAATCTGGAGCTTGGCTGACCAGTACTTGACGACACCGCCCTTGTTGGCCTGCGGATGGGTCACATCGAGGTAGTAGGGCTGCGAGCGGGCGGCCGAGACATGCTCGCCGAACTGCGCGCGAGCCGCGACCGCGGCCGCCTCGACGACCTGGTGGTCATCGCTGACCCCGACGACCTTGGCGGTGCCCTGCTCGAGCCCGTCGAAGCCGGGAACGAGCGTGGGCGCGAACTGCACCGTCCAGCTCTCGCGATCCACGTGCGGCCCCTTCGCGTCGCGGACGTACCAGTCGGCACCCCGGTAGATCCAGACGCTGAGGCCGAACGACTCCATCAGCGCGAGGACCGGTGCCACCACCTCCGCGGGAATGACCTGCTGTTCGACGACGGTCATATCCGGGTTGACGATGAGGCCACCGTTGAAGGCGGCGAGTTCAGTGGTCAGCGCCAAGGGCTCGATGATCATGGACATGCCGCGGGGTGGTCTCCCGCTGGTCACCGCGAAGAGGACGCCTGCGTCGTGGAGCTTGTGGACCGCATGGACGGCGCGGTCGGTGAGGACCTTGTCGTTCGTGACCAAAGTGCCGTCGACGTCGGCAAGAAGCAGGCGGATCGGGGTGGTCGGCATCACGCCTCCGTAAGCTCTGGTCGCGGCCGGTCCGGGTGGGAAGAGGCAACGGCTCATGGATGCGGGGGGGGGGCCTGTGGGCCGGGTTCCCAGTCGGCTTGATTTCCGAAAGTTGCTGGAGGGTACCGTCGCGGCCGGCAATGAGTCGCAGTCGCGTTCCTCTCGAACATGAGGGGAAGGTCAATGCTCTTGAGGGCGCGCAATGCTTCGATATACCCATTCGGCTTCGATATAACCCCGTAAGAGTGATGTGGCGAACATAAAGGATATGTGCGAGCGTTGAGGACTACATGGCGAAGCTCTTATGGGGCCTGACGTCCAAAATTCACACAACGCATTTTGGGCCGGCCCCTGAGGGGAGCGGGCAGTGGCGCAGGCAAGTCTGGACAAGACGGCCCACGCGGTGGGGATCGACATCGGCGGAACCGGTATCAAGGGAGCGCCGGTCGACCTGGAGCTCGGCAGCCTCATCGGTGAGCGGGTCCGGATCCCGACCCCGCATCCGGCGACCCCGGGGGCAGTCGCGGACGTGGTCGTGCAGGTGCTCACCCAGATCGGCGTCCCTGGATCGGTCGGGCTGACGCTCCCGGCAGTCATCCGGGGCGGCAAAGTCCAGACGACGTCCAATATCGACCCGGCCTGGATGGAGACGGACGCGGCCCAGCTCTTCGCACGAGCGACCGGCCGCGACGTGAGGGTGGTGAACGACGCCGACGCGGCCGGGATCGCCGAGATGCGCTTCGGCGTCGGCAAGGGACGCAAGGGCGTCGTCGTGATGGTGACGCTCGGCACCGGTATCGGCAGCGCCGTCTTCTCCGACGGGTTCCTGGTGCCCAACAGCGAGCTGGGGCACCTGCCGCTGCACCACGAGGATGCCGAGGACTGGGCCGCGGAGTCGGTGCGCGAGCACGACGACCTGTCCTGGAAGAAATGGGCGCACCGTCTGGAGACGTATCTCGAGCTCGTCCAGCGGCTGTTGTGGCCCGACCTGATTGTCATCGGCGGCGGCGTCAGCAAGAAGGCGGACAAATTCCTGCCGTACATCGAGCTCAGGACCGAGATCGTACCGGCGCAGCTGTTGAACGATGCGGGCATTGTCGGCGCGGCGCTCTTCGCCCCGGCCGGGAAAGCTCAACCCTAGTCTGCCGCACTCGACATGAGCGCAGAGGCAGCACCTTCAGGGAGGCTCGCATTGAGCAACAATGACCTGGAAACACTTTCCGTCAACACGATCCGCACTCTGTGCATGGACGCCATCCGGGCGGCCGACTCCGGCAGTCCGGGGACGCTGCTCGCCTACGAGACGCAGCGAACGGTGGCGGCCGCCAAGGCGCCGCACGCCAGGGCCGCCCGGCGCGACCTCTTCAGCGAGATCCCCGGGACGCCCGAGGGGCTGCCGGAGATCGAGGAGGCCATCGCCTCGGGCGTTCCGGTGGGTGGGGCGTCGAGCTCGGCGACGTGCTTGCTGTCGCGATCATCCCGGAGTTCGCGAGGGCGACCGACCCCGAACTCGGACACGACTCGTCCACGAACGCGCTGATGCGGCACTACCGCACGCTCAAGGACTAGGAGGCGCCAGATGGCGACAGACAAGCCCATGCAGCTCGGGATGATCGGGCTCGGCCGGATGGGGGCGAACCTGGTGCGTCGGCTGATGCGAGACGGCCACAGTTGCGTCGTGTCCGACGTCAACGCGGACGCCGTCGCCGAACTGGCCGGCGAGGGCGCGACGGGCGCGGACTCGCCCCGGGACTTCGTCGCGAAACTGGACAAGCCACGGGCCGTATGGCTCATGCTTCCGGCCGCGATCGTCGACTCCATCCTCGACCAGCTCGAGCCGTTGCTGGAGCCCGGTGACATCCTGATCGACGGCGGCAATTCCTACTACCGCGACGACATCACACGCGCCAAGCGTCTTGCCGACAAGTCGCTGCACTATGTCGACTGCGGGACCAGCGGTGGGGTCTGGGGCCTGGAGCGCGGCTACTGCCTGATGATCGGCGGCGAGGACGAGGTCGTGGCCCATCTGGACCCGATCTTCAAGACGATCGCTCCCGGCGAGGGCTGTGCCGAGCCGACGCCGAGCCGGACCCGGACCGACGGCACCGCCCCGCTCGGGTACCTGCACTGCGGGCCGAACGGCGCCGGGCACTTCGTGAAGATGGTCCACAACGGGGTCGAGTACGGAATGATGGCCGCGATCGCCGAGGGCCTCAGCATCATCAAGCGCGCGGACGTCGGCAAAGGCCGGCAAGAGGTCGACGCGGAGACGACGCCCCTGCGCGATGCGTGGGCCTACCAGTACGACATCGACGTCGGAGAGGTGGCCGAGGTCTGGCGGCGCGGCTCGGTCGTCGGCTCGTGGCTGGTCGACCTGATCGCCGACGCCTTCGCCGGCTCGCCCTCCCTCGACGGCTTCGCCGGGCGGGTCTCCGACTCCGGGGAAGGCCGTTGGACCGTCCTCGCCGCGGTGGACGAAGGCGTCCCGGCACCGGTCATCACCACCTCGCTCTACGAGCGCTTCGAGTCCAGGGAGGCCGGGGAGTTCACCGACAAGATCCTCTCGGCGATGCGCTCGGAGTTCGGCGGGCACGCCGAGAAGAAGGGCTGACGGCTGTGCAGCACGAACTCCAAGTCGTCGCCGACCCCGATGCGGTCGCCGGCACCGCGGCGGCGTTCGTGGCGCGGCTGGCCCGGACCTGCGTGCAAGCCCACGGCCGATTCACGTTCGCCGTCAGCGGGGGGCACACGCCATGGGCGATGTTCGCGCGGCTCGCACATGAGCACGTCCCCTGGGAGCACGTGGCGGTGTTCCAGGTCGACGAGCGGGTCGCGCCCGACGGCGACCCGGACCGCAATCTCACCCACCTGCGGGAGAGCCTCGGTGCGGCCCCGGCCGAGGTCATCGCGATGCCCGTGAACGACACCGACCTTGACGCGGCGGCCGCCGCCTACGGGCGGTCGCTGCCCGGGCGTTTCGACCTCGTTCACCTCGGCCTCGGCCCGGACGGGCACACCGCCTCGCTGGTGCCACGGGACCCGGTGCTCGAAGTCTCGGACCGGCTGGTGGCCCTGACGGCCCCCTACATGGGCCACCAGCGCATGACACTCACCTATCCGGCGCTCGCCCGCGCCCAGCAAGTGCTCTGGCTCATCACCGGAGCGGACAAGCGCGAACCGCTCTCGAGGCTCGTTGCGGGAGACCGGTCGATTCCCGCCGGCCGGGTCGAGGCGGCGGCGTCGCTCGTCCTCGCGGACGCGGCGGCCGGCCAGGTCCCGGCTCGCGCCGGCGCCCAGCCGCCAGCATGACCATGACGCCCGACCCTCATGACGCCCGACCCTAGTGCCGTGCCGGCCCCGTAAGGGGGATCAGATGGCTTTGAACTCATCGAAAGTTCCCGCGGACGTGCTGGTCATTTTCGGGATCACTGGCGACCTCGCGCGAAAGATGACGTTTCGCTCGCTCTATCGGCTCGAGCGGCGCAAGCTGCTGACCTGCCCGATCGTCGGAGTGGCGCGCGACGGCTGGTCCGACGACGCGCTGCGTGACCACGCCCGCGCGGCGATCAAGGCAGCGGGCGAGCCGCTCGACGACAGCGTCTTCGCCCGGTTCGCCGCCCGACTCAGCTATGTGCAGGGCGATTACGCCGACGAGGAGACGTTCCATCGCCTCGCCCGGGCGGTCAACGGCAGGCGGCACCCCGTCTTCTACCTGGAGATCCCGCCGTCGCTGTTCGCCCGGGTGGTCGGGGGCCTGGCAGGCGTCGGGCTGACCAAGGGTGCCCGGGTCGTCGTGGAGAAACCGTTCGGCCATGACCTCGCGTCGGCGCGCGCCCTCAACGCCGAGCTGCGCCAGCTCCTCGACGAGGATCAGCTGCTGAGGATCGATCACTTCCTCGGCAAAGAGCCGGCGATGGACATCCTGTTCCTGCGGTTCGCCAACTCCGTGTTCGAGCCGGTGTGGAACCGCGACCACGTCTCCTGCGTGCAGATCACCATGGCCGAGGACTTCGGGGTCGAGGACCGCGGCCACTTCTACGACCCGGTCGGCGCGCTCCGTGACGTCGTGCAGAACCATCTGCTGCAGCTGCTCGCCCTGGTGGCGTCCGAGCCGCCGTCAGCCGCCGATGCGGACGCGCTCCGAGACCGCCGTGTTGATGTGTTCCGGGCGATCCCCGACGCCGACCCGGCCCACTACGTCCGCGGGCAGTACGAGGGGTACCTGCAGGTCCCCGGCGTGCGGCCGCACTCGCGCACCGAGACCTTCGTCGCGTTGCGGCTGGAGGTCGAGAACTGGCGCTGGTCCGGGGTGCCGTTCTTCATCCGCGCCGGCAAGTCGCTCCCCGAGCGAGTGACCGAGATCCGGATCATGTTCAAGCGCCCGCCGCGGCTTGCGTTCGCGGAGCGGTTCGCGCCCGAGCCCGACCAGTGGATCCTGCGGATCGATCCGAGCCCTGGCATGAACTTCTGCATCCAGGCCAAACAGCCGGGCAAGCAGGACACGCAGCTGGTGAACCTCGACCTCCTCTTCGCGGCCGAGCTGGGTGAGGCACCCGAACCGTACGAACGCCTGCTCAGTGATGCGATGCAAGGCAACGCGAGCCTGTTCACCCGGGAGGACTCGGTGGAGGAGACGTGGCGAATCGTCCAGCCACTGCTGGAGGCGCCCGGCGACCCCGAGCGCTACCGGCATGGAACCTGGGGACCGACGGCCGCGAGCAAGCTCGTCGCCGGATATCCGCGATGGCACGAACCATGGCTGCCGGCGAGCTCTCCCGACTGACACGGCCGCGCCCCGGACCCGATGCGCGCAGGGTATGAACACCGGCATCCAGGACGCGCTGAAACCGGTAGCTCGCCGTCGTCCGCCAGGGCGCCGCACCTGAGGAACTGCTGGAGACCTACGAGGCCGAGCGCGCCCCGGTCTGCCCCAACGTCCTGCGCTTCACCGACCGCGCCTCCACCATCGCCACCAGCCCCAACGAGGCGGAAACGCCCGCCTGCCTCCGGCCGCGTGGCAAGCACAGACGGCCCGGTGCCGTCGTCCCGCACACTCACGCCCCTCCCGCCGCCCGAAGAACCCTCCCCAGGGCGCCGTTCATGAACCCTTTTTCCGGGCCGGGTGAACCTGAACGGCACCGCGCGCGTAATGCTCTTCGTCCGCCCCAGTCGGGCGATGACGAATCGGCGGATTTCTTGACGGGCAGGAGGAACGGTGCAGCGTTCGCTGAACATGGTGGGCGGTATCTTCGTAGGGGGCGCGCTCGCTCTCACACTTGGCGCGCTGATCTACCCGTCGATGCTCGGAGTTGACACCGTGTCGACCTCGAACGACCGGATCATCGCCAACACCCAGTGGGGGCCGTTGACCGAGGGGGACCGGGCCTTCGTGGTGGCGGTGCGCGCTGCCGGCTTGTGGGAGCACCCGGTGGGGCAGATCGGGCTCCAGAAGGGGCAGAGCAAGGGGGTCCTCACTGCCAGTCAGCACCTGATCGACGGGCACGCGGCGCTGGACGAGACCTGCCGCAAGATCGCGCCGATGCTGAACGTGACGCTGCCCAACGTGGCCAGTCCGCAGCAGGAAGGTTTCGTCACCACCCTCAAGGCGGACAGCGGCAAGCAGTTCGACATCGACTTCGCCAACATTCTTCGCCAGACGCACGGTTCGATCTTCAACACCGTGGCAAAGATCCGCTCGACGACGAAGAACACGCTGGTGCGCGCCCTGGCCGACCAGGCCAACGACACGGTCCTGGACCACATCACGGTGATGGAGAAGACCGGCCTGGTCGACTTCGACACCACGCTGTTCAAGCAGACCACCCCGCCGAAGCTGCCCAAGTCGGACATGACCCCGCCGGTCCCGCCCGCCGGCCAGCCCCTGGTCGTCCTCCCTCCGCCGCCGAACGCCACGTCCACCCCGGTCGACCTGGGCCCGGCATTGAACGGCCAGTCCGCCAACGGCAGCTAGGCGCAATGCCGTTGCGTTAGCTGGTCGGCGTACGCTGCTGTGCAGTGCTTCCGGGGGTGGTTCGGGTGTCTGCAGATGTCGGTGAGATATCGGGGTTAGGCCTGCTGACCTGGGTGTATCCGCCGGGTTTGGTGGATCGTGTGGTGGCCGCCTGTGGTCGTTCGGAGCATCGCAGACGCCTGCTGCCGGCCCGGCTGGTGGTGTACTTCGTGCTCGCACTGGCCCTGTTCTCACCGGCGCCGTATCTGGAAGTGATGCGGCACTTGGTCGAGGGCCTGCGAGGCCGGGGACTGCTGGGCGAGTGGCACATCCCGGCGAAGTCGTCGCTGTTCAGGGCCCGTCAGCGGCTGGGATCGGAGCCGCTACGGGTGCTGTTTGCCACGACCGCCAAGCCGATGGGCACCCAGGCTGCTCCGGGCTGCTTCTGGCGCGGACTGCGGCTGCTGGCGGTGGATGCCACCTGCTGGGACGTGGCCGACAGCCCGGCGAACGAGGCCGCGTTCGGCCGTCCCGGAAACAGCCGCGGCCACGACAAGTCCTGCTTTCCGCAGGTCCGGATGGCCTGCCTGATCGAGGTGGGCACCCACCTCGTGCTGGACGCGGAACTGGCCGGCTGCCGCACTGGCGAAGTCACCCTGGTCAACCGATTGCCACGATCCTGCGGACCCGGCCAACTCATCCTGGCCGACCGGGAGTTCCTGGGCGTGCCGTTGTGGCGGGCCTTCACCGACAGCGGTGCCGATCTGTTGTGGCGGGTGCCCGCCAACAGGGTCCTGCCCGTCGACCGGATGCTGCGTGATGGATCGTGGCTTTCGCGCATCCACGCCGCCGGCGACCGCACTCACACCGATCCGGTCACGGTGCGGGTGGTGGCTTACCAGCTGCACGGCACCGGCCGGGCGGCCGAGGACTACCGGCTGGTGACCACCCTGAGCGATGCCCGCCGCTATCCCGCCCGCCAGCTGGCCGCGCTCTACCAAGAGCGCTGGGAAGCAGAAGCCGTCTTTGCCGAGCTCAAGACCCATCAACGCGGAGCCCGCACGGTGCTGAGCAGCAAGACCCCCGACGGTGTCGTGCAGCAGATCTGGGCCCACCTGCTCGTCCACCACGCACTGCGTGAGCTGATGGCCAGAACCGCCGCCACCCGGGGCCTGGACGCCGACCGGATCTCCTTCACCGAAACTCTGCGCTCCGCCCGGCGCAGCGTGACCGTCACGCCGGGCAGTTTTTCCCCCTGAGGTGCTGGTCAGAACCCTCGTCCTGCTCCAGCATGACCTGCTCGAACGCCTCCTGCCGCACAGACGCCTGCGCAGCCAGCCCCGCGTCATCAAGCGCAAGATGTCCAACTACCGGCTCAAACGGGCCGAACACCACACCTGGCCCCAACCAACCCACACCGGCACCCGAGCAGTCCGCATCCAACGGCCCCACCCCGCGACTGCATAAAGCAACGGCATTGCAGCTAGGCGCTGTTTCTCGGACCTCCCGACGTGGGTGGGGGTGGGGGTGGGGGTCAGGCCGGCTGTGTGGGGAGGGGGAACTGGCGAATGCGGAGCGGGATCGGCTGACCGGCAAGAGCTCCTGCCTGGTGCCACCGTGAACATCGGCAGCGGAGAGTGGACCCTGCTCACACTCACCACCGGACCGAAGGGCACCGCCACCGGCCCCGTCCGCGGACGGGACGGACTCCGGGTCCGAGCAGGATGAGAGCGACGAGACCAACTGATCAGATCAGGCTTTCCTCAAGCAGCAGGCCCCCGGGACTCACGCTCAGTCCTGGAAGCGTGGTGCGTATCAGTGCTCCTTCCGCAACCGGGTGAAACACCCCTCGGATCGACTTGCGACGGATCTGTTACGGGTAATTGCTGATGGCCTCCATTTGGCCTGGACCCATCATGCTCTGACGCCAACACGAACCGCGCGTATCGAGGAAGGACTCCGCCAATGAGAAAAAGAGTCATCTGGGCGGTCGCTCTAGCGACTGCCTCCGCCTCCCTTGTCACCCCGGCAGCAGCCACCCAACGTGGGCGTGACCACCACACCTGCCACGTCTCACACGCCGCCAACCCCAATAGGGGTGACTGCTTCGTAGAGTTCGGCGTGAAGTTCGCGCAGGTGAAAAAACTCAACCTCGGGGGGCCGCCTGGGCCGAGTCTCGGCGACGAGATGATTTTGAGCCTAGACGTGTTTCACAATGGTCGGAAGATCGGTGTCGGGGACGGCACCTTCACCACGACGCGGGTCACTGGTTCAGGGCCCAACACGGTGGTCGAATCGCAAGGGATTTTCACCCTGCGGCTGCGCGATGGGCAATTGAGCATTCAGTTCATTCAGCTCCGTGACAATGAGCAGATCCTGCCTGTTGCCGTCACGGGTGGCAGCGGAGTCTTCCGCGGGGCCGGCGGCGACGGGACTATCACGAAGGGCAACAACTCCGGCGTCGTCAGGCTGCGCCTCCAGTTCCCGTAAGGCCGCCCTGGGAATGACACGCCTTGTCCGCTCTGCGCCCACACTGTGCTCACCGTGGCCAAGGACGTCAATCCGCGGGGAACCACGGGCAGGACCGGGGAACCACGGTGTGCCCAAACGAGAGAGGCCCCCGACCGATGCACCTGGTCGGGGGCCGTTCCTCTGCGGTGCGTGTGAGATTTGAACCGTCATGGAGACCCCCGACGTGTACACCACGGACTCTTCCTCGTGGAACCGAGCCACGTCTCCGAGCGGACGTCTGACGCCCAACCCGTCCCGTGAGTGAGTCGGGGCTGCGTCCTCGCCGTCAAGTACTCGCGCCCGCAAAGTACCCCGGCGGACTGATCTTCTCCTGGTGCCAGAGGCTGCGAGTGGTCTCGGTGGCGTGCACGCGCGGATTCGTGCCGTCGATACGGAAGCCCCACTGGAGGTCCGACAACAGGTCCGACAGCTGCTCGCTGAGCTGAACGTGATGCTTGGACCGTGTCCTCCATGGCTATGGGCCGTTTTGAGGTGAGAGAGCGGCCGGTCGCGAACGCTGGGGTGCGCATGACGTCCACTTCCCCTCATCAGGAGCTGATTCGTGTCGGTGTCGTGGGGCTGAGCGCGAGCGGCGGGTGGGCGGCCACCGCCCATGTGCCGGCGCTGGCCGGGCTCGACGGATACGAGTTGCGCGCGCTGAGCGCCAGCAGCGCCGAGTCGGCGCGTGCGGCCGGGGAGAAGTACGCGGTGCCGCTGGCCTTCGCCAGCGCAGAGGAGCTGGCCCGCAGTGAGGAAGTCGATCTCGTGGTGGTGACGGTGAAGGTTCCGCATCACCTGGAGCTCATCCGACCCGCGCTGGAAGCGGGGAAGATGGTGTTCAGTGAGTGGCCGCTCGGTGCCGACCTGGCGCAGGCCGAGGAACTCGCCGACCTCGCGCATCGCAGGGGTGTTCTTACGGCTGTCGGTCTGCAGGCCCGGTCGGCTCCGCCGCTTCGGTATCTGCGGGACCTGGTCGCTGAGGGCTACGTGGGGCGGGTGCTGTCGACCAGCATGCTTGGGTCGGGCTGGATCGGGGGCGCCACTTACGACGACAACTATGCGTACGTGCTGGACGCTACGAGCGGCGCCACGCTGTTGTCGATTCCCTTCGGGCACTCGGTCGACGCGCTGACCATGGTGCTCGGGGAGTTCCGCGAGGTGTCAGCTCTCGTCGAGAACCTGCGCCCCGAGGTCACGAACGTCACGAGCGGGGCGGTCGCGGCCAAGAGCGCGGAAGACCAGATCGCCGTCACTGGTGTGCTGGAGTCGGGGGCCATGGCCGCAATGCACTTTCGCGGTGGGACCTCCCGCGCCACCGCGTTTCATTGGGAGATCAACGGCACGGAGGGCGATCTCGTCGTCAAGGCCGACCAGGCTCTGTGGTTCCAGGGGCGGCTGCGGCTGTACGGCGCCCGAGGAGAAGAGGGCGCGTTGACCGAACTTCCGGTTCCCGCCCGCTATCAGCGCTCGCTGACGCAATGGACCGAGCGATCCGCCGAACCCGCCTGCAGTGTCGCTCACGAGTACGCGCTTCTCCGCGACCAGATCATCGGGAGCCTCGCGCCGGACGAGGACGGCGTTCCCGACTTCCGGCACGCCGTACGGCGGCACGCCATGCTGGAACGGGTCCGAGAGGCGGCGCGCGCGGGCCGGAAGGTCACACTCGCGGAGCAGGGCGCGTAAGCCCCGAAGTGAGTCAGGTCGTGAGCGGGCCAGGCTCATTGACCTGCCGTCCACCACCGACTTCGCCTCGACCAGGTCCTGGCCGAGGACGCCTTCGCGCCGTGGATGGTCCAAACTCACGGTCCGCCCGGCAACCGCACGCCCTGGCAGAGGACCCCGAAGCCTTCCGGGACTCGGCGACGGAAGCCACCATCTCCTGCGGGCGGCAGCTCAAGCCGGCCGCGTCGCAGCCGAGGATCACCGGCTGCTGTTCCTCGCGGATGCCGACTCCCTCCAGGGTCCACGGATCGTGGTGGTTGAGCGGGGCGGCCCTGAGGGTGACGGTGGTTCGGTCGGCGGGCACGGCCGGTTCGGGGGGCTCCCCCCAATTCCATGCCGCTGACCAGCTGATCACGGTCGAGGCGGGCGGTGGCGTACCGCCGCACCGGTTTCACCACCGCCGGCACCCCTGAGAACGCTCTGAAACCGCGCTGAATGGAGGGTCGGCCACGCTCTGCGGCATGACGACGACGACCCCGCCAGGGGCAGCGGACCGGGAGGGGATCACCATGAACGGCCTGCGACTGATCCGTCGGCACGCGGCGGCCTTCGGGCGCTTCGCCGGGCTGGGCAGCGGGGTCACCCTGGCTGCCTCGGCGGCCCTGGTCCTGCTTTCGCGGTGGATCCCGTGGATGGCGGCGAACGCGCTGACCACCGTCGCCTCCACCGTGGTCGCCACCGAGTTGCACGCCCGCGTCTCGTTCGGCCACGGCCGGCCCGGTCTGGCCGGCCACCTGAAGAGCGCGGCCACCATTGCCCTCGGTTGGCTGGTCACGTCCGCCGCGGTCGGCTCGCTGGCCGCGCTCCGTCCCGGCGCCGGACTCGTCCTGCAGCAGACGGTGTACCTGTCGGCCACCGCGCTCGTCGGGATCGGCCGCTATCTCGTGCTGCGTCTGGCTGTGTTCGCGGAGCGCGCCCCGCGGCCCCGCACCGGCGGCGTCCGGCTGCGGGCCGCGTACGACGCGGCGGCGTGAGGGCCGGTGGGGAAAGTACTGAGGCCCGGGGTCGGGGCGGGCGGCGCGTCCCGCGGGGGTCGGCAGTCGCGGATGGAGGTGCGGCCGGCCGTCGGCCTCGTGGGTCGACAGCGAGTCCGGACACGTCGGCCCCTTCCGCAAGGCGGCGGCTGTCGGGGGGATCAGGTCGCGGGTGCCGGCGAAGACCGTGAGTCCTCGTGTCCTGTCTCCAAGCATCTGGTCCCCGGCTCAGGTGATCTGGTCCTTTCATGTGTGCTCTCAAGGGATGTGGTTCGCCGACGCGTTCGAGGCGGGTCGGCGCTCGTTGAGTGATGCCTTGCGCCTGATCACTTCCTGCGGTGATTGTCGTGCGTGGCCGGACTGTCGTTCGCCTGGTCGGGACGGGCCGCCCACTGGAGGAGGAAACGCAGTGCTTCCTCGGAGGGAGAGTCGGGTGGGGCGGTGTAGGCGACCAGTTGCTGGTCCGGTTGCGTGTCGACGGAGAACTGCTGAACGTCCAGGGTGATGCTGCCCGCGACGGGGTGGAGGTAGGTCTTGGCGAGCCGGTGCGCCCCGCGGACCCGGTGGTCGGCCCACCAGGTGCGGAAGTCCGGATCGCGCAGGCTCAGCTCGCCGATCAGTGCGGCGAGGGCCTGGTCTTTGGGGTGGCGGCCGGCTTCCATGCGCAGAACAGCCACGCACTCGCGCGCGGCTCGCGGCCAGTCCGCGTACAGCGCGCGGTAGGCGTCGTCGAGGAAGGTCAGCCGGATCAGGTTGCGTTCGGCTGGGGCGAGCGCGCCGAAGTCGGTGAGCAGGGCGGCCGCGCCCCGGTTCCAGGCCAGGACGTCCATGCGCCGGTTGAGGATCATGGCGGGGATGTCGTGCATGGTCGTGAGCAGCTGTTGCAGCTGCGGGTCGACCTGCTGTCTGCCCGGTCCCGGCGTGGGAGCGCTGGGGGTGACGTCGGCGACGGTGAAGAGGTAGGCGCGTTCGTCCGGAGCGAGTTGCAGCGCGTCGGCGAGCGCGTCGAGGACCGGGCGCGAGACCCGGCGGGTGCGCCCCTGCTCCAGGCGGACGATGTAGTCGATGCTCACGTGTCCGAGCTGGGCCAGCTCCTCGCGGCGCAGGCCCGGCACTCGGCGTGGACGGCCGTCGTCGGGAAGGCCGACCTGGTGCGGATCGAGAGCGGCACGGCGGGAGCGCAGGAAATGGCCCAGCTCGTTGCCGCCGGAAGCGTTGTCCTGGAGTTCCATGACTCAAGTGTCCCCAGACGGACAGCCGCGTGCCTGGTACTGGCGTGCATAGGCAGCACCCTCCCTGGTACCCCCAACGCGCCGACGCCACCGTGGAGGTGTGGCCGCCGGCAGGAGGCCACCGGAGCCCGCCCACCGCGAGCCCGTCCCTCCGCGACTGGAGCACCCCCTTGAGGACCGACGTCACCTTTCCCAGTGCCGGCCTGAAGCTCGCCGGCCACCTGTACACGCCGGACGACGGGGTCGTCGGACCGCGCCCGGCGATCGTCGTCAGCCACCCCGGCAGCGGTGTGAAGGAGCAGGCCGCCGGCCTGTACGCGCTTCGCCTGGCCGAGCAGGGCTTCGTCACCTTCGCGTTCGACGCCGCCCACCAGGGCGAGAGCGAGGGCGAGCCGCGCGGCCTGGAGGACCCAGCCCACCGGGTCGAGGACATCAAGGCCGCGGTCTCGTTCCTCACTACTCGTGACGATGTCGACGCTGACCGCGTCGGGGCGCTGGGCATCTGCGCCTCCGGCGGCTACGTCCTGAGCGCGACGGCGTCCGACCATCGGATCAAGGCCGTCGGCACCGTCAGCGCCGTGGACATCGCCCGCCAGTTCCGTGACGGCGCCGACGGCGCCCAGGACCCGGCCGTCTTCCAGGACATGCTCGCCGCGGCCGCGGCCGCACGCACTGCCGAGGCCCGCGGTGAGGGAGTCCGGACCTTCCCGCTCTTCCCCGACACGGCCGAGCAGGCCCGCGCGCTGGGGGGCCGGCACGCCGTGGAGGGTTGCGAGTACTACTGCTCCGACCGCGCTCAGCACCCACGCTCGGCGAAGTCCTTCACCTGGTCCAGCGTCGACCGCATGGCCTTCTTCGACGCCTTCCGCTTCGTCCACCTGATCGCGCCGCGCCCGCTTCTCATGATCGTCGGACGCGAGGCGGTGACCTCCTGGATGAGCGTGGAAGCGTTCCAGAACGCCCGCGCCCCGAAGGAGCTCCACTGGATCGACGGCGCCAGCCACGTCGACCTCTACGACAAGGAGCCACACGTCGGGCCCGCGGTCGAGAAGCTGACCGACTTCTTCCGGGCCCAGCTGGCCGACACCGCGTAGACGTCAGGGCGGCCGGTCGATTCGGGCGCTCTACCAGCCTGACGGTGTGCTGAACCGGACCGGATCACCCGAGGTATGGCCGGCCCAAACCCCTTTCGGGCACCGTCGAAACGATGGTCAGAGCGACGGCGCGCAGCCGATAGTTGTCTCCGTTCCGGCGACCGGTTCAGACACAGGGGGAATGACATGGGCAAAATCTTGCGCGGCGTCGCCGCGTTGGCGACCGCGGCGACCGCAGTCGTGGCGATGTGCGGAGCGGCGCAGGCGAGGCCCGCTGAAGGCGACTGGAATGGTTGCCCGTACGGAGCCGTCTGCATCTGGGGCCAGGACCGCAACCCGTACCTCGACCCCCACCCGACCAACGTGTACTGGAGCTACGGCGCCCACAACCTGAGCAACCAGTACGGCGACCACTACGTCTTCAACAACCAGTACGGCGGCGCCGGCATGAGCCTGTGCACCGGCTACAACGGCGTCGGCTGCCACGTGGCGCTCGAGGGGCAGGAGATCGGGAGCTTCAACCTGACGCCTTACAACTCGCTCACCCTCAACCGGTAGCGCATCCACTGCCCCTGGCCGGCATGGCTGACATGGTTGGCCGCCGACCGGTCCCGGTATCGGGAGGAGTGAGGAAGAGGGGGCGGCCTCAGGTGCATGCTGGGCTTCAGCGGTCCGTCACACGGTGATGACGACCTTCGAGCGCGCGTGCTCCACTTCGAGGTACCGAATGGCCTCGGGTACGTCACTCAACGGGTAGGTCCGGTCGATGACTGGGGTGAGTTTCCCGGACTCGGCGAGTTCTCTCAGCGCTGCCAGGTTCTCCTTGCTCGGCGTCGCCGTGAGGACGAGCAGCCGATGGCGGACAAAGCGTGACATCGCTTGCCCCTTGAGGATGAGACCCATCGGCCCGACAAGGCTCCCGCCTTCGGATACGCCCCCACCGGAGAGAACGAGCCTCCCCGTGGGTGTCAGCGCGCGTCGGCACTCGGTCAACGTATGGTTCCCCACCAGGTCGAACACTACGTCGTACTGCCGTCCGTTCCGGGTGAAGTCCTCCCGGGTGTAGTCGACGAGATGATCCGCGCCCATCGACCGGACCAGTTCCATGTTTCTCGTACTGCACACGCCGGTCACTTCCGCGCCGAACGCCTTGGCGATCTGTACGGCGAAGGTGCCGACACCACCTGACGCACCATTGACCAGGACCTGCTGTCCCGGCTGTACCCGTCCCAGGTCGCGCAGGCCCATCAGCGCGGTGTTCCCCGCCAGCGGCACCGCGGCCGCCTGCTCGAACGACAGGCCCGCTGGTTTCGGCTCCACCACGTTGTCCTGGGCACACACGTACTCGGCGAACGCCCCGTCCACTTCGCCGAATACCTCGTCACCGGGACGGAACCGCTTCACGTTCCTGCCCACCGCTTCCACCCGACCAGCGAAGTCCGTGCCCCGGATCTTCGTCTTCGGGCCGCTCAACCCGAGCACCAGGCGCGCCAGGTACGGGTCGCCCCGCATGAGGTGCCAGTCGCGGGCGTTGACCGCGGCCGCGTGGACTCGAACCAGTACCTCATGGTCGGCGACGACCGGCTTGTCGACCTCCCTGAGTTCCAAGACGTCAGGCGAGCCGTACCGGTCCTGGGCGATCGCCTTCATCGGGCCTCCGTAGCGCACGAGTTCGATCCAGAATGGATCGGCTGACCGGAAGTTCAGCACTGCTCACGACGGTAGGCGAGCGACCTCGGTGCGGGCATCGGGGCAAATCCCTAGGTGACGCACAGCACCAGACGGCGACGGGGGCTGGTCTGTTGTCTCGCGTCGAACTCGTCGGCAACCATGACAGCGCACAGGATGTCTGCGGTGCGTCCGGAACGGAAGTACAACGGCGCGGCGAGCTGGGCGCTCCGCGCGATGGGCCGCGGCTGCGGCAGGTCTTCGCCGAAGCCGATGGTGACGACCTCGACGTCGCTCGCCCAAGGGCTCATGCCGAGCTCCGGGGCGAGGAGGTGCGTAGCGCGTTCTGCTCGGCCAGGACGGTGTCGCGACCTGCTCGGCCCGGTGGCTCCTCAAGGTGTGTTGTCGACGTCCATGGCAGCCGGGTTCAGTGACGTCAGGAGTTTCAGGAGCAGTGAGTGGGCCTGTTCCTGCTCCGTCGGTGTGAGTACTTCCAGGGCTTCGGCGTGGGTGGCGTCCACGGCGGCGCCGGCCTCGGCCGCGAGCCGCAGCCCGGCCTCGGTGGCGTGCAGGCGCTGAGTGCGTCTGTCGCCAGGGGCGGTCCGCCGTTCCAGGAGCCCCCGCTCGACCAGCCCGTTGACGGCGGTTCCCATGGACTGGGGGGTGATCGCCGCCCTGCGCGCGGCGGTCGCGCTGGAGACGCCCGGGTCGAAGGCGGCCTGGATCAGGGCGCTGTTCTGGGCGAGGGTCAGCTGGAAGGGGCGCAGGGTGCGCTCGATCCGGGACGCCATGATCTGGCCGATCTGCCAGGCCACATAGCCCGTACGCCGGTCGGGATGTTTCACGTGGCGGACCCCTTTTGTAAGGCAGCTGATTGTGGTGTACAAAGATTATCAGTTGACTTCTATTCTTCCTATTCTGCGAGGATCCTGCCTCCGATGTCCCAGCACTCCTCCGCCCGACAGCACCACAAGCACGCCCTGGACGTGGCCCATCCGCCGCCGCGCCCCGGAACCCCGCGCGCCGTCCTGGTGCCCGTGGCGGTCGTCCTGCTGATCGGCACCGTGTTCGTCAGCGTCTACCTCGCCGCCTTCCACGCACCGCGCCCCCACGAGCTGCGGGTGGGCACCACGGAGATCGGCACCCATCAGGCGAGCCTGCGCCAGGACCTCGCACGCGTCGTCCCGGACGGCTTCACCCTGGAGACCTACCCCGACGAATCCACCGCCCGGCGCGCCGTCCAGGACCGGTCCGTCTACGCGGCCTACCTCGGTAACGGGGATCTGCTCTACGGCAGTGCCAACGGAGCCGCCGTCACCGCCACCGTGACCACCGCGTTCGGCTCCGTGGCCCGCGCGGAACACCACCGCCTCTCCGTCGAGGACGTCGCCCCGGCGTCGGCGGGGGACACCCGGGGGCTGTCCGTCTTCTACGCGGCCTTCGGCCTGGTACTGGCCGGATACCTCTTCGGCATGACCACCTACCAGCTCGCCCCCCGCCTCCAGTACCGCTGGCGGATGGCCAGCCTGGCCCTCTTCGGCGTGGCCGGCGGCGGCGTCCTGGTCGCCGTCATCGGCGGCGGCACGGGCTTCGGCGCCCTGCCCGGCCCCTTCCTGCCCCTCGCCCTCGTCGTCGCGCTCATGGGCGCCGCGGTCGGCGCCACGACCATGGTGCTGCTGCGCCTGTTCGGCTCCGCCGGCGTCAGTCTCGCCTCGATCCTGCTGCTGATCCTCGGCAACAGCAGCAGCGGCGGCATCATGCCCGCCGCCTACCTCCCCGCCTGGCTGCGCCCGCTGTCCGAGATCCTGCCCGTCGGGGTCGGCGTCCGCGCCATGCAGGGCCTCTCCCGATTCCAGGACGACGGCCTGACCCGCGCCCTGGTGATCCTCCCGCTGTGGGTGCTGGGCGCTGCCGCCGTGCTCTACCTCAAGGACGTCTTCCGACGCGAGACCCCGAGCCGCGTGCCGGACACGGCCGAGCCCCAGCCCGCGGCGGCCTGACAGCGGACGCTTCCGCCCCCGCCCCTGTCCCCGGCCAAGGGTTCATGGACAACCCGGGACGGCCGTGCCGCCCTTCAGTCGGCCCGGATGAAGCGGGCCATCCCGATGGACTTGGGCGCCCTGTCGGTGAACCCGAACTTCCGGTAGAGATGGTGCGCGTCGCCGTCGGCCATGAGGGAGACGTACGAGAGTGCCGGCGCGCGGCGTTCCAACTCGTCGTTCAGGGCCTGCATGATGCGGCGGCCGAGTCCATGTCCCTGGTGCTCGGGCAGCACGCAGATGTCGACGATCTGGAAGAAGCATCCACCGTCGCCGATGATCCGGCCCATGCCGATCGGATCGCCACCGTGGACGACCACCACCCCGTACCAGGTGTGGGCCAGCCCCACCGCCGCGCCCTCGGCCGACTTGTCGCTGAGACCGGCGCGTGTGCGGAGCCGGCGGTAGTCCTCCACCGACGGGACGCCGGGGCGGACCTCGTATGCGCTGGGATCGGGCAAGGCGATTCCCCTTACGGCTCGGTTACGGCTCGGTGTGACGCGGGGCGTAGTGGCCCAGGAACATGTCGACCCCACCCGTGATCAGACGGTCGGTGAGACCGTCGTCCACGTCGGTGCCGTAGGCACTGAAGACCAGGTACGGGAAGACCAGCAGGGAGTAGAGCTGGAGCACGGCCACCTCGATGTCGGGGACGTCGAGCCGGCCCTGTGCGACCAGTTGCCGGAGTGCTCCCGCGACGGCGGGGTGATGGCGCTCGGGACCGGCGTCGTGCCAGCCCTCGCCGAGTTCGGGGAAGCGGTGCAGTTCGCGGGCGACGACGTTCCGCAACGCGAGAATCTCCGGGTTGGTGCGGATTCCGGCCACCCAGGCGCGGGCGGCGGTGATGAGCGACTCACGCAGGTCGTCCGAGTCGGCGAGGCGGGCGACGGCATCGGCGAGGGTGCCGCCGAGCGGGGCGTCGAGCGAGTCCTTGACGACTCCGATGAACAGGGCTTCCTTGCTGCCGAAGTGGTTGTAGACCGTCACCTTGGACACGCCCGCCTCGGCGGCGATGAGATCGACGCTCACGTCGAAACCCTCACGCAGAAACAGCTCGCGGGCCGCTTTGAGGATGGCCAGTCGCTTCGCCTCGGCGCGCGGTCCGGCGGGGGGCCGCTTGACGTCCTTCGTGTCGTCCTTCGTGCTCATGCGACGAGTCTACCGACATGTGAACTGAACGGTTGAGTTCACATGTACTGGGCCGTACAGTTCACTTGACGGGGCTCGTACCGAGTTCGTCGTGGCCCGGCCGCACTTCCCCCTTCCGTTTCGCACGCTCGGAGGAGCCGTCGTGACGCACAGCACCGCTGACGCGCACCACGCGTCCGCTTCGCAACCCCCGGCCGACCCGCGCCGCTGGCTGATGCTCGTCCTGCTCTGCCTGGCCCAGTTCATGCTCATCCTGGACGTCACGGTCGTGAACGTCGCCCTGCCCGACATGGCGACCGACCTCGACCTCGGCAGGCAGGCGCTGACCTGGGTGGTGACCTCGTACACCCTGTGCTTCGGCGGGCTGATGCTGCTCGGCGGGCGCCTCGCCGACGTGTTCGGCGCCCACCGCACCGTCCTCGCCGGGATCGCGGTGTTCACCGCCGCGTCCCTGGTCACCGGGCTTGCCACGGGCGCGCCCATGCTGCTGGGCGGCCGGATGTCCCAGGGCGTCGGAGCCGCTCTGCTCTCCCCGGCCGCGCTCTCGATCGTCACCACCGGCTTCCACGGCGCGGAACGCAACAAGGCGCTCGGCGTCTGGGCCGCCGTCGGCGGCGCCGGATCGGCCATCGGTGTGCTCCTGGGCGGGGCGCTGACCGACGGGCCCGGCTGGCAGTGGGTCTTCTACATCAACGTGCCCGTCGGCGTCCTTGCCCTCGCCGCGCTGCCGGGCCTGCTCCCGGCCCGTCCGCCGCGGCCGGCCCGGCTCGATCTGACCGGCGCGCTGCTGGTCACCGCGGGCACCGGGGCGCTCATCTACGGCCTGGTCAAGGCGGGCGACACGGGCTGGAGCGGAGCCGCCACACTGCTGTCGCTGCTCGCGGCGGTCGTGCTGTACGGGGCGTTCGCCGCCGCCGAACGGGTCGGCGGCGCCCCGCTGATGGACCTCCGCATGCTCACCCGCCGTCCCGTGGTCGCGGGCGCGTTCCTGTTGCTCATCGCCACCGCGCTGCTGATCGCGTTCTTCTTCCTGGGCTCGGTCTACCTGCAACACGTACGCGGCTTCAGCCCGCTCGGGACCGGCCTCGTGTTCCTGCCCGTGGCCGTCGCCACCGCCGTCGGCGCCCACCTCGGGTCCCGGCTCGTCGGCAGGATCGGCAGCAGGACGACCGCCGTGGCAGGCATGCTGATCGCGGCGGCGGGCACCGCGCCACTGACCCGGCTGTCGCACGACGGCAGCGTGTACGCCGGCCTGCTGCCGGGCCTCGCCATCGCCTCACTCGGCCTCGGGGCGGTCTTCGTCACCGCCACCACCACGGCGCTCGCCATGGTCGCTCGCGAAGAGGCCGGGCTCGCCTCGGGCGTCGTCAACACCTTCCACGAGGTGGGGGGTTCGATCGGCGTGGCCGTCCTGTCCACCGTCGCCGCCGCGGGCGTCGAGCACGGCGCGATCGACGGTTTCACGGACGCGTTCAGGCTCAGCGCGGTGGTGGCCGCCGTGAGCGCGGGCGTCGCCCTGTTCCTCGTACCGCGAGGCAGGCCACAGACGACCGGCGGTCCGCATGTCCACTGAAGTGCCCGAGTGACCGCCCGGGCTCCCCACGGAGGCCGAGGGAGCCCGGAACGGTCAACGGGTACCGCGGATCAGAGCCGGTCGAGGATGCTCTGGAGTTGCTTGACCTCGGCGGACTGGCCCGTGACGATGGCGTCGGCCATCTTCTTGGCGTCGGCGTTCCGGCCGCTCTTCTGCTCGGTCTTCGCCATGGCGATCGCGCCGTTGTGGTGGTCGATCATCATCTGGGCGAACATCTTGTCGAACTCCTTGCCCTGCATGGCCTTGAGTTCCTTCATGTCCTTGTCGGACATCATGCCGTCGCCGCCCATGCCCATCCCGGGCATGTCCCCCGCCGTGGTGGGCTTGCCCCAGGACTTGAGCCAACCCGTCATGGTCTTGATCTCGGGGTCCTGAGCCTTCTCGATCTTCGCGGCCAGGTCCTTGATCTCCGCGTCGGAGGCGCGGCCGCCGGCCAGCTCGGCCATCGCCACGGCCTGCTCGTGGTGGGGGATCATCATCTGCGTGAACGTGACGTCCGCCTCGTCGACGTCACCGGCCTTGGCGGCAGCCGTCGCGGTCGCTGTGGCCGAGCTCTTGCTCCCGCCGTGGTCCATGCCGCTCGCACCGTCTCCGCCGCTGCCGCAGGCGGAGAGCATCAGGGCCCCGGCCGCTACGACGCCGACGGCCGCGACACGGCGGACGGGCTTGCGGTGGAGGTGCTTGCCGTGGAAGGCGCGCGTGAAGGCAGTCATCGTGAACTCACCTCGTGTGTTGGTTCTGGTTGTGTGGGCGTACGCGTCGTCGCGGGAGCGCGCGTGGTGCGCGTCCGCGAGGGCGGTTCGGCCTACAGCCGCAGGACCGACAACTCGGTGAGATCAGGGCCGCGGGGTGGGGGATTGGGCCGCAGCATGACGGGCGCCTCGGCGAGGAGCTTCGCCAGCCAGTCCGGACGCCGGGCGAGGGCCCTCCTCAGCAGTGCCGTGAGCACCCACGCACCGAACATCACCGCCACGCACAGCGAGACCATGTCCATCGCCATGGCCGGACTGTCCTTGGAGGACGTGTGCGTGGAGTGCGCGGCGCTGCCCCGCTCCGGTGATGCCGGAGCCTCCATGGGGTCGTGGGCGGCCACCACCGTGGGCATCGTCGAGACCTGGGACGCGCGGCTCATGCCGTCGCCGGGCGGCTGGTCGGGGTGTCCCACGGTGTGCATGACGAACACGCCCAGCGCGAGAACGACGACGAGCAGCAGGTGCCCGTAGGCCCCTCCCGTTCGTACGTATCGGTTCACGCGCACGTCGGCAGTCTCCGTGTGTGATCGCTCCGGACCGGCTTCCCGACACTATCGAAGGTGAGGGGAGCGTGCCGTCGTGGGGGCCGGGTTCCGGCCCACTTCCTGAACGGCTCATGGCACGCACGGTGCGGTACCGGAACCCCGCACAGACATGGCCGACCCGGAACCGCGCCTGCGGCGGTGCGTCCTTCACCCGGTCGGGGCAGCGCACGTCAAGGCGGTGTCAACGTCCACGTGACCGGCGCCAAGGATGCGTCAATGAGCGCGCCGAACGACTCACGGAAGGGCTTCGGTAGGGGGGAAGTACCCCTTCCCGTCGGAGAGTTGATCTTCAGTGAGCGGAGCGCGTCGGCTGCGATGAATGACGGACCGACCGAGATGAGTGATGTGCGGACCGGCGGGGGTGAGGTACGGACCGCCATGGGTGACGTACGGCCCGGTCGGCTGAAGGTCTATCTGGGGGCGGCCCCGGGGGTCGGCAAGACCTACCGCATGCTCGACGAGGCGCGCCGTCGGGCGGCACGGGGCGCCGATGTGGTGGTGGGGTTCGTGGAGTGCCACGGCCGCCCGGGCACGGAGGCGCTGCTCGACGGCCTGGAGGTCGTGCCGCGCGCCCACTGCGCCCACCGCGGGGGAGAGTTCGAGGAGATGGACCTCGCCGCGGTCCTCGAGCGCCGGCCGCAGGTCGCGATCGTCGACGAGCTGGCCCACACCAACGTCCCCGGAGCCGGCCGCAACGCCAGACGCCGGCAGGACGTCGAGGAACTGCTCGCCGCCGGGATCGACGTCATCACGGCCCTCAACATCCAGCACCTGGAGTCCCTCAACGATGTCGTCGAGAAGATCACGCGGATGCCGCAGCGCGAGACGGTGCCCGACGAGGTCGTACGACGGGCGCAGCAGATCGAGTTCGTCGACATCACGCCGGAGGGACTGCGTCGTCGGATGGCGCACGGCAACATCTACGCCCCCGAGAAGATCGACGCGGCCCTGGCCGACTACTTCCGGCCCGGCAATCTGACCGCGCTGCGCCAACTGGCCCTGCTGTGGGTGGCCGACCGGGTGGACGAGGCGCTCCAGTCGTACCGCTCCGAGCACGGTATCGGCGGGGTGTGGGAGATCCGGGAGCGGGTGGTCGTGGCCCTCACCGGCGGGCCCGAGGGTGGCACCCTCATCCGGCGGGCCGCCCGGATCGCCGACCGGTCGGCGGGCGGTGACCTGCTCGCCGTGCACGTGACCCGCAGCGACGGACTTGCCGCGGGTGCCTCGCACGCCTCGCTCGCCCGGCAGCGGCGGCTGGTCGAGGACCTGGGCGGGAGCTACCACTCGGTCGTCGGCGACGACGTGCCCACCGCCCTCGTCGACTTCGCCCGCGCCGAGAACGCCACCCAACTCGTCCTCGGCACCAGCCGCCGGGGCCGCGTCGAACGCTTCGTCACCGGCCGCGGCACGGGCGAGACGGTGGTCGAACTCTCCTCGGACATCGACGTCCACATCGTCACGCACGAGCGCGCGGGACGCGGCACGCTGCTGCCCTCGCGGCGGCGCACCCTGTCGACCGCGCGCCGGGTCGCGGGCCCGGTCGCCGGGCTGCTGCTGCCCGTGGCGCTCACCTTCCTGCTCGATCTCGACTGGGCCCGGGACCGGCTCAACCTCACCAGCGAGGCGCTGCTGTTCCTGCTCACCGTGGTGGGCGTGGCCTGCATAGGAGGGGTCGTCTCGGCGGTGATCGCCTCGGTGACGGCGTCCCTGCTGCTCAACTACTGGTTCATCCCGCCCGTCGGGCAGTTCACGCTCGACGATCCCAACGCGCTGCTGGCCCTGGCGGTCTTCGCGGCGGTCGCCGCCGTGGTCGCCGGTGTCGTCGACCGCTCCCTGCGTCTGTCGCGGCGCTCGGCCCGCGCCACCGCCGAGGCCGAGACCATGTCCTCGCTCGCCGGCAGCATCGTGCGGGGCGGCGCCACGATCCCGGCGCTGGTGGAACGTACCCGCGAGACCTTCGGCATGGACTCGGCGGAACTGGTCGACGAGCCGCCCGGAGACAACGGCGCGACGGTCGTGCCCGCGGGCCCCGGCGCCTTCCTCGTCCTGCGCGGGCGCCCCCTGCCCTCCTCCGAGCGGCGTGTGCTCGCCGCGTTCGCCGCCCACGTGGGATCCGCCGTCGAACGCGCCAGGCTCGCGGA